>NZ_JBBMEO010000040.1:0-14905 GCF_040096515.1 Faecalibacterium tardum | reverse complement strand
ATCCGTGGCTCCAGCGCGTCGAAATCGCTGGTGGTTTTCTGGTTCTCTTTTGCCACCAAAAGAGAACATCCCTCGGCAAGCAGAACCTTCCCCGCAGAGCGCATTTAAAATCGTCCCGTTGCCGGAGATCAACCGGCGCCCACCAGCGCTTCCCCGGTGCTGTTTTGCACCAGCAGCTCCTGCCCGGTAAGGCTGGAAAGCAGAGCAATGTAACTGCGCCCTGCCGGGAGCTCCAGCGGCTTGCCGTTGGAATCGTAGAGGGCAAGGGTACTCTCTACGCCCTGCGTCCATGTGACCTGCCACAGGTGTCCGCCGTTCAGCCAGACGCCGCCGCCCATGGAAAGGTCGTAGTCCAGCGTGTGGCCGTCGTCCCGCAGGGAAGAGCCGCTGTACAGGATGAGCAGGTTGTCAAAGGCTGCCTGTGTGCCGGTGTTGGCGTCCAGCTGGGGGGTGCCGTCCGCGTGCAGCATCCCGTAGGCAGCAAGAGCGTCATCGTAGACAAAGCCGGTGGCACCGCCGGACTGGAAATTCACGGTCACTTTTACCGCATCTGCGGCGTTTGCATCCGGCAGATGGCCGGTGTCCCGCTGGGGCAGCAGGGCAGGCAGACCGCCTGCCGTTTCGCTCTCGCTGCCGGAGGCGGTGTTCTGGTTCACGGCGGTGGAGATGCTCAGGCTGTCCAGCACCGAGGCGACCGCCTTGCCGCTGGTGCGCCACAAAGGCGTGCTGTTCCAGCTATAACCGGTGCTGACAAAGGCATTGCGCCCCACCTCCTGCGCGTCCACCGCGCGGAGGTTATAGTATTCCAGATACCGCTTGGCGTACGCACTGCTGCCGCACTGGATGGGCAGCACCTGCTGCCCGCTGAGCAGCCGCCAGTATAAGTCCTGCCCGCGCGTCACCGGCCCTACGATGGGCATGGCTTCAAGGGCGGGGTATACCAGACACAGCTCGGTGGAGCTGCCGCTCTCGGTCAGGGCTTCCAGCACCACCGAGGCGCTGCCGATGCCCCACTGGGTAGTGCTGCCGGTGGTGTTCTCAATGACCACCGCCGCCGCCCGCTGTTCCGGGTACAGCAGCTGCTGTCCGGTAAGCGGGTCTGCCGGGGCGGTGCTTTCTGCGGGCGCAGCGGCGGTGCTCCCGCAGCTGCCCAGCAGCACCGCGCACAGCACGGCTGCACCAAGGCGCAGGCTCCATTTGCGTTTCATGGGCTTCTCCCCTTAC
Source organism: Faecalibacterium tardum (assembly GCF_040096515.1). Taxonomy (NCBI): domain Bacteria; kingdom Bacillati; phylum Bacillota; class Clostridia; order Eubacteriales; family Oscillospiraceae; genus Faecalibacterium; species Faecalibacterium tardum. Next base: position 13,681 of record NZ_JBBMEO010000040.1, on the reverse strand, counting down.
TGATAGTTGAAGTTTTGCCACTCGTCGTCGTCCACGATGGCCAGATAGGTCTTGCCCCGGTTGAAGCACAGCTCGCTGCCGTCGGCGGCATAGACCTTGAGCGGGTGCTCCGGGGAGGCTTTCTGCCATGTGCCCCGCTGCACTGCGCCCCGGGTGAAGAAATAGGCCTCGCCGCCGGACGCATAGTCCACCTGCTGCACGCCGCCGGAGTTGCCGGGGTAGTCCGCGATGCCCGCAAAACAGACCAGTAGATTGGTAAAGCCAAGCTGCTTGCCGGTCAGCTCGTCCACGGTGTTCTCAAAGGCACCGGCGGCGCGGCTGTACATGGACATTTTGTAAAGGTGATCCCAGCGGTTGTAGCTGAAGGTGGTCTTGTAGCTGTCCGAGTGCACGATGTTGATGGTCTTGGCGGCGGCAGCGCCGGACATCTTGTTCTCTGCGCCGGTGCGGTAGTCCGCAAAGCGGAAGAAGGTGCTCTCGTAGGGGTATTGCAGCCCGATCCCCGCGTTGGCAGCGGCCTGCCGGATCTCGGCACCGGAGGTGAACTCGGTGTGTTCATACGCCACATTGCGACCGCGGCTGTCGCGGTGCGCCACATGGGGATGGGTGGTGGTACCAAAGTAGCTCTTGCCGCCGATGTTCAGGCCGGAGTAGTTGTACACATTGATAAACTTGGTGCAGGGTGCACTTTCGCCATCGTGATAGTACAGCGCCTGCCACGGCATGAGCAGCTGCAAGAACTGGTCGCGGCCGGAGCGCAGCGGGCCCACTTCCGGGATGGCATTGGCGTCATAGTACACCGCACAGAAGCGGGTGATGCCACCCTCCACCTTGCTCTCGATGAGCAGGTCGGCAGAGCCAAGGCCGCGCTGCGGGCGGGCGTTCTGCCGCTGGGTGTTGCTGATGTTGTTCACCATCACACCCACCATGCGGCCATTGCTGCGGCGGGGCTCACCGGTAAGGGGGTCGGCGTTGTAGGCGGGCAGGCTGCTGTCGGCGCTTTCTGCCGGGGCTTCAGACGCAGCTCCGGCGTCCGGGGCAGCGGCTTCGGTGCTTTCAGAAGAGGCAGCGCTGCCGCTCTTCCCGAGGGTCTGCTGCAGCCAGTCGGAAAAACCGTTACCCACACAGGCGCTGCCGGTGGGTGCGCAGCCGGACAGAGCCAGCGAGGCGGCTGCCAGCCCCGAGGCACGAAGAACGGTACGGCGTGTGATCTTTTTCATGCAAAAAACCTCCTGATAAGAGTGTTCTGCGCAGCCCCGGCGCTGTCGGAACGGTTGCGCACGGTGGATGAAAACGAACGGCCTTTCGGCATTGCTTTGATTGTAATTGTAACGGTTCTTGCGGCGTTTGTAAAGTGAAAATTAGCGCCCGCGCGGGAAAGGATTTTGCGGTTTTTCACTCGTACTGCTCTGCCGCCGATTCATACATCCGCTTGAATTTATCTGCCAGCTCCTGCGGGGCAAGGATCCTGGCATCGTGGCCGAACTTGAAAAAGTAGTTTTCCACCTGACGCTGTGTGCAGGTAAAGGTGTACACTGCCCCCTCTTTCCGGGCGTACTGCGGCCGGAGATGAAGGATCTGCTGGTACTTTCTTTCCCCGGATGGCGTCAACCGGACAAGGATGGTCTGCCCTGCCCCCTGCTCCGGCAGGTACTGCACCCCGTTTTTCTGGATCGTCTCTGCGATCTTCCGCCGGTCGTCAGCGCTGATGAAGCCGCTGCATTTCAGGCTGCTGAGCTTTTTAATGGAGCTGAGCCGGACACACCCCATGCCCCATGGGCCGCCGGGCTGGGCCGAGGTCATGCCGACAAGGTAATTGTAGAGCTGCTCGGTGTCCTTCTGGATGCACAGGGGCTTCAGGTAGGTGATATTGTTCGGCGCAGCCGCGCCCCCGGTCGGCTTTTTTCTGCTGTTCAGGGTAAGCTTGAGCTTTTCCTGTCTGGTGATGGCCAGTTCGATGCTTTGCAGTTGCTGCTTATAATAGATGCGTTCCCGCTCCGCATAGGGCAGCGCGCAGTATTCCTCCAGAAGTGCTTTCAGGTAGCTGCCGACCTTGTCGCCGTAAAACGCGGCATCCTTCCGCAGCTCATCGGAAGCAAGCGCTTCCAGCACGGGCTTGCTGAGCCGGACGAAAAAAGAGCAGCCCTTGTCCTGCTGGCGGCAGCGCGCCTTTTCTTCAAGCTGTTCCTGCAGCAGTGCAAGCACCGCCACGGTACAGGCTTCGGCGTTCTCCTGCCCATGGAAGTACTCGGCAAGCTTTTCCTTTTCCGCGCCGAGCCGCATCCAGATGGAGGACTCCGCCGTTTCGTAAAGGTTCTGGAAAAGCTGGTTGACCAGTGTAGAAGAGGGGTCGCCGCCGGAGCGATTTTGTTTTTTGTCCGGTTCAAAGATCTCGTCATCCTGAAGCAGGATATTGTAGGCATGGCGGCTCACAGTCAGCCGCTGTTTGTTTCTGGAAAGATCCTCCAGAACTTCCTCAAGCTCCGAAAACAGCATCTTGCACCTCCGCAGGCTCAAAAACAGGCATTCGTTCCGTACCGGTACTTTTATAAGGCGATTATAGCATATCTCTACCTGAATTGGAACAAAAAATAAAGTTTTTTGTCACCTAGGAATTCCATTCAGGCTGCTGTATAATAAAGCCACAGTCAAGGGAGCCACCCCCACGGGAGCCGCCAGAGCGCAGCTTCCCGGGCAGGTTCCGGCTCATTTCGTTTTCGTTCATGTAATCTGCAACAGGAGGGTCTATCATGTTTATTCTTTCTACCGTTATCGCCGGCGCAACGCTGGGCGGCACCATCGGCGGCGCCATCGCCACCATCACCGGCACGTCCGTCGCCACCGGCACGGCTGTCGGCACCCTGATCGGTGCCGGGACCACTGCGGCAGCCTGCACCGTGCAGGGTACCGAGGCCGCAGCGCGCCAGCTCGCCTGAGCGCCCCGGCAGGAAAGGAGGTGTGTCCGTATGTTCACGCTTCTCACTGCGGCTACGGCCGCTGTGGTCTCCACCACCCCGCCCGTCGGCGGGCTGTTCCTCGCCGCCATCGGGCTCAAGGCCCTGTCCGACGCAGCCGAGATCTCCCGGGACGCCCGGGAGCACGACAGCGACCGCCGCTGACCCGGAAAGGAGGGTTTCTGCATGAGCCTGCTGCCCATGACCCGGCAGTGCGTCCACTGCCGCCGCACCTACAGCTATAACCCCTCGACCGGCGACCTCGGTCTGGTGTGCCGGTACTGCGGCAAAGCGCAGTGCTCCCCAGAGCCGCAGCATCTGCCGCAGCCCGCATTCCCTGCCAGTTTTCCTACCGCAGAACTTCCCCTCCGCAGGCGCGGAGGCCACCGATAAGGAGGTATCCTATGTCCATCTACAAGGCAGGCCGCCCGTGGAAATTCGACCCCACCACCGGGGCCGGACACAGGCCGCCCAATAGTCCCGGCGAGTACCGGATGCGGGACGGCTCCGGCTGCATTACATACATCGGGGAGACCAACGATCTCGCCCGGCGTATGCGGGAGCATATCCGCAGCGGTAAGCTGCCCACCGCTCAGGGCTGCGGCAGCACCCTTGAGTACATGGTGGCCGACGGCCGCTCCACCTCCCGTACCCGCCGGGAGCACGAGCAGCAGTCCATCGAGAAGCACCACCCCACCCTGAACCGCTCCAAAGGCGGGGAAGGCAGACCCGCCGGGAAGTGACGCTTCCGTGGCAGCCCCCGGGAACCTGAAAAGACACCAGCTTCGGCCGGTGTCTTTTTTGCTGTTCCGCACCCCGGTAAAAAGGCAGAGCCCTCTGCCCTGATAGCATGGAGAAAAAGTCCCCGCTTTTCTTGCATTTTGGTGCGCGATATGGTATCTTTTTATACAGGTAAACACTTCAGGGTCGGCAAACATTTTGTTACCTTTGCCGCCCTTGCATGATGACAGGAAGGAATGATACTTATGGGTTTTTTTGACAAGCTTTTTGGCGGCAAGTCCAAGGACGAAAACACCGCTAAGTTCACCAACCAGAGCAAGACCGTGCTGACCCCGCTGCAGGGCAAGGTGCTGGCACAGGCCGACATCCCGGACGAAACCTTTGCACAGGGCATTCTGGGCCCCGGCTGCGGCATCGAGCCCACCGGCGACACCGTATACGCCCCCTTTGACGGTACTGTGACCCAGATCGCCACCACCCTGCACGCTGTTGGCATTACCAGCAACGACGGCATCGAGCTGCTGATCCACGTCGGCATGGACACCGTGGACATGAAGGGTCAGGGCTTTACCGCTCTGGTCAAGGAGAACCAGAAGGTCTCCGCAGGCACTCCGCTGCTGAAGGTGGATCTGGACGCCGTCCGCGCCGCAGGTCACCCCACCGCCACCGCTATCATCGTGACCGATGGCGCCGGCGACGAAGTGAAGATGCTGGCAGAGGGTGATGTTGCCCCCGGCACCCCGCTGTTCAAGGTCTGATTTTTTTGCATCACAAAGAGGCCGCTGCAATCGCGCAGCGGCCTCTTTTTTGTGGAAAATATATTTTTACAGCGTGATGCCGGGCATCACCTTTTTTACGAAGCTCAGACGATGCGGACGCCCTTCTGGATGACGGCCTTGATGTTCAGCTCCTTATCCGCAAGGATGACGTTGCCGTAGCGTCCGGCGGCAAGGCTGCCGTAATCGTTATCCACGCCGATGCTCTTGGCGGGGGTCTCGCTGGCGGCGCGGACGGCGCTTTCCAGCGGCACGTTCATTTCCAGCACAGCGCGCTTCATGCAGTCGTACAGGCAGGTGTTGCTGCCCGCAATGGTGTCCGGGTGCTCGGTCAGGGTAGCGCGGGGGCCCTTGACCGTAATAGCCTGTCCGCCCAGACTGTACTGGCCGTCCGGCAGGCCACAGGACATGGCGCTGTCTGCGATCAGGCAGACGCGGTCGTCCCCGAAGGTGTTGAAGGTGAACCGCACCACGGCGGGGTGGATGTGCACGTTATCGGTGATGAGCTCCACCTCGGCATCGTGCTCCATGGCCGCAATGATGGGGCCGGGCGCACGGTGAGTGATGCCGGGCATGGCGTTGTACAGGTGGGTCATGTGGGTGGCACCGGCTTCAAAAGCCTTGACAGCGGTGTCGTAGTCGGTGCAGGTGTGGGCGATAGAGATGCGCACCTCGTTATGGCACTCCCGGATAAAGTCCAGATTGCCCGGCTCCTCCGGGGCAACGTCCACCAGCTTGATCAGACCGCCCGCACGCTTCTGCAGGCGGCGGAACATGGCGGCGTCTGCGCCCTGCACATACTCCGGGTTCTGTGCGCCCACTTTTTTGGGGCTGATGAAGGGGCCCTCCATGTTGATGCCCACAAGGTCGGCACCCTTGCCGTTTTTATGGGCGGCAGCGGCGTCCATCACCTTATTCAGAAACTCCTCCGGGTAGGTCATGGTAGCGGGGCAGATGGCCAGCACGCCCTTGCTGGCCTCAAAATCAGCCAGCGTCTGGATGGCCTCCTCGGTGCCGTCGCAGAAATCCTTGCCCATTGCCCCGTGGAAGTGGATATCCACAAGGCCCGGCAGGGCGTACAGCCCCTCGGCGTCCAGCACCTCCTCGCCCTCTTCCGGGGCGGCAAAGGGCACGATGCGGCCATCGCGGATGACGATGGTGCCGCGCTCAAAGGTGTGGCGTGGGGTATAGACCAGTGCATTCTGAAGGATCATACAAAACACCTCGTTCTTTCCTTGAAGCCGTTTTCATAAGCATTGCACACCGCCCGAACGGTCTTTTTGCTCGCATACTGCGTTGCTTTCCCTTGCAATCCACCAAGGATTGCTGCGGAAAATCGCCTTGTCTGCGGACAAAAATCCTCGTCGTTCGGCGCACCCCGCTTACGAAAACAGCTTCTTGCTTTTCACCCAGTATAGCACGCCGGGTGTTTTTTCAAAAGTCCTTTTGTGTGAACATTGTACCGCTGTGCATAAAAAGCGGGCCGCCGGGAGGGGGCGCTGTGCACCCCGCCCCCGGCGGCCCGGTTCATACTGCAAAATCAACCAGACTTTTGCAGTTCATTCTTTTCAGAAGTGCAGGATCACAGCATCTTCTTCAGCTCGTCGTAGACGAACTGCACCTTGGTGCCGATGATGACCTGGCAAGCGTTCTTGCTGGGACGGATGACACCGGCAGCACCGGCAGCCTTGACGGCCTTCTCATCGACCTTAGCGTTATCCTTCACCTCAAAACGCAGACGGGTTGCGCAGTAACCAACGTCCTTCACGTTCTCCTTGCCGCCGACAGCAGCCAGAACAGCAGAAGCGACTTCGGTGTAGTTGTTGTTAGCCAGAACGACCTTCTTCTCAGCTTCCTCGTCGTCATCCTCACGGCCGGGGGTCTTCAGGTCGAACTTGGTGATGGCGAAGTAGAACACGAAGTAGAACACCAAGAATGCTGCGATGCCCAGAGGAATGATCATCCAAGTCTTAGCAGCTGCGGGCAGGGAAGCGGAGAACACCAAGTCGGTAGCGCCTGCGGAGAAGCAGAAGCCAGCACGGAAACCGGAGTAGTAGGTGATGATGGTGAAGATGCCGTACAGAGCGGAGTACACAACGTACAGCGGGAAGCACAGGAACATGAAGCCGAACTCGAAGGGCTCGGTAACGCCGCAGACGAATGCGCAGATTGCAGCGGAGACGACCAGACCAATAGCAGCTTTCTTGTTCTTAGCGGTCTTGACCATAGCCAGAGCAGCACCGGCAATACCGAACATCATGCAGGGGAAGAAGCCGGACATGTACATGCCAAGGCTCCAGCCCACATCAGCGCTGGTCTCACCTGCCCAGAAGTGGGTCAGGTCGCCCAGACCGATGGTGTCGAACCAGAACACGTTGTTCAGAGCGTGGTGCAGACCGGTGGGGATCAGCAGACGGTTCAGGAAAGCGTAGATGCCTGCGCCGATGCCGTCCATGCCGACGATGCCTTTGCCCAGAGCGACCAGTGCACCGAAGATCAGCGGCCAGACGAACAGCAGAACAACAGATGCTACGATGGAGATCAGACCGGTAGCGATTGCAACAAAGCGCTTGCCGGAGAAGAATGCCAGCCAGTCAGGCAGCTGGGTATCCTTGAACTTGTTGTAGCAGGCAGCGCCGATGACGGCAGCCAGAATGCCGATGAAGGAGTTGCCGGCGACCTTCTGGTATGCAATGTAGGTAGCGGTGCCCTCTTCGATGTGGCGCACAGCGCTGACCACGCCGGGGTTCAGCAGCTGCTGCATCATCAGGAAGCTGACCAGACCGGCCAGACCTGCGGTACCGTCGTTGTCAGCAAGGCCGACAGCGGCACCGATGGCAAACAGCCATGCCATGTTATCGATCAGAGCGCCGCCTGCCTTGATGAGCAGGAAGCCGACGGTGTATGCTGCGCCGGAAGTTGCGCCCTCGGCACCCATAACAGCGGGAGCCAGAGCGTAGCCGATGCCCATCAGGATGCCGCAGATCGGCAGCACAGCGACGGGAAGCATCAGCGCTTTGCCCAGTTTCTGGAGATACTTCATCATAAGACACATTCCTCCTTAAAGAATGTTTGTGTTTACAGACAGTCTCTGGTTGCAGGCTGTCCACAGTTCCGTAACAGAATAGTAACATATTTTTGCAAAAAAAGAAAGTGGTTTTTTCTTTTTTCCATTAAAATGCGCCAAAAGTCCTTATTTGATGGCACATCTGTCAGTATTTTTTGTTTTTTCTGCACGCGTCCTGATTTAAGTGCTGAAAAATCTTTTCTTTTTATGTCTATTTTGTCCAAACAGTTGCATCCCACCATAAGTCCATATATTTTGCACTTTTTTATACGATGCGTTTTCCGTCCAGCACGGCCTGTTTCAGGGTGTCGCCGTCATACACCAGCTTGAGGGAAAAGTAGGGGTGTTCTTCCTCCAGCAGACGGAAAAAGAGCTTGTCCCCCTCCCAGATGGGCAGTTTTTGCACCTCAGACTTTTTCACCCACTGCAGTTCTCCCTCGGCGCAGGCATCGCCCCTTATCATCTCGCCCTCCCACCGGTCGGCGGTGTACAGGTGGATAAACTCGGTCATGTTGCCCCACACAAAGGTCAGCAGTCCCCGGGCGCGGTAGCGCGTCAGGGTAAGGCCGGTCTCCTCCCGCACCTCCCGCACAAGGCAGTCCTCCGGGCTTTCAAACCGTTCAAATTTGCCGCCCACGCCCACCCATTTGTCGTGGTTGTAGTCGTCCTGCTTTTTGATGCGGTGCAGCATCAGGTAAGCGTCCTCCCGCTCCAGATAGCAAAGGGTGGTGCTGAAGATGGGAAATTCCGGGTCCATAAATGCGCCTAAGTTCATGGGTCGCTCTCCTTTTTTGTCCGATGTTTTTTCGCCAGCTGGCGAGAATGCTTACCGTATGCCGCCGCTGCGCGGCGGCATACGCGTATCTTTTTTCATAAGAAAGGGCTGCTGCATGAAACGCTGTGCAGCAGCCCTTTGGGAAGTGTTTCCGCTGCGGATGCCCACGCAAAGCAGCGGAAGCGTTTTTCGATTTATGCCTTGCGCCCGGCGCGGCCCTTGCCTGCGCTGTTCAGCTTGCGCACCAGATCGTTCTGGTGCTTGCGCTGGCTGGGCGTGGGCTGGGGGTCTTTTGCCTCCCCGGCGCGCTTGCCGGTCTGGGCAACGTCAGGGTCGATGCGTTCCAGCGTCCACTCCTGATTGCCGCCCGCCACATAGTTCCAGATCTGCGCCTGTGCGCCGTTGGCGGTGTTCATGCCCACAAGGTCGATGTACTTATCCGCCAGCACATTGCGGATGCGGGTGCGCCCGCTGCGGGTAGGCTCCAGTGCCCAGCACTGGCTCAGCCCGCTGGTGCGGCTCCACTGGTGCAGCCATGTACCCTCCACCACGCCGCCAAGTGCCAGATCGATCATCTTGCCGGTAAAGCGGTTCTGGATGCGCCAGCGTCCCTCGCCCGCGTCCACAAACTGCCACTGCTGCCACGGATGCCCCGCATAACTCCACAGCTGGATGCCGGCGCCGTTCTCCGTGTTGAAATCCTTTACTTCCAGTACCTTCCCGTTGGGGGCCTTGATAATATAGTATTCCCCCTCCATAATGACGACCTGCGATGCCTTTGCCATAGAGCACAACTCCTTTCCGCTATGGTAGCCCTATTATACCCGATTTGCCCGCTGGCAACAAGAATGCTTTTCCATAATCTTTCTTTTGTTTTTTGTGCATTCTGTCGTGTTTTTGCGCCGCAAACGTTTTCGAAAATTAAATCTGCACCTTGCCTCAGGACAAAAGCCTTCACCCCTTGGGGGGAAGGTGCTGAACGAAGTGAAGCGGATGAGGGGTAATTTCCCGCAAGCTGCTGCTTGCCTGCGCCCTCATCAGTCACCTGCGGTGACAGCTTCCCCCGGACGGGGGAAGCCTTTAAGCGGAAATTGATTCCGATGGTTTTTACCGGCGGGCACTTTGCACTCCGGCGCAGGTTGTGGTACAATAAAGCCATCCACTATTAAGGAGGGGATCTTTCATGACTAACGAGACTTTACAAACCATTCGCAGCCGCCGCAGCTGCCGCGCCTACGAGCCCCGGCAGATCACGGATGCCGAGCTGGACGCCGTGCTGGAGGCCGGCACCTACGCCGCCAGCGCTATGGGACGCCAGAGCGCTAAGATCGTGGTCGTGCAGGATGCCGCTACCCGCGCCCAGCTGACCCGGATGAACGCCGCCGTCATGGGCACCGACAGCGACCCCATGTACGGCGCACCCACCATTCTGGTGGTGCTGGCCGATGCCCACGCAAACTGCGCCGTGCAGGACGGCAGCCTTGTCATGGGCAACCTGATGCTGGCTGCCGCATCGCTGGGGCTGGGCAGCTGCTGGATCAACCGCGCCCGGGAGGAGTTCGACTCCGCCGAGGGCAAAGCACTGCTGAAAAAGTGGGGCATTGAGGGGGACTGGATCGGCGTAGGCCACTGCATTCTGGGCTACCCCGCCGCCGCGCCCAAGCCCGCCGCACCCCGCAAGCCGGATTACATCGTAAAAGTATAAGGAGTTTTATGAAGCCTGATTACAAGCTGGTCGCAAAGGCCAAATACATCCACAACACCGCCGACCTTGCCAGCGAGCTGTGGCACGAGGTCTACAAGCGCTACTACCCCGCAAAGCAGCTGGACACCCTTGTGGAGGAGCTGCAAAGCGCCGACGCCATTGAAACGGACATCGACAACGACGTGAACTATTTTCTGGTGTTTCTGGGGGGCAAGCTCATCGGCTACTTTGCGTGGAAGATGGAGAACACCGCCCTGCACCTGATGCACCTGTACCTCAAGCCGGAATACCGCGGCAAAGCTATCGGCAGGGACATCGTGCAGACCTGTGAGCGGCTGGCCAAGGGCGAGGGCAAAGGCCGGGTGTGGTGCACCATCCACGCCAAGGCGCTGCCGGTGCAGCAGTTCTTCAAGGCACTGCGCTACCGCGAACTGCGCCCCGCCGAGCAGGAAAACGGCACCGTACCCCGCAACGAGCTGGTGTATGAGCATACCCTGAGCTGATTTCCGAAAAATCACAAAATAGCCATTGAAATTTATCCGCGTTTGTACTACACTGATGTAGTGTAATAAAGCCGCTGTCTGCGGGCATTCTGTGCAAAAAAGGAGACTATCATGGCGAAAGATCATCCCACCGGCAACTCCGGCCTGTACCAGGCTTTTCTGCAGCTCAAGACCCCGGAGGAATGCTATCGTTTTCTGCAGGACGTGTGCAGCTATTCGGAGCTCAGCGCAATGGAGCAGCGCTACAACATTGCCGAGCTGCTGGCCGACAAGTGCATCTACACCGAGATCATGGACAAGACCGGTGCGTCCAGCGCCATCATCAGCCGGGTCAGCCGGGTGCTGAGCGCAGACGACAGTGTACTGCGTGCGCTGCTGGAAGCTGAAAAAAAGTCCGCTGACTGACACAAAGGCCGCGTACCGCCAAAAGGGCATTGCCCAAAGCTGCGGCACGCGGCTTTTCTTTTTGATATTTGAACAGGAGGTTTTTCTTATGGCAAAAGCTGTTGTATTTTTTGCGGAAGGCACCGAGGAGTGCGAGGCACTGCTGGTGGTGGACCTGCTCCGCCGCGCCAAGGTGGAGGTGCTGGTGGCCAGTGCTTCCGGCAGCCGGGAGATTTTGAGCAGCCATAAGGTGCATATCACCGCCGATGCGCTGGCAGAGGAGGTCGATTATTCCGACGTAGATCTGGTGGTACTGCCCGGCGGCATTCCCGGCACGCCGAACCTTGCCGCCAACAAGACGGTGACCGACACCTGCGCCGCCTTTGCAAAGGCGGGCAAAAAGGTAGCCGCCATCTGCGCTGCGCCCAGCGTGCTGGCGGCACTGGGTCTGCTGGAGGGCAAAAACGCCACCGCCCACGCTGCATTTCAGGACAAGCTGGCCGGCGCCCATGTGCTGGACACCGAGGTGGTCGTGGATGGCAACATCACCACCAGCTACGGTCTGGGCGGCGCTATCCCCTTTGCGCTGGAGCTGGTGCGCCAGCTGGCGGGAGACGCCGAAGCCGACCGCATCCGCAGCGCCATCGCCTACCGGCACTGAGAGGAGGGAGACTGTATGCGTTTTGTCACCTGCCGCCTGCCGGACGGTGTGGAGGACCCCGCCATCCTCTCGCAGGACGGCACACAGGTCTGGCCGCTGAGCTGGCTGGGGCTCTCCTACGAGACCCTGTCCGACGCCATCCCCTTTCTCACCCCGCAGGTGCGGTTCGGTTTGCAGCTGGCCATCAGCGGCATCCCCGCGCTGCCGGTGGAAGCCGTCACCCTGCAAAGTCCCATCCCCTGCCCCGCGCAGGACGTGGTCTGTCTGGGCATCAACTATATGGCGCACTCGGACGAAGCCGAAAAGTACTCTGCGGATGCCTTTTCCACCCAGCATCAGGACGCCATCTACTTCTCCAAGCGGGTCAGCCGCGCGGTACCGGACGGCGGCTTCATCGAGGCGCACACCGACCTTGTGCAGAAGCTGGACTACGAGTGTGAGCTGGCTGTGGTGCTGGGCAAGGATGCCAAGGATGTGCCCGCCGGGCAGACCAAAGACTATGTGTTCGGCTACACCATCCTGAACGATGTCTCCGCCCGGGACGTACAGACCGCCCACAAGCAGTGGTATTTCGGCAAAAGTCTGGACGGCTTTACCCCCATGGGGCCCTGCATCGTCACCGCCGACGAATTCGACACCTACCCGCCCGCGCTGCCCATCCGCAGCCGGGTGAACGGCGAGCTGCGGCAGGATTCCAACACCAAGCTGCAAATTTTTGATATCGATCACGTCATCCACGAGCTTTCGCAGGGCATGACCCTGAAAGCCGGTACCATCATCGCCACCGGCACCCCTGCCGGGGTGGGCATGGGCATGGACCCGCCGCAGTTTTTGCACCCGGGCGACACCGTGCAGTGCGAGATCGAAGGGATCGGCACGCTGACCAACACCGTGCGCTGAATCTCCTTGTGGAACTGCCCAAAATTTTACACGGATTTCAGTCCGATTGCACGAAATGCCGCCGCAGTACTGCTCTTTTGCGGAAAAATATGGTATACTATAAAATACTGATAAAAAATGCGGCGCATCCGCATCAAAGGGGTAAATGACATGAAGGAATACGCATTTGGCATCGATCTGGGCGGCACCACCGCCAAGGTCGGCCTGTTCACCACCAGCGGCAAGCTGCTGGAAAAGTGGGAGGTAAGCACCGATACTTCCAATAACGGTGCTCACATTCTGGAAAATCTGGCTGCTGCCGTGCAGCAGAAGATGCAGGAAAAGGGTCTGTCCGCAGACGAAGTCGAGGGTGTCGGTCTGGGCGTGCCCGGCCCGGTGCTGGATTCCAGCATCGTGCCCATCGTGTGTGCAAACCTTGGCGGCTGGGGCAACCGCAACGTGTCCATTGAGCTCAGCGAGCTGCTGGGCGGCATCCGGGTGCTGGTGGGCAATGACGCCAACGTGGCTGCTTTGGGCGAGATCTGGATGGGCGCGGCACAGGGCTGCCGCAGCGCCGTCATGGTCACGCTGGGCACCGGCGTGGGCGGCGGCGTCATCGTGAACGGCAAGGTCATCGACGGCGCTCACGGTGCCGGCGGCGAGATCGGCCACATCACCGTCAACCCCCACGAGACCGCAGTCTGCGGCTGCGGCAAGCGCGGCTGTCTGGAGCAGTATTCCAGCGCCACCGGCGTTGTGCGCTGCATGAAGAAGCTGCTGGACGCAAACCCGGACACCGCCTGCACCCTGCGCGGCAAGGACTTTGAAGCCAAGGACGTGTTCGACGCAGCCCGCGCCGGGGACGCACTGGCCGCCCGCGAGGTGGACGAGATGGCCTCCACGCTGGGCATGGCACTGGCAAACATTGCCGCCACCACCGACCCCGAAATGTTCATGATCGGCGGCGGCGTGGCCCGCGCGGGGGAGATTTTGTTCAACCCGCTGGTGCGCCACTACAAGGAGTACGCCTTCCAGTCCTGCAAGGAGACCCCCATCAAGGCCGCCAGCCTTGGCAACGACGCCGGCATCTATGGTGCCGTGCGCCTGATCGTGGGTGCCTGATCAGGGAATACCGATAGCTTTCAAACCAGCCAAGCCTGCGGGCTTGGCTGGTTTTGTTTTTGCGGGGAAAGGTTCTGCTTGCCGAGGGATGTTCTCTTTTGACACCAAAAGAGA
>NZ_JBBMEO010000039.1:0-15043 GCF_040096515.1 Faecalibacterium tardum | reverse complement strand
GCGTCATGCCACCTTCCCCCGTCTGGGGGAAGGCTTTCGACACGGCGGCACCTTGAAGGCTTCCCCCGGTCGGGGGAAGCTGTCAGCGTCAGCTGACTGATGAGGGCGCGGGATAGCTGCCTGTTTACGGTTAAGGAGCTTATTATGGCAGAACAACTCTGGAAGGGTCGGTTTTCCAAGGCAGTGGACAGCCGCGTCAACGACTTCAACTCCTCCATCCGCTTCGACCAGCGGATGATCGCGCAGGATATGCGCGGCAGCGGCGTCCACGCCGCCATGCTGGCACGGCAGGGCATCATCTCGGAGCAGGACTGCACGGATATCCTCAGCGGTCTGGCTTCCATCGCGGACGATCTGTCCAGCGGTGCGCTGACCATCGACCCCGCCGCCGAGGACGTGCACACCTTTGTGGAACAGACCCTGACCGCCCGTATCGGGGATGCGGGCAAGCGGCTGCACACCGGCCGCAGCCGCAACGATCAGGTGGCGCTGGATATCCGCCTGACTCTGCGGGATTACAGCAAAACTTTGCAGGCCTACATCGTGGAGCTGGTGCGGGTGCTGTGCAAAAAGGCAGCGGAGAACACCGCCGCCGTCATGCCCGGCTACACCCATTTGCAGCGTGCCCAGCCCATCACCTTCGGCCACGCGCTGATGGCCTACGCTTCCATGCTGCTGCGCGACCTTGACCGTTTTGCGGACGCCACCGCCCGCATGGACAGCCAGTGCCCGCTGGGCTCTGGCGCACTGGCGGGCACCACCTACCCGCTGGACCGGGATTTCACCGCCGAAAAGCTTGGCTTCGCCGCCCCCTGTGCCAACAGTCTGGACGGCGTGTCTGACCGTGATTTCTGCATCGAGCTTGCAAGCGCCATCTCCATCTGCATGATGCATCTGTCCCGCCTTTCGGAGGAGATCATCCTGTGGTGCAGCTGGGAGTTCAAGTTCATTGAGCTGGACGATGCCTTTACCACCGGCTCGTCCATCATGCCCCAGAAGAAGAACCCCGACGTTACCGAGCTGATCCGCGGCAAGACCGGCCGGGTGTACGGCGACCTGAACACCCTGCTGGTGATGATGAAGGGCCTGCCGCTGGCCTACAACAAGGATATGCAGGAGGACAAGGAAGCCATCTTTGATGCAGTGGATACCTTGGAACTCTGCCTCAAGACCATCACCCCCATGCTGGATACCATGAAGACTCTGCCCGCCAATATGCGCCGCGCCGCCGCAAAGGGCTTTATCAACGCCACCGACTGCGCCGACTACCTGACCAAGAAGGGGATGCCCTTCCGGGATGCCTACAAGCTGACCGGCTGCATGGTGTCGGACTGCATTGCCGCCGACAAAACGCTGGAGGAGCTGACCCTGACCCAGTTCCAGAGTTACAGCCCGCTGTTCGGGGCCGATATCTATGATGCCATCGACCTTGTGCACTGCTGCGAGGGACGCACCAGCTACGGCGGCCCCAGCGCCGCCAGCGTAGAAAAGCAGATCGCGCTGGCAACGGCGCGGCTGGACGCATGGGAGGAGGAAAACGCATGAAGGTAAAGGTATTTATTGATGGCTCTTCCGGCACCACCGGCCTGCGCATCGCCGACCGTCTGGCCGAACGGTCGGAGATCGAGCTGCTGTCCATCTCTGCCGAAGGGCGCAAGGACGTGCACGAGCGGGCAAAGGTCATCAATTCTGCCGACCTTGCCTTCCTCTGCCTGCCGGATGCGGCTTCTAAAGAAGTCATGCCCCTGCTGCGCCCGGATGTGAAGGTGCTGGACACCTCCACCGCCTTCCGCACCGACGCCGCATGGGACTACGGTTTCCCGGAGCTGAAGGGACAGAAGGAAAAAATTCAGAACTCTTACCGCGTGGCAGTGCCCGGCTGCTATGCCAGCGGCTTTATCAGCATTGCCCGCCCGCTGGTGGAGCTGGGACTAGTGCCGCAAAGCTACCCCTTCAGCTGCACCGGCATCTCCGGCTACTCCGGCGGCGGTAAAAAGATGATCGCGGACTACGAAAGCCCCGACCGCCCGGCGCACAGCAAGCTGGATGCGCCCAAGAGCTACGGCCTGAGCCTTGGCCACAAGCACCTGCCGGAGATGCAGAAGATCAGCGGCCTTGCGCACAAGCCGATGTTCGTGCCGGTGGTGTGCGACTACTACTGCGGCATGCAGGTGCTGGTGCCGCTGGATCTTGGCCTTGCGGGCACTACCGCCGAGGCCGTGGCTGCCGCCCTTGCGGATTACTACAAGGACGCCGCCACCGTCAAGGTGCACGGCCTGAACGAGCCGCTGCCGGAAAACGGCCTGTACTCCAATGCCATGGCGGGCACTGACCGCATGGAGCTGTACCTGACCGTGAACGCCGCGGGAGACCAGATGATGCTGGTCTCGCTGTTTGATAATCTGGGCAAAGGCTCTTCCGGTGCCGCCGTCCAGTGCATGAACCTGATGCTGGGTCTGGAAGAGACTAAAGGGTTGGAATAAACTTGTTTTTCTTTGTGGGAAAGGAAAATCGTTATGCAGTATAAGGAAGTTGCGGGCGGCATCTGCGCGCCCAAGGGCTTTGCCGCCGCCGGTGTCCATTGCGGCATCCGGGCAAATCACAGCGAAAAATACGATCTGGCACTCATCAAGGCCGAGGTGCGCTGCGCTGCTGCGGGCGTGTACACCACCAACAAGGTCTGCGGTGCGCCCATCAAGGTGGACCGCGCCCATCTGGCGGATGGCTATGCACAGGCCATTGTGGTAAACAGCGGCAACGCCAACACCTGCGCCGCCAACGGCGTGGCGCTGGCTGAGGAGTGCTGTGCACTGGTGGGCAAGGCGCTGAATATTGATGAAAAGGATGTTCTGCCCGCCTCTACCGGCGTCATCGGTCAGCCCATGGTCATCGATCCCTTTGCCCGGGGCATCCCGGCGGCAGCGGAAAAGCTGGCTGCCACCGCGCAGGGCAGCACGGACGCTGCCACCGCCATCATGACCACTGACACCCATAAAAAGGAGTACGCCATTCAGTTCGAGTTGGGCGGCAAGGTGTGCACCGTGGGTGCCATCGGCAAGGGCAGCGGCATGATCGCCCCCAACATGGCCACCATGCTGGCGTTCTACACCACCGATGCCGCCGTCTCGCCCGCGCTGCTGGAAAAGGCGCTCAAGACCGTTGTGCCCGGTACCTATAACCAGATGAGCGTGGATCTGGATACCTCCACCAACGATACCCTGATCATCATGGCGTCCGGTCTGGCGGGCAACCCGGAGATCTGCGAAGAAAACGCGGACTACGCCGCTTTTGTGGCAGCGCTGACCGCCATTGCAGAGCACATGTGCGCCGAGCACGCCGGAGACGGCGAGGGTGCCACCCACCTGATCACCTGCGAGGTGACCCATGCACCCGACCTCAAGACCGCCCGCGCCGTCAGCCGCAGCGTGGTCTGCTCCAACCTGTTCAAGGCGGCGGTCTTTGGCCGCGATGCCAACTGGGGACGCATCCTGTGCGCCATTGGCTATACGCCCGGCGATTTCTCCATTGATAAGGTCTGCGTCTGGCTTTCCAGCAAGGCGGGCGAGGTGTATGTGTGCGAGAACGCCGCTTACCATCCGTACAGCGAGGACGAAGCCGCCAAGGTGCTGGCTGAGCACGATATTCTGGTCAAGGTGGATATGGGCACCGGCGAGGCAAGCGCCAAGGCATGGGGCTGCGACCTGACCTACGACTATGTGAAGATCAACGGCGATTACAGAACCTGACAACCCTCTCAGGCGCTGCGCGCCAGCTCCCCCGAAGGGGGAGCCAAGAACGCTAACGGCAAGGAGCAACGGAGAGTATATGAAAAACGAAGAAATGGCGCGGCTTTTTTCGGAGGCCACCCCTTATATCCAGAAGTACCATGGCAGGACCATGGTCATCAAGTACGGCGGCAACGCCATGATCAACGAGAGCTTGAAAAACGCCGTGATGAACGACCTTGTCACCCTGACGCTGCTGGGCGTGCGGGTGGTGCTGGTGCACGGCGGCGGGCCTGCCATCAACGAGATGCTGAAAAAGGTGGGCGTGGAGAGCCGCTTCGCCAACGGTCTGCGGGTGACGGACGATGCCACCATGGAGATCGTGCAGCAGGTGCTGGCCGGTAAGGTGAACAAAGACCTTGTGGCAAAGCTGCGCGGGCGCGGCGTGGGTCTGTGCGGCATGGACGGACAGATGCTCCGCTGCACCGAGCTGGACCCGCAGCTGGGTCATGTGGGCGAGATCGTCCATGTGGACGCGACCCTGATCGAAAGCCTGCTGGACGGCGGCTTTATTCCGGTGATCGCCACCGTGGGCATGGACGACCTCGGGCAGGCGTACAACGTCAACGCGGACACCGCCGCGGCCCAGATCGCCATTGCCCTCAAGGCCGAAAAGCTGGTGTCCATGACCGATATCGCGGGTCTGCTGCGGGATAAGGAGGACGAGACCACCCTCATCCCCGAGGTGGAGGTGACCGAGATCGAGGGCTACAAGTCCGCCGGCATCATTGCGGGCGGCATGATCCCCAAGATCGGCGGCATGGCAGATGCCATCTATCAGGGCGTGCACGAGGCGGTCATCATCGATGGCCGTGTGCCGCACTCCATCCTGCTGGAACTGTTCTCCGACCGCGGCTCCGGTACCCGCTTTTACCGCCGCAGCCACCGCGAATAAAAAGATTGCGCAAGCGAAAAAGCAGTATTATAATAGAAAAAACGCTCCCTCCGGGGGAGCAGCGCATGCGCGGAACTTCTATTCACAGGAGGTACACCTATGGATTCTGAAAAAGTCATCAAGCGGGACAACGAGTACGTCCTGCACACCTATAACCGCAACCCCGTTGTGCTGGAAAAAGGCCACGGGCTGTACGCCGAGGGCCCGGAGGGACAGAAGTATCTGGACTTCACCAGCGGCATCGGGGTGAACAGCCTTGGCTACTGCGACCTTGCATGGGCAGAGGCCGTGTCCCAGCAGGCACACAAATTGCAGCACACCTCCAACCTCTACTACACCGCACCCTGCGGCAAGCTGGCGAAAAAGCTGTGCAAGCGCACCGGTATGAGTAAGGTGTTCTTCGGCAACTCCGGTGCCGAAGCCAACGAGGGCGCCATCAAGGCCGCCCGCAAGTACAGCGTAGACCATTACGGCAAGGACCGCTATAACGTCATCACGCTGGTCAACAGCTTCCATGGCCGCACCCTTGCCACCCTGACCGCCACCGGGCAGGAGGTGTTCCACAACTACTTCGGCCCCTTCAACGAGGGCTTCCAGTACGTCCCGGCGGGGGATATTGAAGCGCTGCGGGAGCTGGTGGACCGTCACACCTGCGCCGTGATGATGGAACTGATTCAGGGCGAGGGCGGCGTGATGGCGCTGGACCCGGACTATGTACAGGCTGTGCGCGCTTTGTGCGACGAAAAAGACCTTGTGCTCATCGTGGACGAGGTGCAGACCGGCGTAGGCCGCACCGGCACCTTCCTGTGCTGTGAGCACTATAACCTTAAGCCGGACATCGTAACCCTTGCCAAGGGGCTGGGCGGCGGCCTGCCCATCGGCGCGGTGCTGATGAATGAAAAGGTAGCCGAGGGCATGGGCCCCGGCACCCACGGCTCCACCTTTGGCGGCAACCCGGTGGTCTGCGCCGGTGCAAATGTGGTGGTGGACCGTCTGGACCAGAGCTTCCTTGCACAGGTCAGCGAGCGCGCCGTACAGCTGCGCACCGGTCTGGCAAAGCTGCCTCACGTCAAGAACATTTCCGGCATCGGCCTGATGGTGGGCATCGAATTCTTTGATGTACAGGCTGCGGATGTGCTGGCTGCCTGCCGCGAAAAGGGCTTGCTGGTGCTTACCGCCAAGACCCGGCTGCGTCTGCTGCCGCCGCTGACCGTCTCCGAGCACGAAGTAGACATGGCGCTGGAGGTGCTGGCCGAGGTGCTGGGCACGATGGAGCCGACAGCTCCGAAGGAGCAGGCATGAAAAATCTGCTGAAAATGGGCGACCTTTCCCCCGCCGAGCTGACCCACATTCTGGATGTGGCAGACCAGCTGAAAGCGGACTGCAAGGCGGGCCGCACCGAGCCGCTGCTGGCGGGCAAAAGCGTGGCGCTGCTGTTCTCTAAGGCGTCCACCCGCACCCGCACCAGCTTTGAGGTGGGCGTGTACCAGATGGGCGGTCTTGGCAACTACATAAACACCGCCGAATTGCAGGCCGGGCGCGGCGAGCCTTTGCGGGACACCGCCCGGGTGCTGGGGCGCTACTACGACTGCGCCGTCTGGCGCACCTACCGCCAGCGGGACTTGGAGGAACTGGCCGAGCTTTCCGGCATTCCGGTGATCAACGGCCTGACCGACTACGCCCACCCCTGTCAGGTGCTGGCAGACCTGATGACCATCCGGGAGCGCCGGGGCACGCTGGCAGGGCTGAAGCTCTGCTTTGTGGGCGACGGCAGCAACATGGCAAACAGTCTGATTGTGGGCGGCCTTTTGGCAGGGATGCAGGTATCCTGCGTCTGTCCTCCGGGCTACCGCCCGGCAGCGGATGTGCTGATGTTTGCCCGCAAATACGGCAATGCCTTCCACCTGACCACCGACCCCGCCGAAGGTCTGCGGGATGCGGACATCGTAGCTACCGCCGCATGGAACACCACCGCCCCCGGCACTGCCGAGAGCGAGCAGCGTCTGCGGGATTTTGTGGGCTTCCAGCTCACCGGCCGTCTGCTGGAAAACGCAAAGCCCAACGCGCTGGTGCTGCACTGTCTGCCCGCCCACCGGGGCGAGGAGATCTCCACCGCCCTGTTCGAGCAGCACGCGGACGAGATCTTTGACGAAGCGGAGAACCGCCTCCACGTCCAGAAAGCCGTGCTGGCGGTGCTGCTGGCGGGCAAGTAAAATGCAATGACCCATACAGGGGACTGCCGCACAGCGCTGTGCGGCAGTCCCTTTTTTGCGCCCCGAAAGGGTGCGCAAGGGCTTTTTTAGGGCTTTTCGGGGCGATTCGATGCATTTCAGGGGCCATTCACGCAGAAATGCACCACTTTTGCCGCCGTTCGTGGTATACTACAAGCACAGAGCAGTGCTCTGTTTAATATGCCATTCCCATAATTCCTATAGAGCAGAAAACCGTCCGGTAACCGCAAACCGGGCGGTTTTCTGTTTTTTGCGGGTGCGTCCGGCGCGCCGGGTCGTTTCAGCGCATTTGCGGGGCGATTCGTGCCCAAAACCGTCCAAAGCGGGCAAAACGTGGTACACTGGGTACAACAAAAAACGCCCGGCTTGGAAGGGCGCTTAAAAAGGAGAGGATCTTATGCAAAAACGGCTCATCAGCATGGTTCTGGCGCTGAGCATGGCACTGACCGCAATGCCGCTGCCCGCCCTTGCCCAGAGCGCCCCGCCCGACACCGCCAGCGCCGCCGCACTGGCAGAGGAAAACGACGATGTCACCGATATCTTTCCAGATGACTGGTCTGGCAAGCCCGCCGGCGACCCCTTCGGCGGCGGCAAAGGCAGCTGGTCCTACGATGAGACCAGCAATACGCTCACCCTGAAAGACGGCACCTTCCGGCTCCACCATTATAGTTACAGCAGCTCCAATAATTACAGCAAATTGAACGTGAAGATCGAGCCCAATGCCACCCTGCAGGAGGCGCGGATCGGCTCGGAATACCATAACGGCTATACCGTGACCAACGCGGGCACCATCTCCGGCGGCACCTTCTACGGCAAGGTGATCTGTGAAGCCGGGGCTGTCATCAGCGACGGCACCTTTAAAGGAAATGCCATTGTTAATGCTGCGGGCGGCGAGGTCACCATTGAAGATGGCACCTTTGAAGAGGGGAGTTATACCAGCGGCGTGACCGTTAAAGCAGCGGGTACCCTTACCATCAACGGCGGCACCTTTAAGGGCAAGCGCACCTGCTCCGTGGATATCGACAATTGTGAAAAGATCGTCATCAACGGCGGCAGCTTTGAAAGCTCGCTCACGGATCTTAAAAGGACAACGGAAATCATCATCAATGGCGGTCTGTTCAACGACAAGCTGTATGTTGCAGAAGATAAATGTACCGTCAACGGCGGTCTGTTCACCACTGAAGATGACCCGCTGCCCGAGGGCGCAGCCGTCAACGGCGGCTACTTTGTGACAGACCGCGATGGCCTTGCAGCCATCGATGCAGCCAGTGCTCCGGTGTACGCCCCTGTCGCAGTGGCAGCGGACGGCACGGTGAACGAGTGGTCGGCAGATGCTTATAGTACTCTCTATGTCGCTCCCAATACCAGTGTCACCCTGAAGCCCACCTGCAAGCTGGAAAGTGTTTTCAGCGGCGACGACAAGCTGAGCTATAAAGCCAAGGACGGCGCGGTCAGCTTTACTGTGGGCACGGAAGCTGTCCAGCTCAACAGTGTCACTTTGGAAGAACTGGTCATTGAAAAGAACGGCTTCCCCAAGGGTACGGACGGCGGCGTCTACGGTGCCAAGGGCAACGGCTGGTCCTTTGAACCGAACCACAAGCACGCAGAACTGTTTACAAACGATGTCCCCACCCTGACCATCGAGAAGGACGCTGTGCTGGACTTCGACAAGGTGACAAATAAGGCCGGTACAGTAAAATTTGCGGTTGAAAACTACGGCACCTTCAGCGGTATGCTGAACTCCACCCGGTATGTGTACAATAGGGAGGGCGGCGTCATCACGGATGCCAAGCTGAACAGCGCGCAGAGCCTTTACAATGACGGCCTTGTGAAGGACTCGGTGCTGTGCTTTAGATACATCGGCAACGGTTGGCGCGACCCGGCGCAGCCCGCTACCATCCGCAACTCTGCGCTGGATATCACCGGCTGGCTGCTGGCCAACATGGCTTCCAATAGGGCTGTACTGGACGGCTGCTATAACAGCGCCGGTTACACCGGCACTGCCGTGATCCAAAACGGCGGCACGGTCAAAAACAGTAAGAGCACCCTGAAGCTGCCAGTGGAAAATACGGCCGGCTATGACGGCAACGCAGAGCCCTACCAGCCCATCATTGACGGCGGCGAGTGCACCGTTGTCTATAATGAGGGCGGCATTATTCAGAATAACCCCATCATCCACGCGCTGGTGGCAAAGGATACCAAAGACCTGAATGGCGCTGCGGATTACTACACCCTGAACTACACTGCACCGGAAGATGCCGAGTACGCTAAAAAATACATCAACGGCATCAATGGCATGATGGAGGGTATTTGGGACGCAAAAACCTCCACCCTCTACGTTGACACCGATCAGGATACCATCTCGGTCATCACCCACGCGCCCATCAAGAGCGTGAACGGCGTAGCTTATAGCGGCTCTAAGCGCTATGATACAGAGCGCTACACCAGCACCATCGACCTGAGCAAGTATAACATCCCGCAGACCCATATCCTCAATCTGAGCGCCACCGGCGAGGGCACGGCAGAGCTGCCGCCGGCAGACCCCGCAGACTTTGCCTTTGTCCTGCCCAACGACCTGACCTATGACGGCAACCCCAAGAGGGTGGAAGTGGACGTGAAGGACAGCGCCACCAAGAAATACGGCGATGTTACCGTGACCTACAAGCAGAATGGTGTAGCGCTGAGCGGCGCTCCCGTTGAGCCGGGCACTTACACCTTTACCGCGAATGTAGCAGCTACCGCCACCTGCGCGGGCGGTGATGTGACCCCGAAGTATAACACGTTTACCATCCAGAAGGCTGCACTGACCCCCGCAGACTTTACCGTGACAGAGCCCACTGACCTGACCTATAACGGCAGCGCCAAGGAAGTAACCGTTAAGAACACCAGTGATAAGGACTACGGCGAGATCACCGTGACCTACAAGCAGAATGGTGAAGCACTGAACGGTGCTCCTACTGAACCGGGCGAATACAGCTATACCGTCACCGCCGCAGGCAGCGCACGGTATGTGGGCGGCACTGTTAAAACAGGCTCGTTCCGCATTACAAAAACAGGCACGATCGACCCTGAACCGGAAAAGACCTATCAGCTTACCGTTGCCGGTGCGGACATCACCCTGCCCGAGGATGCAGACGCAAGCGCCCTGAAAGCAGGACAGCTGGTCAGCCTGACCGCTTACCCGGACACCGACACCGTGCACTTTGCCCAGTGGATAGTGAGCGGCGCTGACGGCGCACTGAGCCCGGCAGACCTGATAGATGCCGCAGGCGAACCGCTGACAGAGGATGCCTTTAAGCAGCGCACCCTGACCTTCAGAATGCCCGCAAAGAGCCTGACGATCACCGCCGAGACCACCACGGTGGAGCAGCCAGAGCAGCCGCCGGAGGAGGACAGCACCGAGTACAGCCCGCTGCAAACGGTGGGCATTCTGGCCGGTACAACGGCAATGTTTGCTGGCTGCGCAGTGATCGGTTACGAGTTCGTTACCGGCAGCATCCTTGTAGACCTGCTGCCCAAGGGCACGGCCATCCCGAGCACCCGGGAGCAGCTGGCAGTGCTGCTGTGGAGCACCGCAGGCAAACCTGAACCCGCTGCACCCGCTGTTTACAGCGATGTAGCCGAGCCTGACACCGCCAAGGCAGCCCGCTGGGCTGTGGAGGCCGGGCTGCTGCCCGACATGGGCGAGGGCGTCTTTACGCCCGGCAAGCATGTGACCAAAGTACAGGTCATCCGTGCTTGGAGCCAGCTGAAAAAGCTGGGTCTGGCGAAATAACCATTGCCATCTCCTGATCGATCCTTTCCAATAAGCGCAGCAAGGCCGTCCGGCGAATGCCGGACGGCCTTGCTGTGTTGTGTAGGAGGGGATTCCCCGCAGCGCCGCCGCTTCCGCAGGAAGCAGGCGCTGTAAATGCCGTTTGCCATTACGACCCCACCCGTGAAAATGGGATAGCGGAGCGTCCGCAGACGCTCCGCTATCCCGAAAATTAAAATAATTCTTCCGCTGAATATGCCCAAAGCGCAGCGGAGGGCATTTCAAATCGTCTCCACCCCGGGACACCCGGCGGCGCGCCATGCGGCGCACAGCACCTCTTTTTCCGGCTTGGAGAGCTTTTTCAGGGCGGCTTCCCGGCGCAGGGCGGCGCGTTTGTCCGCGCAGCGCTCTAGATAGGCAAAGCCCACCGCGCCGTGGGCGCGGGTGTAGCGGGCACCTTTGCCGCTCTGGTGCGCTTTCAGCCGGGCGGCGGGGTGGTTCGTCCAACCGGTGTACAGCTGCCCGCCGGTGCAGCGCACCATGTAGACGTAGGCGGCGTCAGGCAAGGCGTCCATTGTTTTTCAGCACCTGACGGCAGGCGGCAAGGGCGGTCTCCTTGTCCTTGGCGGTGATGAGAAAACGGCTGGCGTGGCAGAAGCTGATGCCCGGGATGCCGCTCTTCTGCTCGATGACCTCCTGCGGCTGTCCCGCCCAGGACTGGGGGAAGGGCAGCTTGGACTTTTTGGTCTTGTGGTCGGTGACGCACTGGGCGCTCCACCCGCCGCGCTGGCTGGGGTACACCACAAACAGGGCGTCGGTCTTGTACAGGCCGTTTTTCCACGGCAGATAGCAGGGCAGCACCACGATGCCGTCGCGGGAGCTGCGGTAGGCCTGCTGTACTTTTTCGTCCGCGCGGTTCACGGCGTTGGCGCTGTCGATCTGGTTTTCCAGGATCTGCTTTGCCACAGCCACCGCCTTGAAAAAGCAGCTGTCCTGATCCTCCTTGGAGTCCCACACCGGGTTGAAAAAGCCAATGGCATCGCACAGGCTGTTCTGCTCGCCGGTGTTGTCGTTCAGGTCCAGCGGCTGGATGAAGTTTTCGTCAATGAGCCGCGCCTGCCGCTCGCCCACAAGGCCGGGACCAAGCACCCGCCACAGCAGACCAAAGGCTGCGTAGGGCACGCCGTTTGCGCGGTACTCCCGGGGCTCCTGATGGTGGTCGAACATCCCAAAGCCGATATCGTACACGATGCCCTCAAAATCGTCAGGCACGGTAAAGCCGCGGGTGATCTTGATATCCGGGCGCAGAATTTGCAATAGCGCCGTAGCAAACACGTCATCGGCATGGAACTTGCCGGCGTGGGTAAAACCGTTTGCGGGAATTTTCATGGATTTGATACCTCTTCTTTACTTTCAGATACACCTTGGTTTTGTCTGGTATCAGTATAGCACAATCCCGCCCGTGGGACAACAAAAAGGAACGGCAGCGCCGCCGTTCCTTTTGCGCGGGACGATTTGGAATGCGCTCCGCTGCGCTCTGCGCATCAATAGCGGAAGAATTATTTTTATTTCGGGATAGCGGAGCGTCTGCGGACGCTCCACTATCCCATTTTCACGAGAGGGGACGCAGCGGAAAACTGCATTTAATATTCTTTCTCTGTGAAAAAGGGGTTCAGGAAAGTCCGCAGACTTTCCTGAACCCCGAAATTAAAAAGATATCTTCCTCTGAATATGCGCAGAGCAACGCGGAGCGCATTTTCAATCATTTGGCATTTGCGTTACAGCGCCGAGTAGCCGAAGCTGTTCACCAGCGCGTCAATGTGCTGCCCGGCCTTGCACAGGGGGCAGTCGCGGGAGTCGAAGCTGGCGTAATCCGGCAGGCTGGTGGGGTCAAAGATGGAGGTGACCGGGTAGCCAAGGCACTCGTGGGTGGTGGCAAAAATCGCCGAAAGTCCGGCCACGATGCCGCCGTAGTAGTTTACGGCTTCCACGGCTGCCTGAATGGTGTAGCCGGTGGTGATGGATGCCGCCAGAATGAGGACGTGCTTGCCCTTGACCATGGGAGCAAGATTGTCCCGCAGAATGATCTGGCTGCCGGAGGTGTATTCCGGCGTGACGATGTAGATGGTCTTGTGGGCGTTCATATTGGTAAAGCCGTCCTTGGTCAGCTCGTTGGCAAGGCAGGTGCCAATGACCTGTGTGCCGTCCAAGCAGAGCACGGTATCCACGATGGTGCTGTGCTGGTAAGCGTTGACCAGCTCCTTTGCCACGGCCTTGGCCTCGGAAAGGCGGGTCTTTTGGGTGGTTACGTCGATGTAATAGTTGATGTGGCTGTGACTGGTGGCAAAATGTCCCTTGGCCACCCGCAGGAACAGTTCGCTTTTGCTGGTGGGAAGCTTGACCATGTTGATCATTGTACAGCACTCCTTTTTTCACCGGGCGCAGCTGCGCCGCAAAATACAAAACAGCGCGGCGACCCATTTTGATCGCAGCGCTTATTTTTCTTCTCTGCTTCTTTATTGTACTGAAAAATGCCGCTGTGCACAAGACACAAACTTGACGAAAAACCTTGCTTTTTTACAGACATATCGCCGAAAACTTGGATGCAAAGGCCGCTGCCGCCCGGAATGCCGCACCGCAAAGGGGGCACAGCGGCAAGACCAGTACTGCGGCAGGGGAGGAACACGCTTTTTTGCGCAACACGGAAAATTTTGCAAAAAGGGACTGGTATTTTTGCGGGTTTTGAGTATAATATAAGAGAAAGTTCAAATTTGAAGTAAAAGGAGAATCACTTCCATGGCACAGGCAAAACAGGACATGGGCTCCGGCAGCGTAAAAAAGCTGATGCTACAGCTCATGATCCCGGCGGTCGTTGCACAGGTGGTCAACCTGCTGTATAACATCGTGGACCGCATTTACATCGGACATATCGCCGGCATCGGCGCGGCAGCGCTGACCGGCGTGGGACTGTTCACCCCCATCCTTATGCTGCTGAACGCATTCGCCATGCTGGTGGGCGCGGGCGGCGCACCCCGCACCGCCATTGCGCTGGGACAGGGCGACAAGGAGCAGGCGGAGAAGATCATCTCCAACAGCTTTACCATGCTGCTGCTCTTCTCGGTGGTGCTGACCGTAGTGTTCTACGCCGGAGCACCCACCCTGCTGCGGCTCTTTGGCGCCAGTGACGCCACCCTGCCCTATGCGCTGGTGTACAGCCGCATCTACATTCTGGGCTCGGTGTTCGTGCTGCTGGTGCTGGGCATGAACCCCTTCATCACCACGCAGGGCTTTGCCAAGACCAGTATGCTTACCACCGTCATCGGTGCGGTCATCAACATTATTCTCGACCCCATCCTGATCTTTGGTCTGGGGCTGGGCGTGCGGGGCGCTGCCATTGCCACCGTGCTCAGTCAGGCTGTGGGCGCGGTGTGGATCCTGCACTTCCTCACCGGCAAAAAGACCATCCTGCGCCTGCGCAAGGACTATATGCGCCCGGAAAAGAAGGTCATCCTGCCGGTGATGGCGCTGGGCATCTCCACCTTTGTGATGATGTCCACTGAGAGCCTGCTGTCCATCAGTTTCAGCTCCAGTCTGGCGCGGTACGGCGGCGATGTGGCTGTGGGTGCCATGACCGTCATCACCAGCGCTTCCCAGCTGTGCACCCTGCCCATTCAGGGTATCTGTCAGGGCGGTCAGCCGGTGATGAGCTTCAATTTCGGCGCGGGCAAAAAGCTCCGCGTCAAAGAGGCGTTCCGCTTCCAGCTGACTCTGTGCAGCTGCTACACCTGCCTGTTCTGGCTGCTCATGATGCTGGCGCCGGGGGCTGTGGCGGGCATCTTCACCTCGGATACGGCGCTGATCGACTACACCACATGGTCCATGCGCATCTACATGGCAGGTATCTTTGCCATGGGCTTCCAGATCGCCTGCCAGCAGAGCTTTATGGCGCTGGGTCAGGCCAAGGTCAGCTTGCTGCTGGCCTGTCTGCGCAAGATCATTTTGCTGATCCCGCTCATCTTCATTCTGCCGCACCTGCTGCCGGACCCGGTGTTCGGCGTCTTTCTGGCAGAGCCGGTCAGCGATATTCTGGCGGCTACCATTACCACCATCACCTTCTTCTCCCGCTTCAACGGTATTCTGGAGCGTGGCGCTGCAAAGGTATAACGCATACGATTGGAATGCGCTCCGCTGCGCTCTGCGCATAATCAGCGGAAAAACTATTTTTAATAGAACAATGCCGGAGCGTCTGCGGACGCTCCGGCATTGTATTTTCACGGGTGGGGTCGTGAAGGAAAACGGCATTTGCAGCGCCGCTTTCTGCGAAAGCGCGGCGCTGCGGGCGAGCGCTTGCTCCCCCTCGGGGGAGCTGTCGCGCAGC
>NZ_JBBMEO010000038.1:0-16796 GCF_040096515.1 Faecalibacterium tardum | reverse complement strand
GCGACAGCTCCCCCAAGGGGAGCGTTTCCACCCGCAAGCTTTGTGCTTTAGTCGGAAACTTTCTCGCCATGCCAAAGGCTCCCTCTCCGAGGGAGCTGTCAAAGCCGTCAGGCTTTGACTGAGGGAGTTCAGCCCGCTGAAAGTCTGCAAAAAACTTTCCCCCACAGCGCTGCGCTTTCGCAGAAAGCGGCGCTGCAAATGCAGTTTTCGGTTGCGACCCCTCTCGTGAAAATGCAATGCCGGAGCGTCCGCAGACGCTCCGGCATTGCTCTATTAAAAATAATTTTTCCGCTGAATATGGCTAGAGCGTAGCGGAAGCCATTTAAAATCGTTTTTCGACGCACTGTCAGGAAAGCACTGCGCTTTCCTCCACCTTGTCCAGCACCGCCAGCTGCAAAGCGTTCAGCATGCTGCGCTGTGCACCGTAGGTGTCGGCGTAGGAGCTGTTGGCGCTGTCGATCTGCTCCTGTGTGGGGGTGATGTCCAGCTGCTCCGCAATGGCCTGCATTACAAGATCCTGCTTAGCCAGATGCTCAAAGTAGGCATCGGAATCTGCCAGCATCGCGTCGGCATCGGCGTAGCCCTTGGCCTGTGCGTAGGCATCCAGCTCCATGCCGTACTTGGTGGCAAGCTGAGAGTGGTAGTTCAGGAACATACGGATGTAGTAGCTGGTGATCTGGGTGGGGACTTCTTTAAAGGTGGAGTTCGAGAGCAGGTAGTCCATCACGGCATTGTCCAGATTGTTGGCGTACAGGGCGCTGTCAAAGTACTGGCGCAGGGCGTCTGCGGTGTGCAGGTCGTCGCTGGCGGCAAAATTGGTCTCCACCCACTCGTCGGTCAGGGTGGGCACAACGCTCTGGGTGATGGCGTTCAGGGTCACGCTGAACACGGCCTCCTTGCCGCTGAGGGTGATGGTGTTGCCCTCGGCGTCGGTGGAGTCGCCGTAGCCCTCCGGGAAGGTGACGGTCACATCAAAGGTGTCGCCGATGTTGTGGCCGATGATCTGATCCTCGAAGCCGTCAATAAAGGAATGGCTGCCCAGCGTCAGGTCGTAGCCGGTGGCGGTGCCGCCGGTAAAAGCTACGCCATCCACCGCGCCGGAATAGTCGATGTTCACGGTGTCGCCGCTCTGGGCTGCCCGGCCGGTGATGTTCTGGGTGGTGGCGTACTGGTTCAGCAGGGTGTCGATCTGGGTCTGGATCTCGGCTTCAGTGGGCTCGATATCGGCCTTGGAGAGCGGCAGCGCGGATACATCCTCCGGCAACGTCACATAGTCCAGTGCGCGGATGCCGGTCCAGTGGCCGTTATCGTCCAGCCCCTCCGAATAATCGAAGCTGGCGTAGTCGAAATCCGACACCTTGCCGTAGATGGACACGCTTGCGCCGGATGTGGCAGAGGATGCCGTGGTGCTGCCCTGCTTTTTGAGCAGCATAAAGCAGGCCGCAGCTACGCACAGCACAGCAGCCACCGCGCACAGCACACACAACAGGATCTTGGTAATGCGTTTCAAAAGAGATACCTCCTAAAAATAGCAGACCGTTTTCACGGAAAATGCAAATATCATACCATCCTATTATAACGGAAAAATGCGAAAAGAAAAGATTTTTGCGAAAATTCCACAAATGCCGCCCGGCACAGGTATCACTTTTGCCCGCTTTGGGACGGGAAATGCCGCAAAACCGGTGGAAATACCCGGACGGTTCTGTTACAATAAAAATAAGTGAGCCTTCCCGGAACATAAGGCTCCCTCACTGAGGGGGCTGTCGAGCGTATGCGAGACTGGAGGAGTTCCTCCTTCCGTCATCGCTGCGCGATGCCACCTCCCTCATGGAGGGAGGCTTGTCCACTGAGAGAGGGCGAGGATGCGAACCGTAACGGAGGAAATTTAAATGGATTACAATAAAGCAGCTCTGGAAATGCACGAGACCCACAAGGGAAAGGTGGGCATCGTGAGCAAGGTGGAGGTCGCCACCCGTGACGACCTGTCCACCGCCTACACCCCCGGTGTGGCCGAGCCTTGCCGCAAGATCAAGGAAAACCCCGACGATGTATATAAGTACACCTTCAAGGGCAACATGGTAGCCGTTGTCTCCAACGGCACCGCCGTGCTGGGTCTGGGCGATATCGGCCCGGAAGCCGGTCTGCCGGTCATGGAGGGCAAGGCCGTGCTGTTCAAGGAGTTTGGCGGCGTGGATGCCTTTCCAATCTGCATCGACGCCCACGACGCTGCCAGCGTTATTGCAGCCTGCAAGGCTATTGCGCCCACCTTTGGCGGCATCAATCTGGAGGATATCAAGAGCCCAGAGTGCTTCGAGATCGAGGAGACCCTGGAGCGGGAGCTGGATATCCCCGTGTTCCACGATGACCAGCACGGCACTGCCATCGTGGTCACCGCTGCCCTCATCAACGCCCTGCGGGTGGTGGGCAAAAAGATGGAGGACGTGCACATCGTCCTGAACGGCCCCGGCGCTGCCGGTACCGCCATCATCAAGATGCTCATGACCGCCGGTGCAAAGGACATCGTGGCGGTGGATCAGTTTGGCACCCTGTACAAGGGCTGCAACAGCGCCGAGGCCCACAAGAACTGGCTGGGCGAGGTGACCAACCCCCGCCAGATCAAGGGCGGCCTGAAGGAAGCGCTGGAAGGCGCAGATGTGTTCATCGGTGTGTCCCGCCCCGGCATCCTGACCACCGAGCTGTGCAAGACCATGAACAAGGACGCCATCGTCTTTGCCATGGCCAACCCCACCCCGGAGATCATGCCGGATGAGGCCAAGGCGGGCGGCGTGCGCGTGATGGCTACCGGCCGCAGCGACTTCCCCAATCAGGTCAACAATGTGTTGTGCTTCCCCGGCCTGTTCAAGGGTGCGCTCAGCGTCCGCGCCCGGGATATCAACAATGAGATGAAGCTGGCTGCTGCCTACGCCATTGCAGACCTCATCACCGATGCAGACCGCAGCGAGGAGAACATCATCCCCGGCGCGTTCGACCCCCGCGTGGCCGAGGCTGTGGCAAATGCCGTGGCAAAGGCTGCCCGCGAGACCGGCGTGGCACGGTTGTAAGCGGAGGATACAGGCATGAGAACGATCTCCGCACAGAGCATTACGGATACGGTGGCGCAGCTCTGCATCAAGGCCAACACCCAGCTGCCGCAGGACGTGCAGGCAGCGCTGGAAAAGGCGCGGGAAGAAGAGCCGTGGCCGCTGGCAAAGAACACATTAGACCTGCTGTGGTCGAACCTTAGCGCCGCAAAGGAGAAAAATCTGCCCATCTGTCAGGACACCGGCATGGCCTGTGTGTTCGTGGAGCTGGGCACCGATGTGCACATTGACGGCAGCTTTGAAGCCGCCATCCACGAGGGCGTGCGCCGGGGCTATACGGACGGCTACCTGCGCAAAAGCATCGTGGCCGACCCGCTGCGCCGGGGCAACACCGGCGATAACACCCCGGCGGCCATCACAGTGCATCTGGTGGACGGCGAGGGCTGCCGCATCACGGTGGCACCCAAGGGCTTTGGCAGCGAGAACATGAGCCGCATCCAGATGCTCAAGCCCGCCGACGGCGTGGAGGGCTTTAAAAAGTTCGTGGTGGATACCGTGCGTCTGGCCGGCTCCAACCCCTGCCCGCCCATCGTGCTGGGCATCGGTGTGGGCGGCAGCTTTGACAAGGTGGCGTATCTTGCCAAAAAGGCGCTGCTGCGTCCGCTGGATATCCCCAACCCCGACCCCTACTACGCCCAGCTGGAGCAGGAGCTGCTTACCGCCATCAATGCACTGGGCATCGGCCCGCAGGGCTTTGGCGGCAAGACCACCTGTCTTGGCCTTGCCATTGAGCAGATGCCCACCCATGTGGCGGGTCTGCCGGTGGCTGTGAACGTTTCCTGCCATGTGACCCGCCGCGCCAGCGCGGAGCTGTAAGGAGGGGAGAACGATGGAATACAGACTGACTACCCCCTGCACCGCGCAGGAGCTGGCCCCGCTGAAGGCGGGGGATACCGTGCTGCTTTCCGGCGTGGTGTACACCGCCCGGGATCAGGCACACAAGCGGATGATGGAGGCGCTGGACAAGGGCGAGACCCTGCCTTTTGATCTGGAAGGCAGCGCCATTTATTATGTAGGCCCCACCCCGGAGCGCCCGGGCGAGGTCATCGGCTCGGCAGGGCCTACCACCAGCGGGCGCATGGACGCCATGAGCCCCCGGCTGCTGGATCTTGGCAACAAGATCATGATCGGCAAGGGCAAGCGGGATGCCGCCGTCAAGGCAGCTGTGGTGCGCAACGGCGCGGTATATCTGGCTGCGCTGGGCGGCGCCGGTGCGCTGATGGCAAAAAGTGTGCAGACGCTGGAAGTGATCGCATGGCCGGACTTGGGCTGTGAGGCGGTGCGCCGCCTGACCGTGCAGGATATGCCCCTGACCGTTGTGCTGGACGCCCACGGCGGCGATCTGTACGAGGCAGGCCCTGCGGCCTATCTGGCTGCGCTGTAAATTGCACCCTTTGCACAAAACAAGCGCGGCGCAAAACCGGCAAAACAGCAGTTCTGTGCAGAAAAATATGGTTAGTTTAACAAAACTTGCTGCGAATTACTTGCATCAACCGCAAAAGTGTGATATCCTTTAACATACGACAGAGGGTACACATCCCCTGTCGGAAAAATCCCCCAGAGGGAATAAGGCAGGAGGCCGGACAAACCATGCAGATCCACCAGTCCGCAGAAGATTATCTTGAAACGATCCTGATGCTGAGCCAGCGTATGGGCAAAGTGCGCTCCATTGACGTTGTCAATGAGCTGGGCTTTACCAAAGCCAGCGTGAGCATCGCCATGAAAAAGCTGCGGGAGAACGGCTATATCGCGGTGGACGGCGAAGGCAACCTGACCCTGCTGGAGCCCGGGCTGGAGATCGCTCAGCGCATTTACAGCCGCCACCAGCTGCTGACCCACTTCTTTGTGCAGCTGGGCGTGGACGAGCAGACCGCCGCCGAGGACGCCTGCAAGGCAGAGCATATCCTCAGCGAGCAGACGCTGGAAAAGATCCGCGAAAGCGCCCTGCGCAACGATGCCGCCCATCCGCAGGCAAAGTGATTTGAGTTCAAAAGACACCGGAACGCCGAAAGACGTTCCGGTGTCTTTTTTTGTATGAATTTTTCAGTTTTTGTTGCATATTTGTTATGGATTTGGTACAATGGGTTTGCGCGAAAAAGGAACGTTGGAAGAGCGGAAAAGGGTTGGGACGGCGCAAAGCCGCCCTGGGATAAAGGAGAGCGTTGCGGCATGGATGCTATTGCGCATACTCAGGTCAGTGGGTTCTGTCTGGTCACACTGGCGGTTTTGCTGCGGGCGCAGCAGAAAATGCGGGATAAAAGTCTGCCCGGGCGGCTGTTTACGGCGCTGCTGTGGTTTGCCGGGGCGCTGACGATCGTAGATTATGGCAGTGCGCTGGCGCAGCTGGGCGCGTGGGAGGAGCTGGGCATCCCCCTGACCTACCGGCTGAACGCCGGGGGCAGTATTTTGTTTTATCTGCTGGCGGCGTGCTGCTGCTTGCTGGTGTTTTTATATGTGGAGGCAGAACTGGGGCGTACATGGATGGAGGACGGCCGCAAGCTGGCACTCAGCGCCGCACCGGTGGCGTTGCTTTTGCTGGCGCTGCTGACAGCGCGGGACGAAAGCGGCTTTTGCTATCTGGATGCAGAGGGGCTGCGGGGCAGCACCTTGTTCTGGGAGCCGAAGCTGGTGGGGCTTGCTTATCTGGCAGCAGCCTTTCTCCGCTGCAGCTGGACGCTGAGCCACTGGAAGCAGGAAACACCCAAAGAGGAACTGAAGACCCTGTTGCTGCTCGCGCTTGCGCCGGCGGCAGGCTTTTTGCTGCAAGGCTGGCTGCCCGGGCGCGGGCTGCTGTGCTGCGGCATTACGCTTGGGCTGGTGTGCGTGTATGTGCTGGTGCTGCAGACCAAGTTCACGGTGGACACCCTGACCGGCGTCAGCAACCGCATCGTGGCGCTGCGCTATCTGGAAAGCGAGCTGCCCTATTACCGCCGCCACCCCAACCGCTCGCTGCATTTCCTCATGATGGACATGGACCACTTCAAGCACATCAACGATGAATACGGCCACTTGGAGGGCGATGCCGCACTGGTGCTGCTGGCGGGCATCCTGAAAAAGGTGTGCGCCAACTATAACGGCGTGCTGGCGCGCTACGGCGGCGATGAATTCTGCATCGCCTGCGGCTGCAACAGCGTGGAGGTGCGCACCCTGATCGCCTCCATCCAGCGAGAGCTGGACGCCGCCAACGCAGCCTCCGGCAAGCCCTATCAGATCGAGATCAGCATCGGCTGCGCCCGCCTTGAGCCGGACATCGCCACCGTGCACGACCTGATCGATAAAGCCGATCAGGAAATGTACCACCTCAAGACCCGCAAGCACGGCACAGCCCCCGCAGAAAAACAGGGCTGAGCGGTTGTGAACTTACTATAACACGATAAATGCCGTTTGCCTTTACGGTCTTTCCCGTGAAAAATGCAATACCGGAGCGTCCGCAGACGCTCCGGTATTGCTCTATATAAAAATAATTTTTCCGCTGAAGATGGCCAAAGCAAAGCGGAGGCCATTCAAAATCGTCCCGCCCGCGCTTTCTAAACGTTTTTTACCCTTCTGCCCTTGCATCCCGGGGTGGAACGCGGTATTCTTATAGAATAGACCGGAACCGCGACAGCACAGGGGAGGGAGAACACATGGACGCACAGGAGATCCGCGCATTGCTGGGCAAAAGCATCTTTGAGCGGGCACAGAAGTACCGCAAGCGCATCCTGCAAAGCAGCTGCACCACCAACGAGGACGGGGTGCGGCACCTGACAGCGCTGGTGCAGGGCAGCGGGCCGGACTGCTATTATACACAGGTCTGGCTGCGGGAAAACGGCAGCTTTGTCAGCGCCTCCTGCGACTGCCCCTATAATCAAAACGGCGACGGCACCTACTGCAAGCATATCGGTGCGCTGCTGTTACAGGACGCGGAAAAGAACCCGCCTGCCCCGGAAAAAAAGCCGGAGAGCATTCCCGGGGTGCAGCGGGGCGTTGCCGGGCTGAACCCGGAGCCCCGCAAGGACAGTTACAGCGCCGGGTTCGATATGCTTTTTGGCCGCAAGTGGCGGGGCGAGGAACCGGAGACCGACTATGATGCCCAGCTGCTGCTGAAGCGCTACCAGCGGGAGGACGCGCAGCAGCTGCCCCAGCCTGCATTGCAGCGCACCGGCTTTGCTCTGCTGGAACCGGAGCTTACGCCGCACAATGGCCGTATCTGGCTGCGGCTGCGCGTCTCGGACGGCATCGGCAGGCGGCAGTATCTGGTAAAAAGCATCCCGCAGTTTCTGGATGCGATCGAGCAGGGCGAAAGCGTCAGCTACGGTAAATCGCTGGCCTTTGTGCACCGGTGGGATGCTTTTGCCCCGGATGCGCAGCAATTGCTGCGGCTGCTGCGCAGTCAGGTGAGCGCCCGGCAGGAATTTGAATCCGAGGGCACGGTGCGCTCCGCTTGGGATAAAGGCCCGGCGGGCGGTCTGCCGCTGACCGGCGAGGGGCTGGATGCCCTTGTGGAGCTTTACGCCGCCGAGGGCGTTGTGGGCGGCTATACCCTTAAAGAGGGACTGCCGGTCATCAGCCTGAAGGTGGAGCGCCGCAAGGGCGGGGTGCAGCTAAGCTGTACCCCGGTGCTCAGCGGGGTGCAGGGGCTGGACTATGCCTATCTGCTGGGCGAAACCACCCTCTGGCGGATGCAGCGGGAGGAGTGCCGCCGGGTGCTGCCGGTACTGGATACCTTTGGCGGGCGCAGTTTGTTCTTTACCAGCGCGGACGCCGCTGCTTTTTGCAGCTATGTGCTGCCGGAACTGGGCAACCGGGTCAACATCGTGGACCCCGACCGGCTGCTGCTGAACCAGATCCCGCTGGAACCGGTGGTGCAGTTTTATCTGGATGCCGACCGGGGGCTTACCGTTACGGCGTACCCGGTCTTTCTGTACGGCGAGGACAGGGTAGCCCCCGGCGAGCCGGTGCCGCCCGACCTTTTGCGGGATGCCCGCACCGAGAACCGGGCAAAGCGGCTGCTGGAAACCTATCTGGAACCCGAGACCGGCAAGCCGGGGCATTACAGCATTTCCGGGGAGGAGGCGCTTTTCCAGCTGCTGGAAGAGGGCATTCCCGCCCTGCTGGCCATGGGCGAGGTGTACCAGACCGATGCCTTCCGCAACTTACAGGCCGCCCCGCCTAAAATTTCGGTAGGGGTTTCGGTGCACGGCAGCGTGCTGGACTTGGAAGTGGACACCGGCGCCTTCCCGGTGGAGGAGCTGCGGGAGCTTTTGCAGTCCCTGCACCAGAAAAAACGCTACCACCGCCTGCGGGACGGCAGTCTGCTGCGGCTGGACGACAGTCTGGAAGGGCTGGACGAGCTGAACGACACGCTGGAGCTTTCCGGCGCAAAGCTGAAGGACGGCCACGCCGCCCTGCCGCTCTACCGTGCCCCTACGCTGGACTGGGCGCTTTCGGGGCAGAACGGTCTGCGGTTCGACCGGGACGATGCTTTCCGGCGCATCAGCCGCAGCTTCCACGCCGTGCGGGACAGCGAGTATACCCCGCCGCTCTCGCTGCAAAAGACCCTGCGCAAATACCAGCGGGACGGCTACCGCTGGCTGCGCACACTGGATGGCTACGGCATGGGCGGCATTCTGGCCGATGATATGGGTCTGGGTAAGACTGTGCAGGTGCTCAGCTACCTGCTGGCCATGAAGGAGGGCGGGCAGCAGCTGCCCAGCCTCATCGTCTGCCCGGCGTCGCTGGTGCTGAACTGGCAGGAGGAATGCCAGAAGTTCACCCCGCAGCTGCAAAGTGTTGCCATGGACGGCGATGCCGCCCACCGTGCCGCGCTGGTCGATGGGTGGGCACAGGCGGATATCGTCATCACCAGCTACGATCTGCTGCGCCGGGACGAAAAACTGTATGCCGGGCAAAGCTTTTACGCCTGCATTCTGGACGAAGCGCAGGCCATCAAAAACCACACCACCCAGAAATACAAGGCGGTGTGCCGGGTGAACAGCCGGGTGCGCTTTGCCCTGACCGGCACCCCGGTGGAGAACCGCTTGGGCGAACTGTGGAGCATCTTCTCCTTTTTGATGCCGGGGTATCTGCCCCCCTACAAGACCTTCTGCGCCCGGTTTGAAAAGCCCATCGTGCAGGACGAGGATGCCAACGCCGTGCGGCGGCTGAACCAGTTCACCGGCCCCTTCATCCTGCGGCGCATGAAGTCGGAGGTGCTGCGGGAGCTGCCGCCCAAAACGGAGAATGTGCGCCGCGTTGAGTTGGAGACCGAGCAGCGCAAGCTGTATCTGGCAGCGGTGGTGGACGCCCGCGAAAAGCTGCGGGCGGCAAAGCCGGAGGACAAGATGACCGTGTTTGCTGTGCTGATGCGGCTGCGGGAGATCTGCTGCGACCCGCGCCTTGTGGCGGACAACTGGACCGGCAGCAGCGCCAAGCTGGAAGCCTGTCTGGAACTTGTCACCGAGGCGGTGGCGGGCGGGCACCGCATTCTGCTGTTCAGCCAGTTCACCTCCATGCTGGAACTGCTGGCAAAGCGGCTGGACGAAGCCGGGGTGAGCCACTTCACCCTGCAAGGCTCTACCCCGAAGCCGGTGCGCGCCGAGCAGGTGCGCCGGTTCAATCAGGGCGAGGCGGATGTCTTTCTCATCTCGCTGCGGGCGGGCGGCACAGGTCTCAACCTGACCGCCGCTGATATCGTTATCCACTACGACCCGTGGTGGAACCTTGCCGCGCAGAATCAGGCCACCGACCGCGCCTACCGCATCGGTCAGCGCAACCCGGTGCAGGTGTACCGGCTGATCGCGCAGGACACCATTGAGGAAAAGATCGTGGAGCTGCAACAGGCCAAGCAGTCGCTGGCCGACACCGTTACCGGTGGGGCAGACGGCGCGATTTTGTCCATGAACCCCGAACAGCTGCTGCAGCTGCTGGGAGAAGAAGCATAAAGGAGTGGATCCATCATGAAGGTTTGGGATCTGCATTGCGATACCCTGTCCGAGCTGCGCCGCGCCGAAAAGGCGGGCGCACCCAAAAGCTTTTTGCACAACGACCTGCATATCGACCTTGAAAAATTGCAGCAGGGGGATTACCTGCTGCAATGCTTTGCGGCCTATGTGAATCTGGCCGACCCCGCACCCGGAGCCGACCCGCTGGTAAGCGTGCTGGAGGAAATCGACATCTTCAAGCGGCTCATGGCAGCTTACCCGGAAAAAATCGCCCCGGTGTACACCGCCGCCGACCTTGAGCGCAACCGCGCCGAGGGCAAGCTCAGCGCCATGCTGACGGTGGAAGAGGGCGGCTGCTGCAAGGGCAGTCTGGGCGTGCTGCGGCGGCTGCAGGAACTGGGCGTGCGCATGATGACCCTGACGTGGAACTACCCCAACGAGCTGGCAGCCCCCAACGCAAACCCCGGCGGGCCGCTGGTGGCCAACACCGAGACCGGCCTGACCGAGCGGGGTTTTGCCTTTTTGAAAGAGATGGAAAAGCTGCACATCACCGCAGACGTGAGCCACCTTTCCGATAAGGGCTTCTGGGACATCGTAAACCACAGCACCCGTCCCTTTGCGGCAAGCCATTCCAACTGCCGTGCCCTGTCGCCCCACAACCGCAATCTGACCGATGAGATGATCCGCGCACTGGCAGAAAAGGGCGGCATTGCAGGGCTGAACTACTGCGCTTCCTTTGTGGACGCAGACTCGGCACACCCCAAGCTCTGCCGCAGCACGGTGGAGCGGCTGGCAAAGCACGCGGCACACTTCAAGCAGGTGGGCGGCATTGAGGTCATCAGCCTTGGCAGCGATTTTGACGGCATTGGCGGTCAGCGCGAGCTGGAAACGGCGGCAGATATGCCGCTGCTGGCCGAGGCACTGCGCCGCGAGGGCTTTACCGAGGACGAGGTAGAAGCTATCTACTGGCGCAACGCATACCGCTTCTTTAAAAACAATCTGTAATAATAACTTCTAAAATTGCAAAAAGTGCCCGGAGATGCCCTGCTGTGCGCGGGTATCCCGGGCTGTGTATTGCCCTGCGAGGGGAGGTTTTATATGGTCTGAGGCG
Source organism: Faecalibacterium tardum (assembly GCF_040096515.1). Taxonomy (NCBI): domain Bacteria; kingdom Bacillati; phylum Bacillota; class Clostridia; order Eubacteriales; family Oscillospiraceae; genus Faecalibacterium; species Faecalibacterium tardum. The sequence goes on along the minus strand of NZ_JBBMEO010000038.1, from coordinate 5,661 downwards.
CGCGTCCCCTGAAAAAGAACAAACGACTTGGAAAGATAAGAGGAATTATAACAATGGGTATCACAATTTCGCCGTGGATGATGGCGTTTCTCATGCTGATGACCGGCTTTGCAGGCTTTGTGGATTCGGCAGCCGGCGGCGGCGGGCTGATCAGTCTGCCTGCCTATCTGTTTGCCGGGCTGCCGCCCCACTACACCTATGCCACCAACAAGTTCAGCGCCGCCTGCGGCACCACCTTTGCCACGGCAAACTTTTTCAAAAGCGGTGCCATAAACGTGAAGGTGGGCGTTCTGGCGGCCATCGGCAGCTTTGCGGGCAGTGCGCTGGGCGCGCACATCGTGCTGCTGCTCAGCGATGAGATGCTGCGCACCATGATGTTCATTATCCTGCCGGTGGCGGCGGTCATCATTCTGTGGCAGCGCAACCTGCCGGATGAGAACCGGGACGACGGCACGCTGGACCTGAAAAAGATTTTACTGGCGCTGGCCATCGGTTTGGGCATCGGCCTGTACGACGGCATCATGGGCCCGGGCACCGGCACCTTTGCCATCATTGCCTTTACCACCCTGATGGGCTTTGATCTGCGCACCGCCAACGGCAACGGCAAGGTGCTCAATCTGGCCAGCAACTACGCCAGCCTGTTCACCTACCTGATGAACGGTCTGGTGGTGTTCCACATCGGCATCCCCTGCGCCATCAGCAACATTCTGGGCAACCTGCTGGGTTCCCACTTCGCCCTGAAAAAGGGTGCCCGCTTCATCCGCCCCATGATGCTGGTGGTGCTGGTTCTGCTGCTGGGCAAGCTCATCTCGGACGCGGTGCTGTAAGGGCAAGGCGGGACGATTTGGAATGGCCTCCGCTTTGCTCTGGCCATAATCAGCGGAAAGAATATTTTATTTGTAGTTCCGAAACGCCTGCGGGCGTTTCGGAACTACTTTTTCACGGGTAAAAATAAAGACGGGCAGCCTGCGGGCTGCCCGTCTTGTTCTTGCTTTATATAGGTTTTATTCCAGCACCAGCTCTTTATCAAAGAACGCGATGCCGAACGCGCCGGGGCCGGTGTGGGTGCCGATGACGCAGCCGATCTGGCGCACCAGCGGTGCGTCCAGATGCAGATTGTCCTGCAGGTAGGTCAGCAGCGGCTGCAGCTCCCGGTGGTTGACGGTGTAGCCCAGCAGCGGGGTGTAGTCCGGGTGGATGCCGCCCATCTCGTCGATCTTCTTGAACAGCGCTACATACACGCCGGGCAGACCGCGCGCCTTACCGGCCAGCACCACCTTGCCCTCTATGACGGCGAGGATGGGCTTAATGCCCAGCATACCGCCCGCCACAGCTGCGGCGGCGGACAGTCTGCCGCCCTTGCGCAGATACTTCAGATCGTCCACAGCGGCCACCAGATGCAGGTGCTGCTTGGCCTTTTCCAGATCGGCGGCGATCTGGGTGATGGTTTTGCCGGCGTCCCGCAGCTGCACCGCCAGCCGCACCAGCAAGGACTGTCCCAGACAGACGTTCTCGGTGTTCACGAACACCACATTGTCCACGTTGGCAAGGTCGGCAGCAAGTCTGGCGCACTGACCGGTGCCGGACAGCGCATCGGACAAAAAGATGCCCAGCACTTCGTCCCCGGCGGCAGCGGCGTCCAGATACAGCCGCTCGAACTGCTCCGGGCTGGGCTGGCTGGTGGTGGGCAGCTTGCGGCAGGCTGCCAGATGGGTATAGTATTCGCTGGGGGTCATGTCGATGCCGTCCCGCAGGACGGTGCCGTCCTCCAGCGTCACATTCAGGGGGATCACGGTCACGCCCAGCTGCTGCGCCTCGGCGGGCAGAATATCGCACGCGGAATCGGTGAGGATACGGATCATAATAATACCTCCGGTCTACCGGTAAAATACAGTATAAGCAACGCTTTCAATAAAAAGGTTGGAAATTATTATACCACCATTTAGGGCGATGTGTCAATATTTTGCATAAATTTGCCACGACAGAACGCCCAAACCTTGCGCACCCGGCGGCAGATATGGTACTATAACCGGGAACGAACCATAGCAGGAGGAGACCGACCATGCACAAGCTGAATCCCCGCACCACCGCACTGCTTTCGGCCTTTGGCTGGGCGGTGGGGTATCTGCTGGTGGGCAAGACGCTGGCGGTGCTGCTGCCCGCGCCGCCCGGCGGCGCAGCGCGGCTTTTCCGGGTCTGCCTGCTGGCTCCGCTGGCGGAGGAAGGGGTGTTCCGGGGCGCGGTGCAGCGCCGGGCGCAGCCGCTGGGCAGGGAACAGGCCATTCTTTTGCAGGCGGTGCTGTTCGCCCTGCAGCACGGCAGCGCCGCCGCCATGGCCTACGCGCTGGTGTGCGGGCTGGGTCTGGGGTGGCTGGCAGACCGCACCGGACATCTTTGGCCGGGGATGCTGCTGCACAGTGCAAACAATCTGCTGGTGCTGGCGATGGGATGAGAGGATGGGATACATGACCGATTTTGAACTGATGGGTCTTGCGCTGGAAGAAGCCGCCAAAGCCGCCGCCTTGGGCGAGGTGCCGGTGGGCGCGGTGGTGGCGCGGCACGGCGAGGTGGTGGCTACGGCGCACAACACCCGGGAGACCGAGAAGAACGCTTTGCACCACGCGGAGCTGCTGGCCATTGATGCCGCCTGCAAGGCGCTGGGCGGCTGGCGGCTGTGGGAGTGCGAGCTGTTCGTCACCTTGGAGCCCTGCCCTATGTGCGCGGGCGGCATCATCAACAGCCGTCTGCGCCGGGTGGTGTACGGCGCTGCCGACACCAAGGCCGGGTGCTGCGGCTCGGTGACCGACCTGTTTGCGCTGCCCTTCAACCACCATCCGGTGGTGGAAAAGGGGCTGCGGGAGGCCGAGGCACAGCAGCTTTTGCAGGCGTTTTTTGTTTCCCTGCGGGAAAAGCGGGCGGGCAGACCCCGCTGGAAGCCCCCGGTGCCCGAAAACAGGGGAAAATAAGGAAAAATAGTGGGAACTGCGTAAAAAATTGCGGTTCCCACTTTCTTTTTGGGCTGGATTGTGGTATATTATTCAATGGAATCTTGTCGAAACCCATCATAAGCACAGGCAGGCACGCCAAAGCACCGGACCTTTGCCGGACATACGAACGGAACGCTGCACTGTCTGGGGATGGGCACAGGGTTTTTCCGGCTGGGCGCACTTACGCCGAGCCGAGAATACCGAACAGGAGGGATACACTCTTGTACGAGGACGAGTTTGAACTGACCTTTCAGGTGCCGGAGGAAGAGAGCGCGCCGGAGCCCCTTGCCGTACCGGCTGCAAAGCCGGCGGTGCCGGTGGAACCGGTGGTGGATGAACCCACCCGCATCATGACGCTGGAAAAACCGGCAGCACCTGTGGCGGAGGAGCCCACCCGGGTGATCACGCTGGAAAAGCCCGAAGAGCCACAGCCGCCTGCGCCGCAGCCTGTAAAAGAACAGCCTGCCCCTGCCGCACCCGCTGCGGCGCGCCGGGTGCTGATCTCCGGCGGCGACCGGGGCATCGGTGCTGCCGCTGCCCGCGCCTTTGCGGCAGCAGGGTATCAGGTGGCAGTGCTCTACCACCAGAATGCCGCTGCCGCCGCTGCGCTGGAGCAGCAGCTGCCCGGGTGCATCGCCATCCAGTGCGATGTAGCCAGCCGCGCCAGCTGTGAGCTGGCGTTCCATGCAGTGGAGCAGGCCATGGGCAGGGTGGATGTACTGGTGTGCAACGCCGGCATCGCGCAGCAGAAGCTGTTTACCGACATCACCCCGGAGGAGTGGCAGCGGATGCTGGACGTGAACCTGAGCGGTGCGTTCCACCTGTGCCAGCTGGCGCTGCCCGGCATGATCCGCCGCAAGCAGGGCCGCATCCTGACCGTGAGCAGCATGTGGGGCCAGACCGGCGGCAGCTGCGAGGTGCACTATTCCGCCGCGAAAGCCGGGCTCATCGGCCTGACCAAGGCACTGGCCAAGGAAGAAGGCCCCAGCGGCATTACGGTGAACTGCGTAGCGCCGGGGGTCATTGAGACCGACATGATGGCGGCTTTTACCGCCGAGGACAAGGCGGCGCTGGCCGAGGAGACCCCTGTGGGGCGGCTGGGCACCCCGGAAGAAGTTGCAAAGCTGCTGGTCTTTCTGGCCGGCGAGGATGCCGGATACATCACCGGACAGGTGTTCGGGGTGAACGGCGGCCTTGTGATCTGATGCACAGGGCGATATTACAGAATTTTCCCCGGAGTGGGAAGGAGAGAAAAAATGGGCATGACTTTGAAGGAACTGTTGACTAAGGGCGAGGGCACCCTCTCTGCACAGGAGGCCAAGGCGCTGGCGGCACAATGCCGCATGGATGTAGACACCCTCTACACCCTGCTGGAGGAGCGCGGCATCAAGATCCTGGAGGAGGAGAGCGAGCCGAGTCTGGACGTGGACAGCATCATTGCTGAGGTGGAGAACGCCGAGAACAACAACGATGACATGGGCCTTGCCGATGAGAACGAAGAGGATGCCGAGGAGAACCCGGCAGACCTGAAGGCCGCCATGGATGAGCTGCTGGACGACCCGGTGAAGAACTACCTCAAGCAGATCGGTCAGATCCCGCTGCTGAGCGCCGAGCAGGAGGTGGAGCTGAGCCGCCGCATCCATGCGGGTGCCGAGGCTGCACACATTCTGCAGGCAGACCGCCAGAAGTACGACGCACCGGAGTACATCAAGAAGAACAGCGCTCGCTTCTCCTTTGAAGAGGACGAGAACAGCCGCAGCTACACCGAGGATCTGGACGAGGACAGCGAAAAGTCTGCCGAGGATGCCGAGGAAAAGGCAGACGAGGAAAAGGCCATGGAAGCCGTGGAGAACGGCCCCCTGAGCGAGGAACGCCGTCAGGAGCTGCTCAAGACCCGCCGCGACGGCCTGAACGCCCGCCGCAGCCTGAGCGAGGCAAACCTGCGTCTGGTGGTGTCCATCGCCAAGAAGCATGTCGGCCATAATCTGGCCTTCCTTGACCTCATTCAGGAGGGCAACATCGGCCTGATCAAGGCCGCCGAGAAGTTCGACTGTGACCGCGGCTTCCGCTTCTCCACCTACGCTACATGGTGGATCCGTCAGGCCATCACCCGCGCTATCGCGGATCAGGCCCGTACCATCCGCATCCCGGTGCACATGGTGGAGACCATCAACCGGATGCGTCAGGCCACCAACCAGCTGGTGTACCAGAACGGTCACGAGCCCACCCCGGAGGAGCTGGCAAAGGCCATGGACATGAGCGTGGAGCGCGTGCGCGAGATCCAGCGCATGGCACAGGAGCCCGCCAGTCTGGAAAGCCCCGTGGGTGAGGAAGAGGATTCCTCTCTGGGCGATTTCGTCGCGGACGAAAACGCCGAAGCTCCCGGCAAGGCAGCTGACCGCGCCATGGTGGCACAGCAGATCAATCTGGCGCTCAAGAGCCTGACCCCCCGCGAGGAGAAGGTCATCCGCCTGCGCTTTGGTCTGGACGATGGCCGTCCCCGCACGCTGGAAGAGGTCGGCCGCGACTTCGGCGTCACCCGTGAGCGTGTGCGCCAGATCGAAGCCAAGGCCATCCGCAAGCTGCACAGCCGCAAGTGCCTGACCCTGCTCAACGGCCTGATCGAGTAATACTAAAAAATAGAGACACCGGAGCGTCTGTGGACGCTCCGGTG
>NZ_JBBMEO010000037.1:0-17303 GCF_040096515.1 Faecalibacterium tardum | reverse complement strand
GAAGAAGTCGAAGCACAAAAAAGCTAGCGCTGCGCCAGTCGGCGCTATCGCTTTAACGCTTTTTTCGCTTCTCCATTAAAAGCCCCTCAGTCGCTGCGCGACAGATTCCCCTTTTTGTCACCTGCGGTGACATCTTCCCCCGACCGGGGGAAGTCGGCCCTCTCGGGGGAGCAAGCGCTCGCCCGCAGCGCCGCGCTTTCGTAGAAAGCGGCGCTGCAAATGCAGTTTGGGGTTACGACCCCTCTCCGTGAAAATAGCGTTTGGAGCGCTCCGCAGAGCGCGACAAACGCGAAATAAAAAATAATTTTCCGCTGAATATGCCCAGAGCGCAAGCGGAGGGCATTTTCAATCGTTCTATCTACAGGAGGTACTCGCGCGATGCAGCGCACAGAAAAATATTTTGAGCAGGACGCTTTCCGCACCGGATGCAAAAGCGTCATCCTTGCCGCAGAGCCGGACGAAAAGACCGGCGGCGGGCGCATTGCGCTGGACGGCACGGTGTTCTACCCGGAGGGCGGCGGTCAGCCCGCCGACCGGGGCACGCTGACCCTGCCGGACGGCACGGTGCTGCGGGTGCAGGACGTCCACGAGCAGGCGGGCATCATCTGGCATACGGTGGATGCCCTGCCTGCTGCCGCAGCACCCGGCACAGCCGTTGCCGGCTGCATCGACTGGGACTGGCGGTTCGATAAGATGCAGCAGCACACCGGCGAGCATATCCTCTCCGGCATTTTGCACCAGATGTTCGGGGCAGAGAACGTGGGTTTCCATGTGGGCACCGAGGCCGTGCGCATGGACACCAGTGTGCCCATCAGCCCCGAGGGGCTGCGGCAGGCGGAGCTTGCCGCCAACCGCATCGTGTGGCAGGATGTGCCGGTGCTGGTCAGCTACCCCACCCGGGAAGAGCTTGCCGCCCTTGTCTACCGCTCCAAAAAGGCAATCGAGGGGCAGGTGCGCATTGTGACCATCCCGGGCGCGGACGTCTGCGCCTGCTGCGGCACCCACACCCGCACCACCGGTCAGGTGGGGCAGATCAAGATCCTTGCCAGCGAGAACTACAAGGGCGGTGTGCGACTGAGCGTAGTGTGCGGCGCCCGTGCACTGGCGGCGGCGCAGGCCATGCGCGCCCGGCAGGCAGACGTCGGTGCGCTGCTCTCTGCCAAGGCCGACCAGACCGCTGTGGCGGTGCATCGTGTCTACGACGAGTATACCGCACTCAAGTTTACACACTTTGGACTGTGCAGCCAGCTGTTTGACGCCCTTGCGCAGCTGACCGCGCCCGATGCGGACGCCATCCGCACCCTGCCGGGACTGGACCCGGACGGGCTGCACCGGCTGGCTGTGCGTCTGACCGAAGCCACCACCGGCCTGTGCGCCGCCCTGACCCCCACCGAAAAGGGCACCGGCTACTGCCTTGCCCAGCGGGACGGCGATGTGCGCGCCCTGACCAAAGCACTGAACGCCGCCCTGAACGGACGCGGCGGCGGCAAGCCCGGCATCTGTCAGGGCAGCTGCGCCGCCACCCCGGAGCAGGTGGAGAGATTTTTGAAGGAGAACAACAAACTATGAGAATGCGTTTCAAACCCTATGCCCACGACGAACTGATGGCTGCGGATTTCCATGTGCACGAGCCCCTCATCTGGGGCGGCAAATGGCACGGCCAGTATGCCCGCCCGGAGCAGCCCTTTATTCTGGAACTGGGCTGCGGCAAGGGCGGCTTCATCTCCCAGCTGGCCTGCGCCCACCCGGAAAACAACTATCTGGGCATCGACATCACCGACAAGGTGCTCATCCTTGCCAAGCGCAAGATCGAAGCCGCCTATCAGGCAGCGGGGCACCCCATCGACAACGTGAAGATCATGAGCACCGATATCGAGCGCATCAAGGGCGTCATCACCCCGGAGGATGAAGTCAGCCGCATCTATATCAACTTCTGCAACCCGTGGAGCAAGAACGACTCCTCCCACAAGCACCGCCTTACCTACCCGCGCCAGCTCATCGCCTACCGGGAGTTTCTGAAGGACGGCGGCGAGATCTACTTCAAGACCGACGACGACGACCTGTTCCGGGACAGCGTGGAGTATTTCCCCGCTTCCGGCTACGACATCGAGTGGATCACCTACGATCTCCACGAGAACGAGCCGGAGTGGAACATCCGCACCGAGCACGAGGGCATGTTCACCGAGATGGGAATTAAAATCAAGGCACTCATTGCCCGCAAGAAGCCCGGTGCCGACAGCGTGACATGGGTAGACCCCAAGGTGCTCAAGCGGATGGCACGCGAAGCTGCCGCTGCCGAAGCCGCCGCGCAGGAAGGCGAAGGAAATGTCTGACCCCTGTGAGCTGTGCCTGAATAATATTCAGGACGAATACGGCAGCTACTACTGCGCGCAGGGCGCTGCGCTGGACGAGGACGAGATGGCACGCTATCTTGCCCACAGCACCGCTGCCTGTCCCTTTTTTGAGCCGGGGGACGAATATAAGATCGTATCCAAACAGAACTGAAGAACGGAGGTGCCTATGGTAAGCTTTCTTACCGATACCGTGGTATGCGGCTTTTCGCTGTACCATATTCTGGCCTATTTCCTAATCTACTCCTGTATAGGCTGGTGTCTGGAGGTCATCTACGCCGCCGCCACCACCGGTCAGCTGGTGAACCGGGGCTTCCTCAACGGCCCGGTCTGCCCCATCTACGGCTTTGGCATGATCATCGTGCTGTTTGCCCTTACGCCCTTGCAGCACAGCATCCTGCTGCTGTATATAGGCGGCGTCATCCTGCCCAGTGCGCTGGAACTGGTGGGCGGCTGGGCGCTGTATAAGCTCTACCACACCCGCTGGTGGGATTACAGCGATTTTCCCTTTAATATCGGGGGCTATATCTGTCTGGAATTCTGCCTGCTGTGGGGCGTGGGCACGCTGGTGGTCATGCGCATCGTGCACCCGGTGGTGGCCGACCTTGTAGCCCTGATCCCGCCCTTTGTGGGGGTCATCCTCATGTGCTTTCTGTATGCCGTATATGCGGTGGACGTGGTGGCTACCGCCATTGCTGCCTCTGCACTGGCCGATACGCTGGACACCATGGAGCAGCTGGGCGACAGTATCCACGCCGTCAGCGACGCCATGACCCAGCTGCTGGGCACCACCACCCTGAACGCCGACCAGAAACTGGACGAGGGACGGCTGCAATTCAAGCTTGCCGCCGCCGAGGCGCGGGACGCCGCCGAAAAGCGTCCCTCTGCCCGTGAGACGCTGGCTGCCATCCGCGCCAAGGCCGCCGAGGCCAGCGAAGCTGCCCGCCGCGCCAGCGAGGACGCCCGCCTGAACGCTGCCGAAGCTGCCAACGCCGCCCGCCTTGCTGCCAAGGGCACCGCCGAGCGCGCTGCTGAATTGTTGCAGCTGGAACAGCTGGCAGCAGAGCTGCAAGCCCGCAGTGAGGAGATGCAGGCACAGCTGCTGCGCACCCCCCGCATCGTGGGCCCGCGCCGTATGCTGCGCGCCTACCCGAAGCTCCGGCACGGCAAAAAGCTGCGCACCCTGCCCACATTGCGGGAGATGCTGCACCGCGCCGAACAGGAAAACAAGGACGACAACAAGAATACCAAATGATCCCGAATGCCGCACCGGCGCTGCCGTGTGTGGCATTTTTGTTGCGCTTTGCTCGAATAATGTTGTTATAAAGTGTGAAAAAACTATTTCAAAACGACTGAAACCGTGTTATACTGATTATAAAGTATACAAACCGACCGCAATCGGCTTATCCGCATTCAATCTATCCAAATTGTGAGGAATCGTCATGTCAGAGGAACGAAAGACCAAAACAGATGTCACCGCACCGGCATCTGCTGCGTTGGAGCGAATCGACCGCAAGGACGCATTTTTACAGGCCCTGCATACATTCCTGACCGCGCATCAGGGAACGGAATGGGCTGTCGCCGCTGTGGATATCCAGCACTTCAAGCTTTATAACGAGCTTTACGGCACCGAAAAGGGCGATGCTCTGCTGGAAACGGTGGCAAACTGTCTGCTGGGTTACAGCAAGCAGACCGGCTATCCTGTGGGCTATTTTGGAAATGATGACTTTTTCCTGTGCCTGCCGGACGAAAAAGCCGAGCAGACCGCTGTGCTTGCCACGCTGCAAGCCTGCATGAATGCCGACAGACAGGATGTCACCTTCTTTGTGGTAATGGGCGTGTGCCCCGTGCAGGCAAACCCCGGCGCAGATGCCGCCACCCTATGCAACTACGCGCAGATTGCCGGTGTAACGACAGACAGCGGCTACCTGCACCGCTTTGAGCCCACCATGCTCAACGAGCTGAAAGAACAGCAGCAGCTGCTGGGCGAGCTGGAGCACGCACTGGACAACCACGAATTCTGCTTCTTCCTGCAGCCCAAGTGTAACAGCATCACCCGCGCCATCGTGGGCATGGAAGCGCTGGTGCGCTGGAACCACCCCACCCGGGGCTGCGTTCCTCCCGCCGAGTTCATGCCGCTGCTGGAGCGCACCGGCCTTGTGACAAGGCTGGACCAGTACATCTGGGAATCCGTCTGCCAGACCCTGCAGAAGTGGCAGGAAAGCGGCAGCAACCTTGTACCGGTGTCGGTGAACGTTTCGGTGCAGGATATCCTGAACTTGGATGTGCCGCAGATCTTTGCAGATCTGGTGGAAAAATATAAGCTGGAGCCAAAGCTTCTGCTGGCTGAGATCACCGAGACCATGGTGGCCGAGGACACCCAGATGGTGGAAAACGCCATTCAGGGGCTGCACCGCAAGGGCTTCTCGGTCATGATGGACGACTTCGGCAGCGGGTATTCCTCGCTGAATATGCTCAAGGATACCAACGTCGATGCCATCAAGCTGGACATGAAGCTCATCGACATGAACCAGGAGAACCGCAGCAAGGGCGTGCAGATCGTGGAGTCGGTGGTGGATATGGCGCACCGGCTGAATCTGCCCATCATCGCCGAGGGCGTGGAGACCCCGGAACAGGTGTCCATGCTGCAAGCCGCAGACTGCCTGTACTCGCAGGGCTACTATTTCTTCAAGCCCATGCCGGTGGAAAACGCCGAAAAGCTGCTGGCAGATCCCACCAATCAGGATTACTGGGATCTGCGCCGCGACCTGATGCGCCGTGACCGCCGGGTGGAGAACCCGGGCACCGAAAAGACCGCGCTGGCCTTGCAGGCGTACCAGATCTTTACCGATAACGTGCTGGAGATCTCGCTGCTGAACCTTGCCACCGGTGCGTACCGGGTGATCAAGCGGGACGCCCGCCTGCTGGATCCGGATCTGGAAAAAGAAGAAGATTTTGTCAACTACTGCGACCGCATGGTGAACGAGAAGATCGTGCACGAGGAGGACGCAGACCTGTTTTTGGAGCAGACCGATCTGGAGGCCTTGCGCTCTGTGCTGTACCACGCCACTGCGCCGGAGTTCTACCGCTACCGCGAGAACGTGTCCGGCCAGTATATCTGGGTCACCACAGAGGTGCTGCCCTGCCGGGGCTGCTGTGCTCAGAACCCGTGGGCGACCGTGCTGGTGCGCAACGACGCACAGGCCGACCAGCTCAGCGAGGAGCTGGACTTCTCTTACAGCCACGACACCCTGACCGGTCTTGCCAACCGCAGCCGGTACGAAGCCGACCTGCGGGAGCTGCCCAACAGCGGATACGAATCCGTGGTGTGCACCTACATTGATGTGGTGGGGATGCACGAGGTAAACGAGCATCTGGGTCATCGCAGCGGCGACACCCTGCTGTGCTGTCTGGCAAACGCCGCCCGCAAGTTCTTTGCTACCAGCCGGGTGTACCGCATTGGCAGCGATGAATTTGTCATCTTTACCCCCAACGAGCCGCCTTACAGTGTGTGGAGCACCGCAGACCGGATGCGCGCCTTCCTGAAGGAAAAGGACTATGCTATTTCCGTAGGCATCCAGCAGACTACCGACCTGCGCCATCTGGACGAAGCTGTCGCCAAGGCCGAGGCTGCCATGCGGCAGGACCGGCAGGCTTACTACGACCACAACGGCCGTGCCCGCCAGCTGGAAGGCCTGAACGAAAAGATGGAGCGCACCTTGCAGGAAAAGCGGGACGCGGAGCACTTTTTGAAGGTGCTTGCCCCCAAATACAAGACAGTAATCGTGGTGGACTTGCAGCAGGACACCGTGCGCCCCATTATTGTGCCGGACTACTTCCAGTCCGTTCTGGACACCTGCGGCGGCTCCTTCCGCGCAGCGCTGACCCACTACCGCGACACGCTGGTAGCGCCCGAGGACAGAGAAAACTTTGCAAAGTTGTTCGATTTCGGCCTTGTGCGCAGCACCGTGTTCAGCAGTAACCTGCTGGAGCACCGCTACCGCAAGACGGATGGCCGCAGCTTCTGCATCCGTGTGACCCCATACTCCCGCAGCGGCTCCCATATCAACGAGGTGCTGTGGATCTTCGCGGATGAAGATGTAGAGTAAAATATTCTTATAAGCAGAAAAGCAGCCAGACCGTCCGGTCTGGCTGCTTTTGCGTTTGTCGGGGATAAATGCCGTTTTCCTCCACGACCCCACCCGTGAAAATGGAATACCGGAGCGTCCGCAGACGCTCCGGTATTCCGAAATAAAAAATAATTTTTCCGCTGAATATGGCTAGCAACGACGACGACCGCCGCCAGCGGCGGAAACAGGGAGGCGTTGTTGGGGCAGCGGCCAGCAAGACGCAAGTGCCGCCCAAGGCACGATGCGGATGCTGGGTGCCGCAACCCGGAAGCAAGCGGAGGCCATTCCAAATCGTCCCGGCGGCAGGATGCCCACTGTCTTGCAAAAGCGCCGGGATGTGCTATAATAGAAATTACTTATTCCATACAATCTATGTGGGTATATGGGCACCGCCCGCTGTTCCCGCAAAGCAAGGAGCTTTTCTATGCAGCATCTGTCCCGAACCGTTTCTCCCGCTCTGCCGCACCCCTGCCTGCGGGCGCTGCGGGCGGCTTTTCCGCAGACCATCCCGGTGCTGGCGGGTTATTTTGTGCTGGGGCTGGGCTACGGCATCTATGTGCAGTCCTTGGGGCTGCCGGTGTGGATGCCCATGCTCATGGGCACTGTTGTGTACGGCGGCTCGCTGGAGTTCGTGCTGGCAAGCCTGCTGCTGGGCGCGTTCTCGCCGCTGTCGGCCTTTCTGATGGCGCTGATGATCCAAGCGCGGCACCTGTTCTACGGCCTTGCCATGCTGGAGCGCTATAAGGGCTACGGCTGGCGCAGCTTTTACATGATCTTTGCCATGAGCGACGAGACCTTTTCCATCACCTGCTCGGCAACGCCGCCGGAAGGGGTGGACAAGGGCTGGTTCATGTTCTTCATCACCCTGCTGGATCAGCTTTACTGGGTGGGCAGCGCCGGGCTTGGGGCTGCGCTGGGCACCGTGCTGCCCTTCAGCACCGAGGGCGTGGATTTTGTCATGACCGCAATGTTCACGGTCATCTTCCTGAACCAGTGGGAAAAAGATCAGCAGCACGGCAGTGCCCTGATCGGGCTTGCCGTGCCGCTGGTGTGTCTGATTGTATTTGGCTCCGGCAGCTTTCTGCTGCCGTCCATGGCTGGCATTCTGGTGCTGCTGCTGGCTTTGCGCCGTCCGATGGAAAAAGCAGCCGGGGAGGTAGAGGAATGACAGCAGTTCAGATGGGGCTTACCATTGCGGTGTGCACCGCTGCCACCATGCTTACCCGTTTTTTGCCGTTTCTGGTCTTTTCCAGCAAGGAGCAGCAGCCGCCGGAGGTGGTGCGGTATCTGGGGCGGGTGCTGCCCGCCGCTATTTTCGGGATGCTCATCGTCTATTGCCTGAAGGGTGTCACCCCGTTCTCCGGCAGCCACGGCATCCCGGAAGCGCTTGCGCTGCTGGCCACCATCGCGCTGCACAAGTGGAAGCACCAGACTCTGCTCAGCGTAGCCGGGGGCACCCTTTGCTATGTACTGCTGGTGCAGCTGGTGTTCTGAGCAGTGATGCTCAGTGATAGAAGGTGTCAAAGTTCACCTGACGGTAGAATCGCTGCTGCAGCTGGTCAAAGCTTTCGCAGTTCTGCGCCAGCAGCCACATACTTTTGGTCACCACCGCCTCGATGGTCATATCGTGGGCTTCCAAGAAGCGGAAGCGGTTGCGCACCCGCTTGCCCACCTCGTACACGCCCACGTCGCTGCCCTCGTAGGTGACCTGCGTGGTCATGATGAGTACCTTGTGGGTGGTCTCGTAATCGCCCAGCCCGGCGGCAAAGGCGTCCATCAGCTGCTGCGGGATGCCGCCCACGCCGAAGCTTTCCACGATGACGCAGTCGTACAGACGGAAGATCTCCGGGATGAGCGCCGGGGACATGCCGGGCGTCAGCTTGAGCAGGAACACCCGGCTGTCCAGCGTGCGGCTGAACTCCACCGGGCCGGTGGGCCACGGCGAGGGGATGTACCGCACCAGCCGGTCGCCCTGCACCAGCGCCAGCTCCGGGAAGTTGACCGAGGCAAAGGCGTCGTAGCTGATGGTCTTGTTCTTCTTGGCGCGGGTGCCCGCGATGACGTGCCCGCCAAACACCACCATCACGCCCCGGCTGCCCGGGTCGATGGCGCAGACCACGCTGTCCCGCAGGTTTTTCTTGGCATCCGTGATCTCGTTGGAGATGGGCTGCTGCGCGCCGGTGAGGATGATGGGCTTATCCGCGTTCTGGATGAGATAGGAGAGTGCCGCCGCAGAGTAGGCCAGCGTATCCGTGCCGTGGCAGATGATAAAGCCATCGTACAAGGCGTAGTTTTCCTGAATGGCGCGTGCCATCATGAGCCAGTGCTCCTGCCCGAGGTCGGTACTGTCGATGCTGCACAGCGCCAGCGTTTCCGGGCAGCACAGCTCCTTCAGCTCCGGCAGATGGGCAAGCAGTTCCTCGCTGCTAAGCACGGGCTTTAACCCCTGCTGGGTGCGCACGCTGGCAATGGTGCCGCCGGTGGTGATGAAAAGCAGACGTTGTTTGGACATAGAACAAAAGCCCCCTGTGGCAGTAGATTTCAACATGACAACAGTATAGCACACGCCCCGGGGCTTGAACAGTGCCCGCCGCCCAAAAAGTTTTTGCGACCCGGTCACAGAAATCTGCGCGGCTTTGGTGTATAATAAGGGCAAAAGAACCATGCAAAGGAGCAACACCATGTCCAACATCGTCATCGTAGGTTCCGGCCCGGCGGGGGTGTCCGCCGCTTTGTACGCCGTGCGCGCCGGGGTGCAGACCACCGTGCTGACCAAGGGCTCCGGGGCGCTGGCGCGCGCCGAAAAGATCGAAAACTATTACGGCTTCGCCCAGCCGGTCTCCGGGCCGGAGCTGGAACGCCGCAGCATCGAGAACGCCCGGCGGCTGGGGGTGCAGTTTGTGCAGACCGAGGCCGTGGGGCTGACATGGACCGACCGTTTGACCGTGGAAACGCTGGCAGGCGCGTACCCGGCAGACGCGGTCATTCTGGCAACGGGTGCTTCCCGCGCGGTTCCCCGCATCCCGGGGCTGACCGGGCTGGAAGGCCACGGCGTAAGCTGGTGCGCCGCCTGTGATGCCTTTTTCTACCGCGGCAAGGACGTGGCGGTGCTGGGCAGCGGCGAGTACGCCCTGCATGAGGTGCAGGCGCTTTTGCCGGTGGTAAAAAGCGTCACCCTGCTGACGAACGGCGCAGCTCTGACCGCAGACTTCCCGCCCGAGGTAGCCGTCTGCACCCAGAAAGTGGAAGCCATTCTGGGCGAGCAGACCGTCACCGGCGTGCAGCTGGCGGGCGGCGCGGTGCGGGAGGTATCCGGCGTATTTGTGGCGCTGGGCGTGGCGGGCAGTACCGCACTTGCCCGAAAGCTGGGCGCTGCCGTAGAGGGCAGCCGCATCGTGGTGGACGATAAGATGCAGACCACCGTGCCCGGCCTGTACGCCGCCGGAGACTGCACCGGCGGGCTGCTGCAGGTGGCAAAAGCGGTCTATGAGGGCGCACTGGCGGGTACGGAAGCCGCCAAGGCGCTGCGAAAGGGGTGAGCCGTATGGCTGAAACATCTCCGCACGCCCGGTGTCTGGCCTGTGCGTTCCCGTTCTGGGAGCAGCTGACCCCGGCAGAGCAGGAGCGGCTGTGCCGCTTTACCCGCCCGGTGCACTACGCCAAAGGCGCCCGGGTGCACAGCCCGCTGGAAAGCTGTGTGGGCATCCTTTTACTGCGCAGCGGGCAGCTGCGCTCCTATCTACTGTCCGAGGACGGCAGGGACGTGACACTGTACCGCCTGTTCGGCGGGGAGGTGTGCATCCTGTCCGCCTCCTGCGTGATGGACGCGGTGAACATCGACCTTTACATCGATGCCGAGGAGGACACCGAAGCGCTGTGCATCAGCGCGGGCATCTTCCGGCAGCTGATGCAGGAAAACGTCTATGTGCGCTGCTACGCCTACCAGATGACGGCAGAGCGCTTTTCCGATACCATGTGGACGATGCAGCAGATTCTGTTCATGAGTGCCGACCGGCGGCTGGCGATTTTTCTGACCGACGAGCTTGCCAAGACCGGCGGCGCGGACCTCCGCATGACCCACGACCAGATGGCAAAGTACATGGGCTCTGCCCGCGAGGTAGTGAGCCGGATGCTCAAATACTTTGCGCAGGAGGGCTGGGTACGCCTGTACCGCGGCGGGGTGCAGGTGCTGGACAAGCAAAAGCTGCAAGCGCTGGCAAGAGGAGAATAAGTTTTTCTTTTTTGCGCGGGGACAAACCCTCTCAGTCACGCCGCAAGGCGTGACTGAGAGGGTTTCAAAAATAAAAGGGGCTGTTGCACAGGCTTTCTTCCTTGTGCAACAGTCCCTTTCATTTTGATCAGTACCATTGGAGAAGCTTCTCCGCATCCCTGCGGCCCTTCTCGTACATCTTTTCCAGGCTCTCTTTGTCTTTGGTCAAGGTGGACATGCCCTCGGTGCTGTCCGGGGCAATGACACAGGCTTTGCCTTCCTGCTCCATGGCAAGGGCCTTGTGGACAGCGTCATTGTACCGCCGGGCACGCTGGGTCAGCCCTTTGGCGGCCTCCGGGTATCTGCGGCAGATGAGACGGGAGAGCCTTTCGTCCCGCTTATTGTTCCGCTCAGCCGTCACAGGCTTTGTCAGGATGACTGCCACCCGGTCACAGCCCATCTCCAATGCCTTTTCCAGCGGCACCGGGTCGGCAAGGCCGCCATCATAATAAGGTGTACCCTCAATAAAGATGGGCTGATCCACCACCGGGATGCAGCAGGAGGCCATAAGCGGGGTGTAGTCGTCCTGCTTCATCGCCGCTTTCGTAAAATATCGGGCCTTTCCGGTGCGGGCATCCGTAGCCACCACGATCATCTCTGCCGGGTCTGCCATCATGGCGGGGTAATCCAGCGGGTTCTCGCCGCCCCGGTTGCTCAGGGTACCATAGACATACCCCAGATCGAGATAAGAATGCTTCTGCACCAGATTTTTCACACTCATGTATTCCTTGCGGAAGCTGTATTCATCATAAAAGGGCTTGTTCCGGCCATGCTGGCCTGCAATGTAGGAGCTCATATTGGCACTGCCCGCCGACACGCCGATACAGCAGTCGAAGTGGATGCCCTCTTCCAGACAGCGGTCCAGCACACCGGCACCGTAAATGCCCCGCAGGCCGCCGCCCACATCAATGATCCCGTTCTTCATTGTTTCATTCCTCCATTTTCCACCTTAGTATAGTCTTTCTGTGAAAAAACGGTATCGGCAATCCACGAAACTTGATAAAAAGAACCGGACAGGTGCTTTTCACGGCATCTGCCCGGTTTGCGTTTAGGAGATTGCGTCCACGTCCCACTTCATGCGGACGGCGTCGGCGCCGTCCAGCTTGATGTGCAGCGCACCGGCGTTGTCCAGTACCTGCTCCGGCTTGCGGGCACCGCACAGGACGTGCAGCCCGGGGATCATGCGGGCGGTCATGGCGATGACCAGCTGCGCCATGGTGCAGTCGTACTTCTCGGTCAGGTCGCCCCACTTTGCCAGCAGTTCCAGCGCCTGTGCCCGGCGGGTGGGCTGGAAGCAGGGGTTCGTGTTGCGGGTGCTGCCCTCCGGGTAGGTGGTGTCCATGGTCACCTTGCCGGTCAGAAGCCCCTGCTCCAGCGGGGAGTAGGCCTGTACCGAGACGCCCAGCTCCTTGCAGGTGGGCAGCAGCTGCTTTTCAATGCGGCGGGTCAGCAGGCTGTACTTTTCCTGAATGACGTCCAGCTGGCCGTACTTGCAGTAGCCCCGGATGATGTCGGAGGTGACGTTGGAAGCACCGATGGCGCGGATCTTGCCCTGCTCCTTCAGCTTCATCATGGCTTCCATGGTCTCTTCCAGCGGATACACGCCAAAATCCGGGCTCTGCCAGTGGGTGTACAGCACGTCCAGATGGTCGGTGTGCAGACGGCGCAGGCTGTCCTCCACGTCCTCGATGATGCTCTTGGCGGAAAGGTCGCGGTACACCTGTACGCCGTCCACTACCTTGTGCAGGATGGGAGACTCGTGCCGCCACTCCAGGCCGCATTTGGTGGAAAGCACCACCTTGTCGCGGTCGATGTGCTTCATGGCCTCGCCCACCACTTCCTCGCTGTGGTACAGCCCGTAGATGGGTGCAGTGTCGATCCACTGGATGCCCTGCTCTACGGCAGTCTGGATGGCCTTTATCGACAGTGCGTCATCGTTATCACCCCACCATGCACCGCCGCCGATGGCCCATGTACCCATGCCCAGAAACGGCACGGCGATGCCGCTTTTGCCAATGTTGATATTCTGCATATCCTTTACCCTCCGTGCCAGCAGTGTTCCCCGCAATGGGAACCCTCATTCTGATGTCTGGCATTCTATGTTGTATTCTTGATTGCTATATAAAAAAGGCTGTGGAGCGCAGATGCACTCCGCAGCGCTCTTTTATCAGATGTTGCCGAACTCGCTCAGCTGCAAGCTCTCGTTGTGGGTCTCCGCCCAGCGCACCGCCCAGTCGGAGGTGAACAGCAGCAGACGGTTGCCCTTCATGTCCTCCACAGCCTTGGTATCGCTGGTCAGGTCCAGATCCCGCAGGTTGTAGGTGTCGGGGTCGTTCTGCACCCAGCGCAGCTGCTCAAAGGGCAGCTGCTGCATGCGGATCTCCACGTTGTATTCGGTGTTCAGGCGGTACTCCAGCACTTCCAGCTGCAATACGCCGACCACGCCGACCACCACTTCTTCCATGCCGCCGCCCACTTCGCGGAAGATCTGGATGGCGCCTTCCTGCGCGATCTGCTCCATACCCTTCACGAACTGCTTGCGCTTCATGGTGTCCTTCTGCTCAATGCGGGCAAAGTGCTCCGGAGAGAAGGTGGGGATGCCTGCGAACTGGACCTTCTTTTTGCCGGTGCACAGGGTATCGCCGATGGAGAAGATGCCCGGGTCGAACAGGCCGATGATGTCGCCTGCGTAGGCCTCGTCCACGATGGCGCGATCCTGCGCCATCAGCTGGGTGCCGGTGGCCAGCTTGATGTTCTTGCCCTCCTGCACATGGTAGGCTTCCATGCCGCGCTCGAACTTGCCGGAGCAGATGCGCATAAAGGCAATGCGGTCGCGGTGGGCCTTGTTCATGTTGGCCTGAATTTTAAAGATGAAAGCGGAGAACTCGTCCCGGCAGGGGTCCACCGGCTCGCCGGTCAGGCTGTCCACGCGGGCCAGCGGGGCGGAGGTGAGCCGCAGGAAGTTTTCAAGGAAGGGCTCCACGCCGAAGTTGGTCAATGCAGAGCCGAAGAACACGGGGCTCAGCTCACCGCGCAGCACCTTTTCCAGATCAAACTCCTCGGCAGCGCCGTCCAACAGCTCGATCTCGTCCACCAGCTGCTGGTGCAGATAGGGGGTCAGCAGCTCGTCCAGTGCAGGGTCGCCCAGCTCGGCCTCGGTCTCGCTGACCTTCTTCACGCCGTTGGCGCGGCCGTCGCTGGAAAAAGCCAGCACCTTGCGTGCGTTGCGGTCGAACACGCCCTTGAACTCCTTGCCGCAGCCGATGGGCCAGTTCATGGGGTAGGTCTTGATGCCCAGAATCTCCTCGATGTTCTCCATCAGCTCAAAGGGGTCGCGGGCTTCGCGGTCCATCTTGTTGATGAAGGTAAAAATGGGGATATGGCGCAGGGTGCACACCTTGAACAGCTTGATGGTCTGCGCCTCAACGCCCTTTGCGGCGTCGATGACCATGACGGCAGAGTCTGCCGCCATCAGGGTGCGGTAGGTATCCTCCGAGAAGTCCTGATGGCCGGGGGTGTCCAGAATGTTCACGCACTTACCGGCGTAGTTGAACTGCAGCACCGAAGAGGTGACCGAGATACCACGCTGCTTTTCAATGTCCATCCAGTCGGACACGGCGTGCTTGGCGCTCTGCTTGCCCTTGACGGAACCAGCCTGATTGATGGCTCCACCGTACAGCAGCAGCTTTTCGGTAAGGGTGGTCTTACCTGCGTCGGGGTGGCTGATGATGGCGAACGTCCTGCGGCGTTCGATCTCTTCACGATTTGTCATAGATCGTAGTTTCTCCTATAAAAATTGCCTTTGCAAGGCAGAGAATGAATGGCAGACAGGCGGTGTCTTACATGGGAGCCTCCATCCTGCTTTCTGAGAAAACCCTCTCCGGCCTGATGTCAGCTGTGACTGAGAGGGTTCTTGTTTTTACACATACGCACTTTATTCTATACGAAAACGCGTGATAATGCAAGGGTTTTCGTTATTTTTTCAGGATCAGGCAGGGCAGAGGGGCAGTTTCGGCCCAATTGGCAAAATCACACACCAGAACGGTGAAACTTTTCAGTGGAAGTGCGCGCAGAAAACGCAGCACCGCCTGTTTTTCGTCCGAGCCGATGACCGCCCCGCTGTACAGGATGGCGCTCACGATGCCGCCGGGGCGCACCGCCTGCAGCGCCGCCTGCAAGGCGGGGATGCTGCTCTGCGCGGTGGAAAATACCCCGTGGTCTGCCCCCGGCAGCCAGCCAAAGTTGAACATGACTGCATCGGCAGTGCCGGGCTGCACATACTGTAATAAGTCGGCGTGGCTGCCGCAGACAAGCTCGTATCGCTCTGCGGGCACATTTGCCTGTTCCAGCCGGGTGCGGGTGGAGCGGATGGCTTCGGGCTGCACGTCAAAAGCCAGCACCCGCCCGGCGGGGGCGGTCAGATTGCACAAAAAGGCGGTGTCGCCGCCGTTGCCGCAGGTGGCATCCACGCACAGCTGCGGGTGCACCAGCCGGGCGGCTAAAAAGTCCTGCACGAATTTGACTGCCGTTAAATCCGGGGTGCGGCGGCGCACCAGCTGCCCGCCCTCGGCGGCAAAGCCGAATTTGCCCCAGAAGGCAAGCTCAGCGGCGTTTTCCGGCAGCGGGGCGGTAAACACCGTGGCAGCTTCCCGGTCATAGCCGCCAAAGCTGCGCAATACTTCTTTTAACAGGTAGGAGCCGTAGCCCTTGCGCCGCCACCGGGGCAGGATGCACAGGGCGGTAAGCTGTGCGCCCTTGGGGGCGGGGGAGAGGGTGCACTCTCCGATGCAGTCCTTTTCTTTATACAGGGCAAACCCCTGTTCGGTGCGGCGCAGTTCCATAAAAAGCTCCTCCTTGACGGGCAAATGTTCTTCCCTTACAATAGCAAGCGGCGGCGCGGCTGTCAAGGGCAGAAAAACAGGACCGCATTTCACATATTCTTCACGGCGCAAGCGATTGATTTTCACATTTGACAGTTACAATAGGGACAGTTCAAAGGAACAGATGTCCCTGCGGACCGGCCTTTGAGGGAAGGATGTAGTAACATGGAAAACGAGAACAAGTGGGAATACGATTATTCCGCTTCCAATAACGAGACCGGCTACCCCAACGTGGGCAGCAGCGGCATGAACACGGCAAACCAGTACAACGAGCCGGAAGCGCAGCCTGCGCGCCCGGCCTATACCGCCCCGGCAGATGGCGGCAGCGTGCCGCCCACCCCGCCGGAGCAGCCGCAGTACAGCGCCCCGGCGCAGCCGGAAAAGCCCCGCCGCAAGAAGAAGTCTGGCGGCGGAAAGCTGGCACGCAGCGTCGTGGCGCTGGTGCTGGCAGCAGCCATGGGCTTTGCGGGCGGCTTTGTGGGTGCAAAATACGGCGGCGGCAGCAAGGTGATCATCCAGCAGGTGGAGCGCCCGGCCAGCTCTGACAGCAGCACCGACAGCACCGGCAATTCCATCAGTGCCACCAGCGGCACCGGTCTGAGCACTGCACAGGTAGCTGAGATGGTCAGCCCCAGCGTGGTGGTCATCACCACCGAGCAGGTGGTCTACTCCCAGTGGTCCTGGTACGGCCAGAGTCAGGTGGAGAGCGGCGCCGGCAGCGGCGTCATCATCAGCTCGGATGGCTATATCCTCACCTGCGCCCATGTGGTGAGTGGGGCATCCAACATCACCGTGAGCATCGGCGACAAGGATTACCCCGCTACGCTGGTGGGCGAGGATACCACCAGTGATATCGCCGTGGTGAAAGTCGATGCTACCGGCCTGACCCCTGCCACCGTGGGCAACAGCGACAGCCTGAAGGTGGGCGAAAGCGTCATGGCCGTGGGCAACCCCCTGGGTGAGCTGGGCGGCACCGTGACCAGCGGCATCGTCAGCGCCCTGAACCGCAGCGTCAGCATTCAGGGTTCCAGCTCTGTCAACACCATGTCTCTGATCCAGATGGATGCCTCCGTCAGCCCCGGCAACTCCGGCGGCGGCCTGTTCAACATGAACGGCGAGCTGGTGGGCATCGTCAATGCAAAGTCCTCCGACAGCGATGCCGAGGGTCTGGGCTTTGCCATCCCGGTGAATGACGCCGTCAAGGTGGCGCAGGAGCTGCTGGAAAACGGCTATGTGACCGGGCGTCCCTATCTGGGCATCAGCTACTATGCCGTGACCAACGCCCAGACCGCCGCCCAGCTGGGCGTGAACGCCTACGGTGTCTACATCGTGGAGGTAGTCAAGGGCGGCCCTGCCGACAAGGCGGGCTTGCAGGCCGGTGACCGCATCGTGAGCGTAGACGGCAGCGAGG
The DNA here is from genome assembly GCF_040096515.1 of Faecalibacterium tardum. Lineage (NCBI taxonomy): Bacteria > Bacillati > Bacillota > Clostridia > Eubacteriales > Oscillospiraceae > Faecalibacterium > Faecalibacterium tardum. Next base: position 261 of record NZ_JBBMEO010000037.1, on the reverse strand, counting down.
TGGCCACCCAGAGCGACCTTGGCACCCTGATGCAGGACCACAAGGCCGGTGACACCATCGAGATCACCGTCGCGCGCGGCGGTCAGATGCAGACCGTTACTGTCACCCTTGGCGAAAAGGGCGCAGAGAATAACTGAAAATAGTAAAAAGGCGAGAGTCCTCCGTTTTTTCGGAAGGCTCTCGCTTTTTTTGTTTGTACCGCGCTCCGCGGGGGCAGAGGCTGTTGCCGAGGGATGTTCTCTTTTGATGTCAAAAGAGAAC
>NZ_JBBMEO010000036.1:0-18764 GCF_040096515.1 Faecalibacterium tardum | reverse complement strand
ATCTGTTCAGAAACGCCTGTGGGCGTTTCTGAACCACAAATTATACTGCCGTTTTTCCGATTAGCGGCCGATCAGCAGGTCGCGGCGGCAGCGCAGACCCACAGAGAGGGTGGCATTGCTGCCCAGATGCCGCAGGGTGACGCGGGTGCCGGACTTCTGTCCCTCGCACAGCAGAGAGAGGTTCAGGGTGGTGGAGTTCTTCTCGGTCACCAGCACCAGCGTTTTCACGCCGTTTGCCTGCAAAGTCTGCATATCCTCGATGGTGGTGCGGAAGGTAGCCACCTCGGCGGGCACATCCAGCGTCAGCACGCCGTCCTTCTGGCGGGCGGTGTACAGCAGCTGCTTGCCCAGCAGACCCTTGACGGTGTAGCGCGCCTCGGTCTTTGCGGTGTCGGCCAGCTCGTCGCCGGAGATCAGCATGATGTTGCCCTGAATGGGGTTACCCTCCGGGGCACCGTAGCCGCCGTAGCTGGGATCTTTTTCGCCCACGGCAACGTCACCGCTGTGCAGTGCAATGTCACCCTGCACCATCTGCTCCTGCGGGGGCAGATAGCCCTCCACACAGGTAGAATCCACCTCGGCGGCAAAAGCGCCCACGCTCAGCATGGCGGCGGCACACACCGCCACAGTGGCACAGCTCAGGGTACGGACAAACTTTTTGTTCAGCATCTTCATAGGAAATACCTCCTGAAAACGGCAGCCGCAGGGACTGCCTTCATTTTTTGCATCATAATCTTTTTGGGAACCATGGTTCAGCTGCGGCGCATCCACAATGGAAAACCGCCGTATCTGCTCTATAAACGGATACGGCGGTCGGATTATTGCAAAAGATTCAAAAATTTTTATTTTCAGGGATTTTCTGGTTTGTTTTCGGTGTCATCGCGGTTAAGGATATCCATGAACTCCTCGCCGGTGATGGTCTCTTTCTGGTACAGGTACTGTGCCAGCTCGTCCAGCTTTGCGCGGTTCTCGGTCAGGATGCGAATGGCCTTTTCATGCTGGGTCTTGACCAGCTCTACCACCTTCTGATCGATCTCGCGCTGGGTCTGGGCACTGCAGGCCAGCGAGGTATCGCCGCCCAGATACTGGTTGTTTACGGTTTCCAGCGCCACCATGTCAAATTCATCGCTCATGCCGTAGCGGGTCAGCATGGCGCGGGCAAGCTTGGTGGCCTGCTCGATATCATTGGATGCGCCGGTGGTGATGGAGTTGAAGGCCACCTCCTCGGCGGCGCGGCCGCCGGTCAGGGTGGCGATCTTGTTTTCCAGCTCGGCCTTGTTCATCAGGTAGTGGTTGCCCTCGTCCACCTGCATGGTATAGCCCAGTGCGCCGGAGGTGCGGGGGATGATGGTGATCTTCTGCACCGGGGCAGAGTTGGACTGCTTGGCTGCCACAAGGGCATGGCCGATCTCATGGTAGGCTACGATGCACTTTTCGTGGTCGGTCAGGATGGAGTTCTTCTTCTGGTAGCCGGCAATGACCACCTCAATGCTCTCCTCAAGGTCGGCCTGCGTCACGCTCTTGCGGCCTGCCCGCACGGCACGCAGGGCGGCCTCGTTCACGATGTTAGCCAGCTCTGCGCCGGAGGCACCGGAGGCCATGCGTGCCACGGTGTTGAAGTCCACACCCGGGGCGATCTTTACCTTTTTGGCGTGTACCTTCAAAATCTCTTCGCGGCCCTTCAGGTCGGGCAGCTCCACGGGTACACGGCGGTCGAACCGGCCGGGACGGGTCAGGGCAGGGTCGAGGGAATCCGGGCGGTTGGTGGCTGCCAGAATAATGACGCCGGTGTTGCCCTCAAAGCCGTCCATCTCGGTAAGCAGCTGGTTCAGGGTCTGCTCGCGCTCGTCGTTGCCGCCAAACTGGCCGCTGTTGCGCTTCTGGCCAATGGCATCAATTTCATCAATGAACACGATGCAGGGGGCTTTTTCCTTGGCCTGCTTGAACAGGTCACGCACCTTGGAGGCACCCATGCCCACGAACATCTCCACGAACTCCGAGCCGGAGATGGAGAAGAAGGGCACGTTGGATTCGCCTGCCACGGCCTTGGCCAGCATGGTCTTGCCGGTGCCCGGAGGGCCTACCAGCAGAATGCCCTTGGGCATGGAAGCACCGATCTCCTCGTACTTCTTGGGGTCGTGCAGATAATTGACGATCTCCTGCAGGTTCTCCTTGGCCTCGTCCTCACCGGCAACGTCCGCAAAGCGGATGCCGTGGGTGGACTGCACATACACCTTTGCATTGGACTTGCCCGCGCCGCCGAACATCATGGCACCCGGACCGCCGCCTGCCTTTTCCATCAGCTTTTTGTTCATCTGGTTGCCGATGAAGCTGAACAGCAGGATGGGCAGCACGAACCACAGCAGAAAGCTGAGCACCGGCGAACCCTGCTCCACGATCTCGCTGGAGAATTGCGCACCGGCATCGTACAGACGCTCAGTCAGGCCGGGATCGTTCATCAGGCCGGTCTTGTAGATTTGCTTGTTGTCCTTATCCGTAAAAATGATCTGGTTGGACTGGATATCTACCTTGCCGATATTCTCCTGCTCGGTCATGCTCATAAAGGTGCCGTAGTCTACCTCCTGCACCTGACGCTCGGCCAGCCACGGCATGACCACAAGGTTGATGACCAGCAGCACCAGCAGCACGATGGCATAGTAGATGGCCAACGGCTTTTTGGATGGCTTGACTTCTTTCATGGGATGTTCCTCCTTCTATATAAAGTGGGCTTCCACCCGGTTGCTGCGTCCAGTATACCACACCTTGCCGCCCGGCAACAGCGCAGTGAGGGCAACTTTGCAAAAACTTAGCAGTTTCTTAACAAAGAGGGCTAAAGCCGCTCGGTTACCATATTATAGGTGCGCAAAGGGCTTGCCGGATGAGGGGGCAAGGGAACAACGACCTCAATTTTGCATGATTTACCCTATGGTATTATGAAATGCTTTCATCTTTATCCTGAATGAAACTTCTTGACACTTTTTGGCAGGCGTGCTAAAATTATCTCACTTTCAACAAAGTGCAAATGCGTTGACGGGGATAAAACGATCTTTCTTCTGCGTGCAGAGAGCCGCCGGGTGGTGCAAGGCGGGTGCAGAGTGCTTCGGATACTGGCCCCTGAGCGGCAGAGCTGAACGGACAAGTAGGTTCTGACGGACGCCCACCGTTACAAGGGCAGCGATTCGCCGTTTTGGCCGATCGTGCAAAGTGGCTGTACCTGACCGTGCAGCAAGGAGAGTGGTACCACGGGTGCCCTGTAAAAGCAATTTACAGGCTCTCGTCTCTCAAGGTTTTCGCCTTGAAAGACGGGAGCCTTTTTGTATGATGACCCTCTCAGTCGCCTGACGGCGACAGCTCTCCCGAGGGGGGAGCTTTAAGAGAAAAGGGGAGGAATGCTTCTTCTAAGAAGGGTCTCACCTTTTTCAGAAGCCGGAAAGCTCCCCCTTCGGGGGAGCTGGCAGCCCCGCAGGGGCTGACTGAGAGGGTTCGTCTCACCACAACATCAGGAGGACAACAGGATGATGGACGCTACCAAGTACGCACCGGGGTACTACCCGGTACCCGCCGGTTATGACAGCTGGGTAAAAAAGGACCATATTGAAAAGGCTCCCGCATGGTGCAGCGTGGATCTGCGGGACGGCAATCAGGCGCTGATCGTGCCCATGAGCCTTGCAGAAAAGCTGGAGTTCTTCCAGATGCTGGTGAAGATCGGCTTCAAGGAGATCGAGGTGGGCTTTCCCGCCGCCAGCGAGACTGAGTACGAGTTCCTGCGCACCCTGATCGAAAAGGATATGATCCCCGCCGACGTCACCGTGCAGGTGCTGACCCAGTGCCGCGACCACATCATCCGCCGCACCTTCGAGGCAGTCAAGGGCGCACCCCGGGCGGTGATCCACTTCTACAACTCCACCTCCGTGGCGCAGCGGGAGCAGGTGTTCCACAAGTCCAAGGAGGAAATCAAGCAGATCGCCGTGGACGGCGCAAAGCTGGTCAAGCAGCTCAGTGAGGAGTACGAGGGCAACTTCCTGTTTGAGTACAGCCCCGAAAGCTTTACCGGCACCGAGGTGGACTACGCCGTAGAGGTGTGCAACGCCGTGCTGGATATCATGCAGCCCACCCCGGAGCGCCCCATGATCATCAACCTGCCGGTGACTGTGGAGATGAGCATGCCCCATGTGTACGCCAACCAGATCGAGTACTGCGACAAGCACCTGAAGTACCGCGACAGCGTGATCATCTCCACCCACCCCCACAACGACCGCGGCACCGGCGTAGCCTGCGCAGAGCTGGCAGTGCTGGCGGGCGCACAGCGCGTGGAGTGCTGCCTGTTCGGCAACGGCGAGCGCACCGGCAATGTGGACGCTGTGACGCTGGCCATGAATATGTACAGCCATGGCGTAGACCCCAAGCTGGACTTCTCGGATATGCCCGCCATCTGCGCCACCTACGAGCGTGTGACCCGGATGCACATCTACGAGCGTACCCCCTACGCCGGACAGCTGGTGTTTGCCGCCTTCTCCGGCAGCCATCAGGACGCCATTGCCAAGGGCATGGCGTACCGCAAGCAGACCGGCGAGCACCGCTGGACCTGCCCCTACATCCCGGTGGACCCCCACGACATCGGCCGCACCTACGACGCCGACGTCATCCGCATCAACAGCCAGAGCGGCAAGGGCGGCATCGGCTTTGTGCTGGAGCAGAACTACGGCTACAACCTGCCCCCCAAGATGCGGGAGGCGCTGGGCTACAAGGTCAAGAGCGTGTCCGACCACAGCCACAAGGAGCTGAGCGCCGCCGAGGTGCTGCATATCTTCGAGGATACCTACCTCAACCGTGCAAAGCCGCTGAATGTGGTGGAAGCCCACTTTGCACAGGTAAACGGCATTACCGCCACGGTCACGCTGGAGCTGAACGGCCAGCGCAAGGTGGTCACCTCGGTGGGCAACGGCCGTCTGGATGCCGTAGCTAACGCCATCCAGAGCGCCACCGGCATGGACTTCCATCTGGAAAACTACTCTGAGCACAGCTTGGATGAGGGCTCTACCTCCCGCGCAGCCTCTTATGTGGGCCTTGTCTGGGGCGACAACACGGTCACATGGGGTGCCGGTACCGACACCGACATCATCGTGGCCGGTGTCCGTGCCCTTGTCAGCGCAATCAACAATCGATAAAAAGGAGAAAACTACCATGGGAATGACCCTGACGCAGAAGATCCTTGCCGCACACGCCGGACTGCCGGAGGTCAAGGCAGGCCAGCTCATCAATGCAAAGTTGGACATTGTGCTGGGCAACGATATCACCACCCCGGTGGCCATCAACGAGTTTGAACGCGCCGGTTTTGACCGCGTGTTTGATAAAGAGCATATCGCTATCGTGCTGGACCACTTTGTGCCCAATAAGGATATCAAGAGCGCTACCCAGTCCAAGCAGTGCCGGGAGTTCGCCAATAAATACGATATCCTCAACTTCTACGATGTCGGTCAGATGGGCATTGAGCATGCCCTGCTGCCGGAAAAAGGCATCGTCACCGCCGGCGACTGCGTGATCGGCGCGGACAGCCACACCTGCACCTATGGTGCGCTGGGTGCCTTCTCCACCGGTGTAGGCTCTACCGATATGGCCGCTGGCATGGCCACCGGCATGGCATGGTTCAAGGTGCCCTCTGCCATCAAGTTCGTGCTCACCGGCAAGTTTAACCCCCGGGTATCCGGCAAAGACCTGATCCTGCACATCATCGGCATGATCGGTGTGGACGGTGCACTGTATAAGTCTATGGAGTTCACCGGCCCGGGCGTGGAAAGCCTTACCATGGACGACCGCCTGTGCATCTGCAATATGGCCATTGAGGCCGGTGCCAAGAACGGCATCTTCCCGGTGGACGAGGTGACCAAGGCTTATCTGGCAGGCCGCAGCCAGCGCCCGCCGGTGTTCTACGAGGCCGACCCTGATGCTGCGTACGAAAAGACCATTGAGATTGACCTTGGCGCACTGGAGCCCACCGTCAGCTACCCCCATCTGCCCGAGAACACCCATGTTGCCAGCGAGGGCAAGGACATCAAGATCGATCAGGTGGTCATCGGCAGCTGCACCAATGGCCGCTTAGAGGATATGGAGGCCGCCTACAACATCCTCAAGGGCAAGCACATCGCCAAGGGCGTGCGCGGCATCATCATCCCCGCCACCATGGCAGTCTATAAGGAGTGCATCCTGCGGGGCTGGACCACTGCCTTTATCGATGCGGGCTGCATCGTATCCACCCCCACCTGCGGCCCCTGTCTGGGCGGCTACATGGGCATTTTGGCAGCGGGCGAGCGCTGCGTTTCCACCACCAACCGCAACTTTGTGGGACGCATGGGTCATGTGGACAGCGAGGTCTATCTGGCTTCTCCTGCCACCGCCGCCGCCAGCGCCCTGACCGGCTACATCACCGACCCGCGCACGGTCTGACCCGAAAGGAGCATGAGCATGAACGCAAGAGGTTCTGTTTTCAAATACCCGGATAACGTGGATACCGACGTCATCATCCCGGCACGTCACCTGAACACGCAGGACGCCAAGGAGCTTGCCAGCCACTGCATGGAGGATATCGACAAGGACTTTGTGAACCGGGTGCAGCCCGGCGATATCATGGTGGGCGGCTGGAACTTTGGCTGCGGCTCCTCCCGCGAGCACGCACCCCTGTGCATCAAGACTGCAGGCATCGCGGTAGTCATTGCCAAAAGCTTTGCCCGTATCTTTTACCGCAACAGCATCAACATCGGCCTGCCCATCATGGAGTGCCCGGAGGCTGTGGACGCCATCGAGGCAGGGGATACCGTTCAGGTGGACTTTGACACCGGCGTCATCACCGACGAGACCAACGGCAAGGTGTTCCACGCCGAGCCCTTCCCGCCCTTTATCCAGAACATCATCTCCGCCGGTGGTCTGATGAAGGCCATCCAGAAATAACCCCATCCCCATCCGTGAAAATGTGTTTGGAGCATAAAAGGAGTACCTCATGGAAAAAAATATTGCTGTCATCTGGGGCGATTGCTCCAGCCCGGAGATCGTAAAGCAGACCCTCCGGGTGCTGGATAAGGTGGCCGAAAAGTACGGTCATACCTTCCATTACACCGCTGCCGCCATGGGCGGCGAGGCCATTGACAAGTACGGCGACCCGCTGCCCCAGCACGAGCTGGACAAGTGCCTTGCCGCCGACAGCGTGCTGCTGGGCGCGGTAGGCGGCCCCAAGTGGGAGGGTCTGCCCGGAGAGCAGCGGCCAGAAAAGGGTCTGCTGCGGCTGCGCGCCGGGATGGGGCTGTACGCCAACAACCGCCCCGCGAAGATCTGGCCGCAGCTGGCACCTGCCAGCCCCCTGAAGCCCGAGATCGTGGCACAGGGCATTGATTTTATCATCGTGCGGGAGCTGATCGGCGGCGTGTACTTCGGCCAGCACCAGACCCACACGCTGGAAAACGGCGAAAAGCAGGCTGTGGACACTATGCCCTATGCGGAGCACGAGATCGAGCGCATTGGCCGCATCGGCTTCGAGACCGCCCGCAAGCGCCGCAAAAAGCTGTGCTGCGTGGACAAGGCCAACGTGCTGGACACCAGCCGCCTGTGGCGCATTGTGATGCACCGGCTGCAGGCCGAGTACTCGGATGTGGAGTACAGCGAGATGTTCGTGGACAACTGCGCTATGCAGATCGTGAAGAACCCCGCGCAGTTCGACGTGATCGTCACTGAGAATATGTTCGGCGATATCCTGTCGGACGAGGCTTCCATGATCACCGGTTCCATCGGTATGATCCCGTCCTCCAGCCTTGGCGACGGCACCCGGGGGCTGTACGAGCCCATCCACGGCTCTGCCCCGGACATTGCGGGTAAGGACATCGTAAACCCCACCGCCTGCATCCTGTCTGCCGCCATGATGCTGCGGTATTCCTTTGGCATGGCAGAGGAAGCCGATGCCATTGAGAACGCCGTGAGCCGTGTGCTGGACAAGGGTTTGCGCACTGCCGACAACATGAGCGACGGCTGCACCTGCCTTGGCTGCACCGCCATGGGCGATGCCATTCTGGCAGAGCTTTGAGCCGCAGCGCTATTTTTAATGAAACAAGCCCGGAAGGTCTACCGACCTTCCGGGCTTGAATTTTTTATATTATTACAGCATCTTGGAGAGGAAGGCTTTCAGGCGGGGGTGCTTGGGGTTGGTAAACAGCTCCTGCGGCGGCTCATCCTCCTGAATTTTGCCATCGTCGATGAAGATGACCCGGTTGGATACCTCGCGGGCAAAGCCCATCTCATGGGTGACCACCAGCATGGTGATGCCGGTGTGTGCCAGCTCCTTCATCAGCTCCAGCACCTCGCCCACCATCTCGGGGTCAAGGGCGCTGGTGGGCTCATCGAACAGGATCACGTCCGGGTCCATGGCCAGCGCGCGGGCAATGGCGATGCGCTGCTGCTGACCGCCGGACAGGCTCTTGGGGTAGGCGTTGGCCTTGTCGGCCAGACCTACGCGGGCCAGCAGCTCGTCTGCACGGGCAGAGATGGCCTCTTTGTCCTTCAGCTTCAGCAAGCTGGGTGCCAGCTCAAGGTTCTTTTTCACGGTCAGGTGGGGGAACAGGTTGAAGTGCTGGAACACCATGCCCATCTTCTGGCGCACGGCATCGATGTGTGTCTCGTTTACCTCCACACCCTCAAACTTGATGGAACCGGAGGTGGGAGTCTCCAGCCGGTTCAGGCAGCGCAGAAAGGTGGACTTGCCGCAGCCGGAAGGGCCGATCAGGCACACCACATCGCCGCGGTAGATATCAAGGTCGATGCCTTTCAGCACATCCAGCGTGGGGTCGGCTTTTTTTGCGCCGCGCTTCTTTACGCCGCCATAGGTCTTGGTCAGGCCGCGTACTTCCAAAATCTTATCGGTCACTTTGTGCCAGCCTCCTCTCAAACTTGCTCAGCAGCCATGTAAACAGCATAACAAGGATCAGGTAGATCAGTGCAACGCCCAGCAGGGGGAACATGGCTTCATAGGTACGGTTCATAATGCCCTGTGCAGCATACAGCAGCTCCTTGCCGCCGATGGTGGTGATCAGGGAAGTATCCTTGAGCAGGACAATGAACTCGTTGCCCAGTGCAGGCAGCACCGCACGGATGGCCTGCGGGATGATGATGACCACCATGGTGGTCATGTAGTTCAGGCCAAGGCTGCGTCCGGCTTCCATCTGGCCGGGGTCCACAGCCATCAGGCCGCCGCGGATGATCTCGGATACATACGCGCCAGAGTTGATGCCTAAGGTCAGCGCACCTACCATGGTAAAGTTGCGGCTGTTGGAAAAAATGACCATGCTCATGATCAGCAGCTGCACCATCATGGGCGTGCCGCGGATGATGGTGGTGTACACCTGACACACCGCGTTAAAAAAGCCCAGCACCGCATTTTTATGGCCGGGGCGCTGCTGGTCGTGGGTCACGCGCACCAGCGCCACCACGCTGCCCAGTACCACGCCCAGCGCCAGCGCCAGTGCGGTGACCAGCAGGGTGGTGCCCACACCGTTGATGTACTGCATCCAGCGGTCCTTCAGCAGAAAGGCCTGATAAAACTTAAAAAAGAAATCCTGTCCAAAGCTTAGCTTTGTGCCGCTGTTGAGCAGCTCTTTGAGCAGTTCGTATTGCGCAGCCATTCACATCCTCGCTTTCTGTTTGTCAATAAATTGTAACCACTTTTTTCTAAAAAAAGAGGTGCCCCGGAGCGGGGCGCCTCCTTGGGTACGGAAATGGTACAGGGCACGCAGCTTAGTTTGCGTTGATGTACTTGTCCACGATGGCCTGCAGAGTGCCGTCAGCCTTCAGCTCCTCCAGAGCCTTGTTGACAGCGTCCTCCAGAGCAGAACCCTTTGCCATGCCGATGGCGTAATCCTCCTCGGCGTAGCTGGTATCCAGCACCTTCAGGCCGGGGTTGGCAGCCACGAACTCCTGTGCGGGAGCGTTGTCGATGACCACAGCGTCCACCTGACCATTGTTCAGGGCCTGCACAGCGGTCAGACCGTCGTCGTAAGCAACCACGTTCTCATCGCCGAAATCATCGGAGCAGTAGATGTAGCCGGTGGTGCCGCGCTGGGTGCCGATCTTCTTGCCGGCCAGATCGTCGGGAGAAGCAATGTCGGAATCGTTAGGCACGATGATGGACTGGATGCCGGTGGCGTAGCTGTCGGAGAAGTCCATCACAGCCTTGCGCTCGTCGGTCACGGTAACGCCTGCCATCACAATGTCGGCCTTACCCTGCTGCACGCTGAGCAGTGCGGCGTCAAAGTCCATATCATCGATCTGCAGCTCCAGACCCAGCTTCTCGGCAATGGCCTTGGCGGTGTCCACATCGATGCCCTCGAACTCGCCGGCATCGGTGGTCATCTCGTACGGAGGGAAGGCGGCGTTGGTAGCCATGGTCAGCTTGCCGGCCTCCACGGTGGTCAGGTCAGCAGCAGCGGCAGAAGAAGCAGCCTCGGAGGAAGCGGCAGAGCTTGCCACAGAGGAAGCAGCAGAGCTTGCAGAACCACCGCAGGCGGTCATAGCCAGAGCAGCAACGGAAACAGCAGCGGCAGCCATGAAGCTGCGGCGAGAGATCTTTTTCATATTCAAACACTCCTCAATCTATGCAATATAGTTTGCTTTGCCCCGATGGGATGCGATTCATCGCGCTTTCGGGGAACGCACTTAGTATAGTTTGTACAAAACAAAAAGTCAATACTTGTGCATAATAATCCGTGAAATTGAAACGATTTTGCAAACATTTATGCAATAACGGAGAAAATGTGTGAATATATGCAGCATAAACCGGCTTTTACAGGCTTCTTGCAAGCTCCTCCGCGCTGCGCTTGGGCACGCAGTAGTCGCGGTTTTCGTCCAGATAGTACTTTACGCCGGTCTGCTCGGTCATGGGGACGATGCTGGCTTTGTGGGTGGGGTAGCCGAAAGCCACCATAAACGCCAGCTTCTGCGGCTCCTCAATGCCCAGCAGCGTGGTCAGGGCGGGCTTATTGATCGCGCCCATGATGCAGCTGCCCACGCCCTTGTCCCATGCGGCAAGGGTCATGTTTGCCAGCGCAATGCCGGTGTCGGTGGCAAGGTCGCCGGGGATGGCGGTATCCTGCACCACAGCTGCATAAAAGGTGGGCAGCTCGTCCGCCTTGGGCGTGCCATGCTCCGGCGGCAGATAGCCAGCCCACTTGACCAGCGGCTGTACCTTGGCCACCATCTCCGGGCTTTGCACCAGCACCAGACGCACCGCCTGCCGGTTTGCCCCGCAGGAGGACAGCCGCACGGCCTGTACGATATCGTCCACCACATCCTGCGGCACGGCCTTTTGTGCAAACCGGCGGTAGGTGCGGCGGGTAGTCAGAAGTTCCATGACAGACATATTGAATCGCTCCTTTATCCGGTAAAATACAAAAATGAGAGAAACTATAACTATATATAAAGTATAGCAGATGCACCGGCGCACAGCAATGGCTGCGGCGTGGTTTTTTGCGGATACGGCGGCTGTATTGTAAAGGATAGTGACATTTATTCTTGTATCCTTGTATTTTTTGGTGAATCTTTCCATAAAGCACTTGACAATGGGGGGAAGGTAAGGGTATTATATAGGTATAAACGCATTACATGGAGTGTAAAGCGTGCTTGAAAGAAAGATTGTGAGGTTGATTATTATGGCTAATATCTCTCGTCGTCAGTTCCTGAAGAGCGCAGGCGTTGCTGCTCTGGCTGTTGCTGCTCTGACCGGCTGCAAAAAGATTCCCGACACCGATATCCCCGATGTGCCCGAAGTGACCAGCGTTGATCTGCGTGTTCTCTTTGTGGATGAAAAGGGTAATCCTGTTGGCAACAGCGTTACTGGTGTTTATGAGACTACCGTCCTGAAGGACGCAAAGAAGTACGACCCGAAGCTGATCCCCGCAGACAAGCTGCCGAAGGGCTATGAGCTGATTAGCGAGGACGAGGTTGACATTATTTCTGAGAGCACCCCGAAGATTGCTAAGGTTCCTGTTAAGCTGGAAGAGTCCAAGCCTGCAAGCCAATCCAAAGTGTTCGTTACTTTGAAGTTCTTTAATGGCGGTGTGGCGGATCGCCATGTGGAAGTGATTGCCAACAAAGTGTTTGATTTGAAGAGCAACCCAAATGAGAGGGTTTGCTACGCTGACATTAAGGATAGCCTGCTCGCTCAGTGCAAGGATATCGAACCGGATGAGACTTGGGAGAGCTATCTGAAGATCGTAGACGGCGGTTATGAGGCTACTGTCTGGATGGGCGTGGCACTCAAGGGCTAAACAGTTAAGTGCTACTAAATTGATCGCATAAACACGAAGATGCCGGCAGGTTGAAAGCAGCCTGCCGGCATCTTTTTATTTTTATATAAAATGTTTGCAGCTGCTTTTGGGTTGGCGCGCAGCCCCTTCCGTCAAAGCCTGCGGCTTTGCCACCTTCTCCAAGGGAACGGATGAACCCTCTCAGGCTCACTGCGTTCGCCAGCTCCCCCGAAGGGGGGAGCTTTAAGCATCTGCCGGTTAGGAGCAAAAAAAGCTCCCCCTTTCGGGGGAGCTGGCACGCCGCAAGGCGAGATGACTGAGAGGGTCTTACTTCCTCTTCGGCAGCGGTACGCACAGCACCAGACTGATGCCGATGGCCAGTGCTACCGCAATTTTAAAGGTGCTGATGCCCTTGGCAAGGGCAAGGGTGTTTTCGTTCTGGATGAAATAGTAGGCGGTGTAGTAGATGCCCGCGCCCGGCACAAGCGGGAAAATGCCGGTCAGCAAAAACACCGTGACCGGCGTTTTTTGGGTAATGGCAAACACGCGGGTAAGGATGGTCAGCGGAATGACCGCCAGCAGGGAGGCCGTGGCGGCGTCTGCGCCCAGCAGGGTCAACAGTTCGTACCACAGCCAGCCCACAGCGCCTACCAGCGCGCAGTAGGGCAGACAGCGCCGGGGGCACGCAAACAGAATGGCAAAGCTCAGCGTGCCCGCCGCGGCCAGAAAAAACTGCGCGGTCAGCTCGCTGATCTGTACAGCTGTAAGGGACATCATACCACGACCACCCCCGTAAGTACTGTGTACAGCCGTAGCACAAGACCGGTGCCTATGGCAATGCTGGCGGCAATAAGCAAGGCGTCGATCATGCGGATGGTGCCGGAAAGGTAGTCGCCCTGCACAAAATCCCGGATGCCCATGGTAAAGGCGATGCCCGGGGTCAGGATCATCAGCGTACCGATGATGGCGTGGCTGGCAGAGGTGTGCAGCAGATTGCACAGCAGAATGCATACCAGCGTGATCAGCGCGGCGGTGCTGATCTTCTGGAAGCCGCCGGGCACTTCATGCCGCCCGCACCACAGCAGATACCAGCTGGCCACCAGTCCCGCCCCGGCAGCTGCCAGTGCACTGCGCAGGTTGCCGCCGAACATCATGGCAAAGCAGAACGCCCCGCACAGCCCGGAAAGCAGCTGCACATGATCTTTGGGGAAGGGCAGCTGCCGTGCCAGCACCAGACGGCTCTCGGCCTCGTCCAGGGTCATACCGGTCTGGGCGATCTGGCGGGAAAGCTCGTTCACCGCCGCCACCCGCCCCAGATGGGTGGTGCGCACCGGTACGTTGCGCACCTCGCTGATCTCGGCAGTGCCGGCACTGGCAAAAATGCCGTTGGTCAGCACATAAACGTGGAACTCCCGCAAATGGAAGCTGCGCGCCATGATCTCCATGGTCTGCTCCACCCGGAACACCTCTGCGCCGTTTTCCAGCAGGGTCTGCCCTGCGGCCATGATAAAATCCATGATGCGGCGGCGCAGCTCTTCATCGGGAAAAGGGTCTCTGCTGTTCATTGCCTGCTCTCCTTGCAAAAGATGATATCCTATTTTATCATGTGCACCAGCCGCATACAAGGGTGTATAATAAAAAGCTCTGGAAACACCAGAGCTTTCTTGCGAAAAGGGTCGGAATATGTTATAATCATCCTGTCGCTGAAAAGCGATCGAAAGGTACTGCACATACGGCAGGCGGTTGGCTCTCACTTCCGGAAGGAGGTGAGAACATGCCTATTACTTTGACATTCCACTTGTTTGGATTTACGTTTACGATCAAGGTAAGAAAGTAAAAACCGCCACCCCCCACAGGTGACGGTTTTTCTTTGGATAAAAGTTAAACTAAAAACCTAAAGGGCCAACCGCTTGTCGCAGTGCCTTTTGTAGTTATAGTATAACCCTTTTTGTGCGCATTGTCAAGCAAAACGGGCGCGGCAAAAGGCCGGAAGCCATATCCCTACCCAAAAACTTCGTTGAAGGTGTTGACAAATGCCGCCGATGGGTTTATTATAGTGTCAATATCACAAAAATGGCTGTGAAGAGAAGAGTAGGCCTTCGCATTGATCCTTACCAGAGAGCCCGGGCGGTGGAAAAGGGCAGGAAACAGGAAGCTGAAAATGGTCTCGGAGCCGTGCGGACGAGGCGCAGGAGTGCTAAGCCCGCAACGGGATGCGCCCGTTACAGCGTCCGGCTGTAAGCAGTACACGCTGCCGCAGCATCGAGGCTGTATCTGTAAGGGTACAGTGAACCAAGGTGGTACCACGGAAGTATGTTCATGCCTCCGTCCTTGCAGAGTCTAGGGCTCGTAAGGACGGGGGCATTTTTTCATTCATCCGTTCAAGGCCGCGCGCGGAAAGGTGCCGTGCGGGCCACAGTACATAATAGAGAACAAATAGAGAGGGAACAAAACTATGATTACTCGTCGCGATTTTCTGAAAGTTACCGGTGTGGCAGCCGCAGCCGCTGCCCTGACTGCCTGCGGTGGTTCTTCTTCCACTGCTTCTTCCACCGCTGCATCCGGCAGCGTGGCATCCTCTGCCGCAGCTAAGCTGGATAAGATCAAGGTGGCTGTGCCCAACGATACCACCAACGAGGCTCGTGCCCTGACCCTGCTGGAGAAGAACGGCTTCTTCAAGCTGAAGGCAGATGCCGGCCTGACCGCCACCAAGAACGACATCGAGGAGAACCCCCTGAACGTCACCGTGGACGAGGTGGAGGCCGCTCAGGTGCCCAACGTCCTGCAGGACGAGGACTACGCCGTCATCAACTCCAACTACGCCATCTCTGCCGGTCTGAACCCCATGACCGATGCACTGGCCATGGAGGACGGCTCTTCTGCTTACGTCAACATTCTGGTGTGCAAGGACGGCAATCAGGAGGAGCCCAAGATCAAGGCTCTGGCTGCTGCCCTGCAGAGCCAGAAGGTGAAGGACTTCATGGACGAGACCTACAAGGGCTCCGTGGTGTCCGTTGTGGAGAACCCCACCGACGGCTATGATTCCACTGTGGATTATGACGCTCTGAACGGCCAGACCGTCAGCTGTGCCGCTACTCCCGCTCCCCACTGCGAGGTGCTGGAGGTGTGCAAGGAGATCCTTGCCGCCAAGGGCATCACGCTGGATATCCAGGAGTACGACGACTATGTGATCCCCAACCAGATCGTCGAGGACGGTCAGGTAGATACCAACTACTTCCAGCATCAGCCGTATCTGGACAACTTCAACGCCGAAAAGGGTACCCATCTGGTCACTGTTGCCGGTATTCACGTAGAGCCCATGGGCGTCTACGGCGGCAAGCAGGACAGTCTGGCACCCATCGAGGGATAATCTACCATCGAGGGATAAGCTAAAGGAGCAATTTCTGTGATCGAACTCAAGTACCTTTCCAAGACCTTCCAGATGAAGGATGGCGCGGTGAAAGCGCTGCAAAACATCAACCTCACCATTCCCGATGGCGCAATCTACGGCATCATCGGTATGTCCGGTGCGGGCAAATCCACGCTGGTGCGCTGCATCAACCTGCTGGAGCGCCCCACCGGCGGCAGCGTGGTGATCGACGGCGTGGCAATGGAGACCTTGTCTCCCGCCTCGCTGCGCAAGCGTCGCCGGGAGATCACCATGATCTTCCAGCAGTTCAACCTGCTCATGCAGCGCACCTGCCTGAAGAATGTCTGCTTCCCCATGGAGCTGGCAGGCGTGAAGAAGGCGGAGGCGGAAAAGCGCGCCATGGAGCTGCTGGAAATGGTGGGTCTGCCGGATAAGGCCAACGCCTACCCGGCACAGCTGTCCGGCGGTCAGAAGCAGCGCATCGCCATTGCCCGCGCACTGGCAACCAACCCCAAGGTGCTGCTGTGCGATGAGGCCACCAGTGCGCTGGACCCCAACACCACCCACTCCATCCTGACCCTGATCAAGGATATCAACCGCAAGCTGGGCATCACCGTGGTGGTCATTACCCACCAGATGAGCGTGGTGGAGGAGATCTGCGACAGCGTGGCCATTCTGGACGGCGGTGTGGTCGTGGAACAGGGCTCGGTACAGGAAATTTTTGCAAACCCCAAAACGGCAGCTGCCAAGCGTCTGGTAGCTCCCAACGGCGGCAGCGCAGCGCGGGATCTTTCCTGCTTTGCGCCGGATGACCATGTGGTGCGTGTTACCTTTAATGGTTCCTCCACCGCAAAGCCGCTGGTGGCAAGCCTTGCCGCCGAAAAAGGCATTCTGGTGTCGGTGCTCAGCGCCGATACCCGCGATCTGAGCGGCCAGTGCTACGGCTCCATGCTGCTCAAGCTGCCCGCAGAGCTTGCGGTCGCACAGCAGGCTATGGAGTATATGCGCAGCCAGTCTGGCGTAACGGTAGAGGAGGTGACCGGTATATGAATATCGCAGATTACGGCTTTGCCATCTGGGAGACCTTTTATGTAACGGTGCTCTCCACCGCCTTTGCGCTGGTGCTGGGTCTGCCGCTGGGTGTGCTGCTGGTAGCCGGTGACAAGGACGGCATCCTGCCCCTGCCCGGCTGGCTGATGCACCTGATCAACATCGTCATCAACATTCTGCGCAGCGTGCCCTTCCTCATCCTGATGATCTGTGTATTCCCGCTTACCCGCGCCATCGTGGGCACTACGGTGGGCACCAAGGCTACCATCGTTCCGCTGGTGGTCGCCGCCTTCCCCTTTGTGGCACGTCTGGTGGAGACCAGCCTGCGGGAACTGGACGAGGGCGTGGTGGAAGCTGCTCAGAGCATGGGCGCTACCCCGTTCCAGATCATCACCAAGGTCATGATCCCGGAGTGCCTGCCCGGCCTGATCTCCAGCATGACCACCGCACTGACCACCATTCTGGGCTACTCTGCCATGTCCGGCGTCATCGGCGGCGGCGGTCTGGGCAAGATCGCTTTGTCCTACGGCTACTACCGCTACCAGACCAACATCATGATCGTCTGTGTGGTGCTGCTGGTGCTGATGGTGCAGGCGTTCCAGTCTGTGGGTACCCTGTGGGCCGCCAAGAGCGATAAGCGCCTGCGGAAATAAGAAGCTTTGAATTTTCGATTCCCCGCCGGAGGCAGCCCCTCCTGCGGGGAATCGTCCTTCCCGACCAAAAAACCAGCAAAGGAGTATGTTGTATGAACCGTGATACTATCTGCGTGCAGGGCGGCTATACCCCCGGCAACGGCGAGCCCCGCCAGATCCCCATCATTCAGTCCACCACCTTCAAGTACGCCACCAGCGAGGATATGGGCAAGCTGTTCGATCTGGAGGCAGACGGCTATTTCTATTCCCGTCTGCAGAACCCTACCTGCGACATGGTAGCCAAAAAGATCTGCGAGCTGGAAGGCGGCACCGCCGCCATGCTCACCTCCAGCGGACAGGCCGCAAACTTCTTTGCACTGTTCAATCTCTGCGAGGCAGGGGACCACATCGTAGCCTCCAGCACCATCTACGGCGGCACCTTCAACCTCATCTCGGTCACCATGGCTAAAATGGGCATTACTGCCACCTTCGTGGACCCTCTGTGCACCGAGGAGGAGCTGAACGCCGCCTTCCGGCCCAATACCAAGGTGGTGTTCGGCGAGACCATCGCAAACCCTGCCCTGACCGTGCTGGACATTGAAAAGTTTGCCAAGGCCGCCCACGCCCACGGCGTACCGCTGATGGTGGACAACACCTTCCCCACGCCGGTCAACTGCCGCCCCTTTGAGTGGGGCGCGGACATCGTGACCCACTCCACCACCAAGTATATGGACGGTCACGGCGCGGTGTTGGGCGGTGCCATCGTGGACGGCGGCAAGTTCGACTGGATGGCGCACGCCGACAAGTTCCCGGGTCTGTGCACCCCGGACGACAGCTACCACGGCATCACCTATGCCGAGCGCTTTGGCAAGGAGGGAGCCTTCATCACAAAGGCTACCGCACAGCTCATGCGGGACTTCGGCTCTATGCAGTCCCCCATGAACGCCTATATGCTGAACCTAGGTCTGGAAAGCCTGCACGTTCGGATGCAGCGCCACTGCGCCAACGGCATGGCAGTGGCACAGTTCTTGGAGAACCACCCCAAGGTGGCCTATGTGAACTACTGCGGGCTGGAAAGCAGCCCCTACCACGCACTGGCACAGAAGTACCTGCCCAATGGCAGCTGCGGCGTGGTGAGCTTTGGTCTGGCCGGCGGACGTCAGGCTGCCAGCACCTTTATGAAGGAGCTGAAGCTTGCCGCCATCGAGACCCATGTGGCCGATGCCCGCACCTGCTGCCTGAACCCGGCCTCCAGCACCCACCGCCAGATGAACGACGAGCAGCTGGCTGCCGCCGGTGTGCCCGCTGAGCTGGTGCGCATGAGCTGCGGTCTGGAATCTGCCGAGGACCTCATCGCCGATATCGCGCAGGCACTGGATAAGGTATGATTCCCTCCCGTGAAAATACATTTGTGGGGGGGGGGGGGGGGGGGGG
>NZ_JBBMEO010000035.1:0-18815 GCF_040096515.1 Faecalibacterium tardum | reverse complement strand
GCTATGGCTTCACCGATGGCGAGGAACATCCGCTGATCGGCACGGCGATATACTTTCACCTGACGAAAGGCCGCGCCAAAAAGACGGAGGAACAAGCTATGGATAACCTGTGGCTGGAACTGCCGTGGTGGTTTGTATGAACGAAAAGAAAAATCGTGATTGTGCTACAAGTTTTCTGGAAATTTATGTGCAACCATACGATTTTGAAAAAATTGTGGACAGATGAAATAAATCAGGCTTGAAGTTCGTTGTTTAAACAGAAAAGTTAATAATTATGGTATGATAAAATGCGATAACAAATAAATCGACAAAAATAGATTGAATAAAGGAGAAGAATGCTATGAAAAAAGTAATTTACCTGTTTGTGCTATGCATGGTTTTGGGGTTAGCTGGATGTGGGCAATCTCAGGAAAATAAAGAATCATCGACTGAAAGCACTTCAGTACAAGTAGAAAACAAAAATGTTAGTGATATAGTATCAAACGAGCATTTAACCAATAATGATACTGCGAATTTTCAAATGCCAGAGGAAGGCTATTATAGTAATGATTTTGATGAAATTCTGAATATCACTAAAGAAGATGATGGCACATATAGGATCGAGTATAGCGTTACCCATTTGCTTTATGTCGAAAACGCGATTGGAACTTACGATTCTGAAACAGGGATTCTTAGCTTTAGCGGCAAAGACGACAGAGGAAATGATATAAAAGCAGAAATTGAAAATAAGGGAGATCATCTGGAAGTCACAGTAACTCAGAGCAACTATGAAGATATTATCGGGACGAAGCAGGAATTTTTTCAAGCAGATGAGTAAGAACAAATAGGCGACAAAAGTTGTGGAAAAACTTGATAACTATTAACAAACCGATAGCCCTCTATTTGCAATGATCGCAAGTAGAGGGCTGTTGGTCTGTTTGGAATATTCTAATTAAAGGTCAATCTTCTAATCTGCCATGGTCGCGGCCGAGCGAGAGATAATGTTCAATCTCACCACCCAGTACAAGCTGGGCGTACTCCAATGGTTTATTGTAGAGCAGCCAGTCCAGTTCTGCCCGCTGTGCCGGGGTGTTGCCGTACTCGTCCTCAATGGCAATGCAGTCGATGGCAACAGCAGAGCCGTCCGCAAACTGGGCTTCCACCCGGTTGGTGTCCATATTGTAGTGGCAAGAAAGCAGTTTGTTCATAGTCGTGTCCTCCATGACTTGATTTTGATGTTCGGCCACTCAAACCAATGCCGTCAAGCCGGTGGGGGATAGAGCGATTTTATTTGTCGGGGAGTAAGTGCACGGTTTCTGCACGGATTTTGCACGGTTTCAAAACGTGCAGAAGGTGCTTTTCGTTGCAAAATCCGACAAAGGGTGCAGAAATTACCGGGTGAAAAATCACGTTGTCTTGATTAAAAATAACGATGACTCGAAACTTCCATAAATTGAGACGAACCGGCGGCTTGCTCTCTTAATCAGTGGGCCCAGGGTTCGAGTCCCTGGAGGTGCACCAGATATTGAACGTCAAATCGTAAGATTTGGCGTTCTTTCTTTATGTAGGAAAGCGGCTGCACACTTTCTGCACACCGTTTGCACATTTGCCCGAATCAGGGGCTTTTCTGCGCAAGGTTTGCACAGCCTGCTTTCCTTTGCATAAAAAGTCACTTGTCGGGGCAAGGCCCCTCCATCTTGCTGGCGCAAGACCGTTCGGTCACTCAAAAGCCCCACTGGGGCTTTTGTTGCTTCGCAAACGTGAATTTTTTATGCAAACAGAACTCTCGTCAATTCTCTGCGTTCGTCTGCGTCCATCAGCCGGATGGCTTCAAGGATCTCCTTACCGGAGATTTTTGCTGCCGCCGGCTTTTCGTTTTGCCGGGGTCAGGTCTTGCGAGGTCATCGCCGGGTATCCCATGCAGACGGTCATGCGGTTTTCAAGGTCCAACGGGCAAAACGGCAACAAAAAAGCCGTCACAAAACAGATCAGCCCTGCCCTCGCTTTTTCTGGAAGGTCATGCTAGTCGGTTATGTTAACGGCTGAAAGCCAAGATGTTCAGCCCCGCAGGGTCTGAACGAATATGTAAAAATATGTTATGGATCTACACCCCTCAGTCTGCCGACGGCATCACCTTTGCTGCCGATGGCAAAGCAACTGTTACGGCAGAACAGTTTGAACTGAATCTGTAACCTGATATTCCCTTCATTTCTCCTTCATTGAATACAGCCCCGCTTTGGCTTCTCCTTCGCCAAAGCGGGGCTGTGCTTGTTATGTCATTGATCTTCCAGCCTGCCGTGGTCGCGGATGAACTGCGCCATCCCCTCGCGCTCGATCTCCTCATCGTCCACGATCAACAGCGTATACAAAACGATCTCATCATTTTCACAGCATAGAAGCAGCTGTTCGTGAATGTCGGCTGCTTTTGTGCTATACTGGGGTAAAAAAATGCAGGAGGCGTTTTGTTATGGCACTATGGATCAACGATGGTCTGCACGAGGCAGCGCAGGGCATCCGCTCGTTTTTACTGGTGGGACAGTCTAACATGGCAGGACGGGGCGATTTGACCCCGGAGAACACCATCACTGCCCCGGATTGCTTCATGCTGCGCATGGGGCGCTGGCAGCCCATGAGTGAGCCCATCAATGTGGACCGGGCGGTGGCAGAGGGGGCGGTTCCACGCAGCGGCGCAAACCTTGCCGCAAGCTTTGCCGCGCAGCTGCAAAAAGAAACCGGGGCTAAAATCGGCTTGATTCCCTGCGCAGACGGCGGTACCCGCATCAGCCAGTGGCAACCGGGCGAGGTGCTGTTTGACCATGCAGTCTTTCAGGCAAAGCTGGCTATGCGCACCTCCGCGCTGACCGCGATCTTGTGGCATCAGGGCGAGAGCGACTGTCTTGCCCCGGAGCAGCTGGAAGCCTACCCGGAGCAGTTCTTGCGCACTATGCGGGCGTTCCGGGAAGAACTGGGCGATTTGCCCATCGTGGTGGGGGAACTGGGCTACCCGGAAAACGGTTTCCACGGAACCCCGGCAGAACTGCTGAAGGAGTTCAACCGCCGCCTGCCCGAACTGGCCGCGCAGCTGCCGAAGTGTGCGGTCGTTTCCGCCGCTGACCTTACTGCCCGCCCGGACGGGCTGCATTTCACGACTGAAAGCCTGCGGACACTGGGTCTGCGCTATCTGGAAGCCTACAAGAGTCTGGTGTAAATGCCGGATTTCTTCAGGAAAGCAGTCGCTTTTCTGCTCAGATTGAAAAAAGCCGTAAAAAACGCTATACTTTCGCTCACGGAAGCAAAGGCGCTTGGTGAGGAGACCACCAGGCGCCTTTTTTGTACCCTGCGGGACGGCTTTTCGTTTTACGGCTGGGTCAGCACCTCCGGGTCACCGGGCTTATAGATATGAGTCTTGGTCAGGCGGCGCATGGTGTCCTCGTGGTTGCGGCTGGCGTAGGCGGTGTACAGGATATCCATCACGTTCAGCTGGGAAAGCCGGGAGGACATGGCACCGTTGCGGAACAGGCTCTCGTTGGCGGCCACATACAGCACATGGTCGGCCAGCTGTGCCACCTCGGAGGGGTAGTAGCGGGTCACCGCAATGACCGGTGCGCCGCCCGCCTTCATCTCCTTGATGCACTGGATCATCTCCATGGTCTGCCCGGAGTAGGAGAACACGATGCCCACATCCTGCGCGGTGGCGTTGCGTGCCTGCAAAAGCTGCGAGTGAGAGTCCTCGTTGACCACGCAGGGTTTGTCCAGCCGCAGAAATTTCAGGTAGGTGTCCTTTGCCACGCACAGCGAGGAACCGATGCCGAACAACAGCACCGTGCGGGCGTTGGCGATCAACTCCACACACTGTTCCAGCTCGTCCAGCAACAGCAGCCGCTGGGTGTCCAGCAGGCTCTGGATGTTCTTGTGGGTCACCTTTTCCACGATCTCCTGCAAACTGTCCTGCGGGGTGATATCCTTTTCCCGGTGGCTGCCGTTCTCCCCAAGGGTGGCAAGCTCCAGCGTCAGGGCGTGGCGCAGTTCCTTGTAGCCCTGAAAGCCGATCACCCGGCAGATGCGCACCACACTGGAAGGGGAGGAGAAGGAGCGCCGCGCCAGATCCCGGATGGTAAGGGTAGTGGTCTCGTCCGGGTTGTCCAGAATGAACTGCGCGATCTGCCGCTCGGTGCTGCTGAGGGAGGGCTGCACCTCCCGCAGGCGTAAAAGAACGTTCTGCATATCGATACCTCTGTTGTATTTCAAGATGGATTGAACAAGCTGCACAAAAAAGTCATACTTGTAAGCAAAAATTTCAAAAACAATGCTTGCATAAAACATTGTACCACAAAATAGTCTTTTTGTGGACATTTTGTTTGAAAAAGTTTATACTTTAGTCACAATCACGCCGCAAGCGGTGCGGCGGAAACTGGAGGTGCAGGATATGGGTTTGAATCTGAGTGGGATGACCACCGAGACCCGCAACCCGCGCACGATGCAGCTGGACCAGATGTCCCCGCTGGAGATCGTGACTGTCATGAACGAGGAGGACGCCCGGGTACCGCTGGCCATTGCCAAGTGCCTGCCGCAAATCGCGCAGGCGGTCACATGGGCGGCAGAAGCCTTTGAAAAAGGCGGACGGCTGTTCTATATGGGCGCCGGTACCTCCGGCCGCTTAGGCGTGCTGGATGCCGCCGAGTGCCCGCCCACCTTCGGTGTGCCGAAGGAGATGGTGGTGGGGCTGATCGCCGGCGGCGAAAAAGCCTTCATCGAGGCCGTGGAGGGCGCAGAGGACAGCCGGGAGCTGGCTGTTGAGGATCTGAAAGCCCACAGCCTGACCGCAAATGACCTTGTGGTGGGCATTGCCGCCTCCGGCCGCACGCCCTATGTGCTGGGCGGTCTGGACTACGCCAAAAGCGTGGGCTGTCACACCGCCGCCATTGCCTGCAATATCGGCAGCGCCATCGGCAAGGCCGCAGAGCTTGCCATTGAGGTGAACTGCGGCCCCGAGGTGCTGACCGGCTCCACCCGGCTCAAGTCCGGCACGGCGCAGAAACTGATTTTGAACATGATCTCCACCGGTTCCATGGTGCGTACCGGCAAGGCCTACCAGAACCTGATGGTGGACGTGCAGCAGACCAACGAAAAGCTGCACACCCGCGCCGAGAATATCGTCATTGACGCCACCGGCGTGGAGCGGGAAAAAGCCCGCGCCGCCATTGATGCAGCGGGCGGCAGCGTAAAGACTGCCATTACCATGCTGCTGGCAGACTGCGATGCCAAGGAGGCCGCCCGGCGGCTGGAACGGGCACGCGGCCATGTGCGGGAGGCCATCCGGCTGGAAGTGCTGTAAGGCACATTTGCACACCCATGTTCCTTAGCGGCAAAGGCCGCATCGGATATACACCTGTTTTAAAGGAGGACCCACTTATGACGAATGAAGAACTGGTCCGCGCGGCGCTGGAGAAAGTCGGCGGAAAGAGCAACGTTCTCACCGCAACCAACTGCATGACCCGTCTGCGGGTGCGCGTTAAAGATGACGCCAAGATCGACGACGAGAGCCTGAAGGCCATCGAGGGCGTGATGGGCATCGTGCACGACCGTACCGGCTATGTAGAGATCGTGGTCGGCCCCGGCAAGTGCCGCAAGTGCGCAGATATCTGCCGCGACATGGGCATCCCGGCGGACGCCGCCGCTTCCACCGCCAACGACTGGCAGACCAACAAGGCCGCCGTCAAGGCAGGGCAGAAGCAGAGCAAGGTCAAGGAGCTGTTCAAGACCTTTGGCGATATCTTTATCCCCCTGATCCCGGGCGTTGTGGCTTCCGGTCTGTGCGCCGGCATCAACTCCCTGATCGGTCAGGTGGTGCCGAACTACGCCGACATCCCCGCACTGGCCCTTATCAGCACCCTGCTGGGTCTGATGAACACCTGCTTCTTGGGCTACCTGACCGCATGGGTCGGCTACCGCGCAGCCGAAAAGTTCGGCGGCACCCCCATTCTGGGCGGTATGCTGGGCATGATCACCGGTCTGGAGGGCATCAACAAGATCTCTTCCATTCTGGGTCTGTTCAACGAGGCTGTGCCGCTGGATTCCATCCTGCGTGCAGGCCGCGGCGGCGTGCTGGCCGTTGTGCTGGGCGCATGGTGCCTTGTCAAGATCGAGCGCTGGGTGCGCAAGTGGATGCCCGAATCTCTGGACATCGTGTTCACCCCGCTGATTACCATGATCCTGTGCCTCGTGCCCTATATCCTGATCATCATGCCTGCTACCGGCTATGTTTCCACCGCGCTGTGCTGGGTGGTTGAAAAGCTGTGCATGAGCGATATCCTGATCGTGCGCATCATTGCCGGTTATGTTTCCACCGCTCTGTTCCTGCCCATGGTCGCTATGGGTATGCACCACGGTCTGGTCGCTCTGTACTCCGTGCAGCTGGAGAGCTTTGGCTACGTTACCCTGTACCCCGCTCTGGCTATGGCCGGTGCAGGTCAGGTTGGCGCTGCTGTCGCTATCTACTTCAAGGCTAAGAAGTGCGGCAACACCCGCCTGAAGAACGTTATCACCGGCGCACTGCCCGCAGGTCTGCTGGGCATCGGCGAGCCGCTGATCTACGGCGTCACCCTGCCCATGGGCAAGCCCTTCATCAGTGCCGGTCTGGGCGCTGGTTTCGGCGGTGCCTTCGTTATGGCCATGCAGGTGGCTGCTACCGCTTGGGGCCCCTCCGGTCTGCTGGCTCTGTTCGTCATGACCGCCGGCCCTCACGGTGTGGCTGCTTCCGTTGGCTGCTACGCAGTGGGTCTGGTCATCTGCTACATTATGGGCTTTATCGTGACCAATGCAATGGTCTCTGTTGAGGACGTTGCCAATGCTTAAAACACTCGGACGGTCAGTGTATCTGACGCAGTTTGAGGAACAGCGTGCGTCGCTTTCCGCTTTTGCGGCAGGCGGCGCGCCTGTTTTTATCTCACTGCATATCAGCGAAGAATTTGATGCCGCTTACTGCACCCGCGTGCAGGAAATGTGCGATTTTCTCTCCGCACAGGGCTGGCGCATTCTGGCAGACGTGTCGGAAAAGACCCTCCGGCAGTTCGGCTGCGCCGACCTGACCGCGCTGGCAAAGCGGCTGCACCTGTGGGGTCTGCGGCTGGACTACGGCTTCTCGGTGGAGCAGATGTGTGCCCTTGCGCAGCAGCTGCCCGTTGCCGTCAACGCTTCTACCACCACCCCGGAGGTGGCGCGGCAGCTGGCGGCAGGCGGCGGCACGGTCATTGCCATGCACAACTTCTACCCCCGCCCGGAGACCGGCCTTGACCCGGAATTTCTGCGCGAGAGCACCGCAGCTTTGCAGGCAGAGGGCTTGCAGGTGTACGGCTTTATCCCCGGCGACGCCCTGCTGCGCGGCCCGCTGTACAAGGGTCTGCCCACGCTGGAAGCCCACCGCACCGCCGCCCCCTCAGCGGCCTTTGCGGACTTGGCGCTGAACTACGGGCTGGACGGCATTTTTGCGGGCGACCCGGAGGTCAGCACCCGGGAGCAGGAGTACATCCGCCACTTCTGCACCACCGGCGAGCTCTGCCTGCCGGTCGCCCTGCGCCCCGGCTACGAGACGCTGTACGACCGCACCTTTACCTGCCGCCCGGATTCGCCCAAAACGCTTGTACGGTATCAGGAATCCCGGCTCTACTCCTGCTTTGGCAGCACCGTGCAGCCGGATAACTGCACCGAGCGCCGCCGCCGCTGCGTGACCATGGATAACATCGGCTACGGGCGCTATTCCGGCGAAATTCAGCTCATGCGCACCGACCTGCCCGCAGACGAAAAGGTGAACGTCATCGGTGAAGTGCCCGCAGAATACGACCTGCTGCTGGACTGCATTAAGCGCGGAAAGACCTTCCGCATGGTAAAAACATCATAAATCATAACACAACACCCCCGGACAGCTCTGCGTGCTGTCCGGGGGTGTCTTTATGGTTCCCTTCTGTGAAAAAGGGGTTCTGAAAAGTCCGCGTTTGCGCAGCAATGAAAGCCCCAGTGGGGCTTTTAAGCGGCAGAGCGGTCTGCGCAAGCAGATGGAGGGGCTTTGCCCCGACAAACTCCGCAGACTTTTCAGAACCCCAAAATTCAAAATATATTTTCCGCTGAATATGCGCAGAGCGAACGCGGCGCGCATTCAGATCGTCTTTTTCTTCGGATACACAAAGGCGTCGCGGCGGTACACTGCCACAAGATATGCCGCCATGAAGCACCAGATGATGGGCTCGCACAGGATAACGGCATTGTAGGCGTAGCGCGGGATGAACACCAGCACAAAGATCACCTTGCCCACCAGCTCGATGACGCTGGAAAACAGCGGCAGCACCTTCTGCCCAAGGCTCTGCAAAGCGTACCGGGTGCACAGCAGCACCCCCAGCACCGCGTAGAACGGCGCGTTCCACATCAGATACCGTGCGCCGTTTTCCAGCACGAGGGGTGCGGTGGAACCGGAGATCAGCTGCACCAGCTGCCGGGCAAAAAGCTGCATCAGCACCATGTTGGCCGCCATGATGACCACCGAGCACAGGTACATGGTGCGCATCCCTTTGCGCACCCGCTCCGGCTGAGCGGCGCCCCGGTTCTGCGAAACAAAGGTAGAGCCTGCGTTTGCCATGGAGATCAGCGGCATACTGGTAAAGGAGAACAGCTTGCGCGCGGCGGTGTGCCCCGCAATGGTCAGCGTGCCCAGCCCGTTGATGCCGTATTGCAGCACCACCGACCCCGCCGACACGATGCTGCTCATCAGCCCCATGGAGATGCTCTGGCTGAACAGCTCCCAGTACAAATGCTGTCCCACCGCCCAGTGCTTGCGGGCGGGCAGCAGCAGCGGCACGCGGCGCATCACATACAGAATGCACAGCACCACCGAGATGCCCTGCGCAATGACGGTAGCCACCGCCGCGCCCTGCACGCCCATGCCCAGCCCGGCAATGAACCATAGATCCAGCGCCACGTTCAGTCCCGAGCTGATAAGCAAAAACACCAGAGGCATCACGCTGTTGCCGATGGCGCGCAGCAACCCGGCGCACAGGTTATAAAGGAACATCACTAAAACGCCCAAATCGATGACGATGATGTACCGGTAGGCGTCCTCTAAAATCTCTGCGGGGGTGTCCAGCAGCTGCAAAAGCGGCCGCAGGCCGAAAAAGCCCGCCGTGGTAATGACAAAGCTGGCGCAAAGCCCGATGACCAGCGACCCGGCCACCGTCCTTTTGAGCAGATCCTCGTCCTGTGCCCCATAGGAGCGTGCAGCCACGATGGAAAGTCCGTTGCCGATGCCGATGCCAAAGCCCACCAGCAGCTCGTAGATGGACCCGCAGGAGCCGATGGCAGCCAGTGCGCTATCGCCCAGCACGTTACCCACGATCATGGTATCTACGGTATTATACAGCTGCTGGAACAGGTTGGACACCAGAATGGGCAGCATGAACAGCAAAAGGTTCTTGAAAATAGGTCCGTGCAGCAGGTCTGCATTCCGGTTAAAGAGGTTTGTTTTCAGGGGTCGCGTCTGGGTCATAGGATTCCTTTCTTCGCGCAAAAAGGAGGCCGTTGCACAAAAACTGTGCAGTGGCCTCTTTTGCGGTAAAACGATTTTGAATGCCCTCCGCCTTCGCTCTGGGCATATTCAGTGGAAAAATTATTTTTATTTCGCAATTCTGGAAAATCTGCGGATTTTCCAGAATTGCTTTTTCACGGGTGGGGTTTTGGAACGAACTTCCTCAGAGAGGGAGCCTTTGGCATGGTTGGAAAGCTTCTCATTGCACCTGAAGCTTTAGCAATGTGCCTTAAACCTTGGCTCCCCCTTCGGGGGAGCTGGCGCGGGAGCGCCTGAGAGGGTTATTTATAACTCCTGCTCTTCAAACCCGTTGACGGTCAGCACAGTCAGGGCGGTAAAGCCTGCGGCCTTGATGGCGGCGGCGGCTTCGTCAAAGCCGAAGGTCAGCGCGGCGGTGTCGTGGGCGTCGGCGGTGATGATCACCCTGCCGCCCAGCTTGTTCCACTCGCCCAGCAGCCATGCGCCGGGGTAGAAGTCCTTGCGGTAGCCCCGGTACACGCCGCCGGTGTTCACTTCCAGAATGCAGTCGTTCTCCCGGGCAGCTTGCAGCGCCCTGAGCGCTGCGGCCTTGTAGCGGGGAGACTCCTCATCAAAGAAGCTGCCGTCCGCGTTCAGCTTTTTGACAAGGTCGATATGTCCCAGAATATCCGGCTTTTTGGCGGCGATCTTTTCCACCTCGGCAAAATAGGCTTCCACCGCTGCCAGCGGGTCACCGTCAAAATCGTTATTGATGCAGTCCCGCAGATCCTCGGGGCGGAAATCGATCTCGTAGTATTTGCCGGTATTTTTGCCGTACAGATGGTGCGCGCTGCCGATCCAGTAATCAAAGCCTTTGGGCGTGCCCTCGCTCAGCAGATCCCACTCGATGCCGCACAGGATATCTACTTTGCCCCGGTACTCGTTTTTCAGCTTGGCGATGGTGGCGCGGTACTGCGCGGTGCGGCCGGGGGTCATGCAGTATTCACGGTCAGGCTTTGTGTAGCTGTGGCCGCTGAAACCAAGGGTGGTCAGCCCCTGCGCACAGGCGGCACCCGCCATCTCCTGCAGGGTGTTCTTGCCGTCACACAGGGTAGAGTGGCAATGTACGCTGGACTTTTTGTAATCTGCCATAGGCTTCTCACTGCATCCTTTCCTGCTTGACCTTGTGGTCGATGACGTGGCGCTTTTCCAGCTCTCGGGTCACATCCTCTACAGTGATGCCCGCGCTGACCATCAGCACCAGCACATGATAGGCAAGGTCGCTGATCTCGTAGACCGTCTCGGCCTTGTCCTCTTTTTCGCCCGCAATGATGACCTCGGTGCACTCTTCGCCCACCTTTTTCAGGATCTTCTCCTTGCCCTTTTCAAACAGGTAGGTGGTGTAGCTGCCCGCAGTAGGTGTATCCTTGCGGCCCTTGATGAGGTTATACAGCCCCTGCCAGCTGAACTGCTTCAGCTCCGGGGAGACGTATACCTCGTTGAAAAAGCAGCTCTCTGCCCCGGTGTGACAGGCGGGGCCGTCTTTCACCACCTCTACCACCAGTGCATCGGCGTCGCAGTCGGCGGTAATGGACACTACCCGCTGCACATTGCCGCTGGTCTCGCCCTTGCGCCAGATCTCCTGACGGCTGCGGCTCCAGAACACGGTGCGCCCCTCGGCAATGGTCAGCGCCAGCGTTTCGGCGTTCATGTAGGCAAGGGTGAGCACCTGCTTTGTGTAGTGATCCTGCACGATGGCGGGGATCAGGCCTTTTTCATCAAATTTCAGTTCCATGACGGTTCTCCCTCCCCGGATGGGGATACTGTGTATTTTATCGTATTCAAGATAAAAATGCAAGTCATTTATGTGCTTTTTATTGGAATCAACTTGTGCGGTTTGACTCGGAGCAAAAGCCTTCACCCCTTGGGGGGAAGGTGGCGCGTAGCGCCGGATGAGGGGTAATTCCGGTAGCAGCGCCCTCATCAGTCACCTGCGGTGACAGCTTCCCCCGACCGGGGGAAGCCTTCATTCGGAAATTGATTTCTTTGGTGTTTTTTACAGCCGCATCTCCACGCCGTTGGCGTTCAGGTACTCTTTCAGTTCCTGGATACCCAGCAGCTTTTGGTGGAAGATGCCCGCCGCCAGCCCGGCGTCGATGCCCTTGTGGTGGAACAGCTCCAGAAAATCCTCTTTTTTGCCCGCGCCGCCGCTGGCAATGATGGGGATATTCACCCGGGCAGCCACCGCGTCCAGCATTTCAAGGTCGAAGCCGTTGCGCACGCCGTCGGTGTCGATGCTGTTCAGGCATATTTCGCCCGCGCCGTGGGCGGCGCACCAGCTGATCCAGTCCAGCGCATCCCGGCCGGTATCCTCACGCCCGCCCTTGGCGAACACCCGGAACTGTCCGTTCACCCGCTTCACGTCTGCGGAAAGCACCACGCACTGGTCACCGTAGCGCTGGGCGGCGGCGGGGATCAGCCCGGGGTCCTTCAGCGCGCCGGAGTTGACGCTTACCTTATCCGCGCCGCATTTCAGCACCCGGTCAAAATCCTCCAGTGTGTTGATGCCGCCGCCCACGGTCAGGGGGATAAAAATTTCTCCCGCCACCCGGGTCAGGATGTCGGTAAAGAGGGCGCGTCCCTCAAAGCTGGCAGTGATATCGTAAAACACCAGCTCGTCTGCCCCGGCGGCATTGTACAGCCGTGCCATCTCCACCGGGTCGGCCACGTCCTTGACGCCCTCAAAGTTTGTGCCCTTGACCACCCGGCCGTCGCGCACGTCCAGACAGGGGATGATGCGTTTGGTTATCATAAAGACCCCTCTTTCTCAGTCCTGCACCAGCTGCACGCAGCGGGCAAGGTCCAGCGCGCCGGTGTACAGGCTTTTGCCCAGAATGGCCGCTGCTGTGCCCATCTGCTGCAATTCCAGCAGCTCCGCCTCGGAGGAGATGCCGCCGCTGGCGGTAAAGGCCACCCCGGGCACCTCCGCCGCCAGCTGGCGGTAAAGGCTCAGGTTCGTGCCCTGCATCGCGCCGTCACAGGCAATGTCGGTGTAGATGATGGCGGTGCAGCCGGCTTCTGCCAGCCGCTTGCAGAAGGCCACGCCCGGCTCGGCGCTGATCTCCTTCCAGCCGTGGATGGCCACATAGCCGTCCTTGGCGTCCACACCCACGGCAATTTTATCGCCGTATTTTTGCAGCATCCGGGCGGTAAAGGCAAAATCCGTCACCGCCACGCTGCCCAGAATGCAGCGCCCCACCCCGAGGGAAAGGTATTTTTCAATGCGCTCCTCGGTGCGGATGCCGCCGCCTACCTCGATGTACAAACCGCCCTGCTTTGCCAGCGCGGCAATGGTATCGTAGTTGGAAAGGGTGCCGTCCTTAGCACCGTCCAAGTCCACCACATGAAGATTTTTTGCCCCGGCGGCCACAAAGCTGCGTGCCTGTGCGCAGGGGTCCTGCCCGTAAACGGTCATGCGGTCGTAGTCGCCCTGTGTCAGGCGCACCACCTGCCCGCCGCGCAGGTCAATGGCTGGAAATAATTGCATGGTTGTTTCTCCTTTAGCGTCCTCGCCCGCTCACAATTCGCTGAACGCCTTGAGGATCCGCAGCCCGGTGTCGCCGCTTTTTTCCGGGTGGAACTGGGTGCCGTACACCCGCCCTGCCCGCACCGCGCCGGTGACCGGGATGGAATAATCGCTGACGGCAAGGGTGCTTTCGGCGCAGTTTTTGCCGTAGTAGCTGTGGACGTAGTACACATACTCGCCTTCGCGGATGTAGCGGAACAGCGGGTCGTCCTTTACGATGTGCAAAGCGTTCCAGCCCATCTGCGGCACTTTCAGACTTTTGTCCGCGAGGTCAGGCCCCAGCGGGCAGACCTCGCCTTTGATAAAGCCCAGCCCGGCGTGCTCGCCGTATTCGTAGCTTTTTTCAAACAGCAGCTGCATCCCAAGGCAGATGCCCAGCAGGGGCTTCTCTTCCGCCTGCTCCTTCAGCACCGGCACAAAGCCGGTGGCGGTAAGCTTTGCCATGGCATCCCCGAATGCGCCCACCCCCGGCAGGATAAGCCGGTCGGCGGCGCGGATGGCATCGGCGTCGGCGGTGACCACCGCCTGCAGCCCCAGCTGCTGCAAGCTGGAACGCAGGCTGAACAGGTTGCCCACACCGTAATCAAGAATGGCGATCATACCAGCAGTCCTTTCGTGGAGGGGATCTCGTCCCGGTGTGCCGCATCGATGCGCACGGCTTCGGCCAGCGCGTGCCCCGCGCCCTTGAAGCAGGCTTCCAGAATGTGGTGGGTGTTCTCGCCCGCAAACTGCACAAAATGGACGGTGGCGGGCACGCTGCGGGCAAAACCGTACCAGAACTCCTTGGCGCACTCCACGTCAAAATCGCCCACCTTTTCGGTCTGGCAGCGGATGTCCCAGTTCAGGGTGCAGCGTCCGGAAAGATCCACCGCGCACAGCACCAGCGCCTCGTCCATGGGCAGGTAAAAGCTGCCGTAGCGGCAGATGCCGCGCATCTCGCCCAGCGCCCGGGCAAAGGCCTGTCCCAGCGCAATGCCCACGTCCTCGGTGGTGTGGTGGTAGTCCACCTGCACATCGCCGTGGCAGGTGAGCACCAGATCAAACCGTCCGTGCCGGGCAAACAGCTCCAGCATGTGGTTCAGAAAGCCGCATCCGGTGTCGATCTCGTAGCGGCCGGTGCCGTCCAGATCAAGGCTCAGCTCGATCTGGGTCTCGTTGGTGTTGCGTTCCGGCGTTACCATGCGCTCTGCCATTGTCACACCTCCAGTATTTTGTCCACAGCGTCCATCAGTGCCTGCATCTGCTCCGGCGTGCCGATGGTGATGCGCAGCCAGTTTTCAATGCGCGGCGCATCAAAATGCCGCACTAGAATGCCATTTTTCTTTAACTTTCTGTATAGCGCACCGCCGTTTATCCGCTCTGTGCTGGCAAACACAAAGTTTGTGCGGCTGTCCAGCACGGTAAAGCCCCGGTCGGTCAGCTGCTGCATCGTCCATGCGCGGGTGTCCATAATGGCGGCGCGGGTCTTATCAAAGTAGGCGGTATCTTCCAGCGCAGCCTGCCCGGCTTTCAGGGTCAGGCGGTTGATGTTGTAGGGGTTCAGGCTGAACTTGACCCGGTTCAGGTCAGCAATCAGCGCCGCGTTGCCCATGGCAAGCCCAAGCCGCGCACCCGCCAGCTGCCGGGATTTGGAGAAGGTCTGCACCACCAGCAGGTTGTCGTATTGGTCGATAAGCGGCACACAGCTTTCGCCGCCAAAGTCCACATAGGCTTCGTCCACAATGACCACGCTGTCCGGGTTCGATCGCAAAATGCCCTCGATGGCATCCCGGGGCAGGCACAGTCCGGTGGGAGCGTTGGGGTTTGCGATGACGATGGTCTCGTGCAGGCCGTGGTAATCGGCGGGGTCAAGGGTGAAATCCTCTTTTAACGGGATGATATGAGTGGGGATGTGCAGCAAACCGCACCACACGCCGTAGCAGCCGTAGGTGATGTCTGCAAAGGCCAGCGGGTGGCTCTCGTCACAGAAGGCGCGCAGCGCAAAGAACAGGTTCTCGTCGCTGCCGTTGCCGGGCATGACCTGAGAAGGCTGCAAGCCGAAATGCGCCGCCGCCGTGCGCAGCAGCTGTGCACAGGCGGGGTCGGAGTAAAGGCGCAGCTTTTCCACCTCGGCTTCGCTTACGGCTGCCACCACCCGGGGCGACGGCAGATAGGGGCTTTCGTTGGTATTCAGTTTGATGTACTGCTGATCCTGCGGCTGCTCCCCGGGCGTATAGGGGGTGACAGCGGACAGGGCAGGGGAAAGAAAACGGCTCATAATGGTTTCCTCTTTGGGTTCTGCATACCGTGCGCCCTCATCAGTCACCTTCGGTGACAGCTTCCCCCGACCGGGGGAAGCCTTCAGGACGCTGCCGGTTTCGGAAAAGCCTTCCCCCAGACGGGGGAAGGTGGATGCGAACGCAGTGAGCAGACGGATGAGGGTGCTTCCTTATTTATTTCTCATACCGTATGGTCACGCTGCGGGCGTGGGCGTGCAGACCCTCGCGCTCGGCAAAGTCTGCAATGCGGGGCGCAACGGCTTCCAGCGCGTCCCGGGTGTAGTAGATGAAGCTGGACTTCTTGACGAAATCGTCCACGCCCAGCGGGCTGGAAAAGCGTGCGGTGCCGCTGGTGGGCAGGGTGTGGTTGGGGCCTGCAAAGTAATCGCCCAGCGCCTCCGGCACGTTGCGGCCAAGGAAGACGCTGCCCGCGTTGCGGATCTCGTTCAGCACCCCGAAGGGGTCCTCCACGCAGACCTCCAAGTGCTCCGGCGCGATGATGTTGCAGGCTTCAATGGCCTTGTGCAGGTCGGTGCAGAGAATGATTTTGCCGTTGTCGTCCACGCTGGCGCGGGCAATGGCGGCACGGGGCAGCTGCGGAATTTGTACCTCCAGTTCTGCCTGTACCGCCTTGGCAAGGTCTGCGCTGTCGGTGACAAGCACCGGGCTTGCCAGCCTGTCGTGCTCGGCCTGACTTAACAGGTCTGCCGCCACCCACGCGGGATCACAGCTGCCGTCTGCCAGCACCAGAATTTCGCTGGGGCCCGCGATCATATCAATGCCCACCTTGCCGAACACCTTGCGCTTGGCGGTGGCAACGTAGATATTGCCGGGGCCTACGATCTTATCCACCGCCGGGATGCTCTGGGTGCCGTAGGCCAGCGCCGCCACGGCCTGTGCGCCGCCGGTCTTGAAGATCTTGGTCACCCCGGCGGTGGCGGCAGCGGCCAGAATGACCGGGTTCACCTTGCCGTCCTTCCCGGCGGGGGTGGTCATCACGATCTCGGACACCCCTGCCACCTTGGCGGGGATGACGTCCATGAGCACGGTGGAAGGGTACGCCGCCGTGCCGCCGGGCACATAGACGCCCGCTTTTTCAATGGGAGTATATTTCTGCCCCAGTACAATGCCGGGGCGGTCGTTCATCACAAAATTCTTGTGCACCTGCTGGCGGTGGAACTGCTCGATGTTCTCCGCCGCCTGCCGCAGGGTCTCGAGGAAATAGGGGTCCATGCCCGCAAAGGCTTCGTCGATCTCGGCCTGCGTCACCTGTAAATTTTCGATAGTTGCACCGTCAAATTTCAGGGCGTAGTCCTTCAGGGCGTCGTCGCCCCGGGCGCGCACGTCCGCAATGATGGCGTCCACCACGTCCTCCACGTTCTTCTCGGCGCGGATGTCCCGGTTCAGAATTTCCTCCGGCTTCAGCTCGTCAAAATTATACAGCTTGATCATTTCTCTTCCTCCTGCTTGTGCAAGGTGTCGCGCAGCTTTTCCAGCATGGTGTCCATCTGCCGGTGCTTGAACTGGTAGCTGGCCTTGTTGGCGATGAACCGCGCCGAGATGGGCATGAACTCGGTGACCACCTGCAAGCCGTTCTCCCGCAGGGTGGTGCCGGTCTCCACGATGTCCACAATGACATCCGAAAGCCCAAGGATAGGTGCCAGCTCAATGGAGCCGTTCAGCTTGATGATATCGATATCCCGCCCCATGGAGGCGTAGTAGCGCTTTGCAATGTTGACGAACTTGGTGGCCACCCGCACCGGGCGGCTGGGGTCATCCCGGTAGCCCGCCGGGGCGGCTACGCACATCCGGCAGCGGCCAAGGCCGGTGTCCAGCAGCTCGTACACATCGGCGGCAGCTTCGGTCAGGATATCCTTGCCCACGATGCCCACATCGGCAGCGCCGTGTTCCACATAGATGGCCACGTCGCTGGGCTTGACCAGAAAATACCGGATGCCCGCCGCCGGGTTCTCCACCACCAGCTTGCGGGTGGCGTTGTAGTCCTCCGGGCAGCCGTAGCCGATGCCCGCCAGTAAGTTGTATACCTTGTCGCCCAGCCGCCCCTTGGGCAGCGCCACGTTCAGCATCACCTTGCCGGTGTCCTGATGCTGCACCGGCGGCATCGCATTCAGCCGGTCCAGCTCGTCCAGATACACCGCAAAGCCGATAGCACCAGCCCCGGGGGTGAACTTTTGCAGCAGCAGGTCGTACCGTCCGCCCTTCAGCAGCGGGCGGGGCAGGGCTTTCAGGTAGCCCTGAAACACAAGGCCGTTGTAGTATTCCATCTCACCGGCTAAGGTCAGGTCTAACCGGATGCTGCCGCCTGCCCGTCCCAGTGTAGGCGCTAAGGCGGTCAGCTCTGCCACGGCGGCGGTCATGGCGGGGTTGCGGCAGAGCGCTGCCGCCTTGGAAAGGGTAGCGGCGTAGCTGCCGGAAAGCTCCAGCACTCCGCACAAAGCGTCTGCCGCCGTTTCGGAAAGCCCCGCCGCCAGCGCGGCGGCGCGCAGCTCGTGGGCGTTTTTCTGCCGCAGCTTTTCCAGCAGCTGTGCCCGGGCGGCTTCCGGTACGCCCAGCGCATCGAACAGGCCGAACAGGTAGCCCATGTGGCTGACCTCCAGCACCCACTCTGCGCCCAGCGCCGCCAGCGACTGCGCCGCCAGACACACCGCCTGCTGCACCTCGGCTTCGCCCACAGCGCCCAGCAGTTCCAGACCCATCTGGGAGATCTCTTTAAAGGTGTGGCTCTCGGCAGAGGGACGGTAGACGTTTTCGTGGTAGTAGTACCGCAGCGTCTCGCCCGGCGCGGGCTGCGCCGTCTTTGCGATGGACAGGGTCACGTCCGGCTTGAGCGCCAGCAGACGACCGTCCAAATCGGTAAAGGTGATGACCTGCTCCGACGACAGAAAGCTGCGGTTCTCCTGATACAGGCTGTACTCCTCGAACCGTCCCATGTGGTACTTGCGGCAGCCTGCCGTCTCGTACAGGCTGCGCAGCGCAAAGGAGGCACGCTCCTTTGGCTGCAGATGCTCCAGACTGAACTCCATCCTGCTCCCTCGTTTCTTTCCCTGCGCCGGCACAATTCCGGCGTCTCTATACACAAAAACATCCGGCGCGGCATCCTCCGCGCCCATAGTATGAAAGGCTTCTGTCCTTATTTTACTTTATCTAGGTAAAGTTGTAAAGCGTGAAAGTGAACGTCTTTTCCATTCTTATCCTACAATTTTTCAGTGCGTTTGTACAGAAAGGCGAAAATTTTTCAACCCATCAGCCGGAAAGGTGATGGGAGGAAAAAACAGGGAGTGTGGATGTTCTCTTTTGACACCAAAAGAGAACCAGAAAAGTGTGCGCTTTGCGGGGGAACTTTTTGCTTGCTTTCAGCGTGCAGGGACGCTCCGCTGGGCCAGAGGCAGGGAGGGGTGTTCCGACTCCCCCCTCCCTACCTCTGGACTCCACCCACCCCGCA
>NZ_JBBMEO010000034.1:0-21142 GCF_040096515.1 Faecalibacterium tardum | reverse complement strand
GAGTCCAGAGGTAGGGAGGGGGGAATCGGAACACCCCTCCCTGCCTCTGGCCCAGCGGAGCGTCCCTGCACGCTGAAGGCAGGCAGAAACGTTCCCCGCGGAGCGCGACACGCTTCCAGTCCTCCCGCTTTCCGGGCGCTTCCCTGAAAAAATATGCAAAAAATAGTGCATTCCGGCGCGTTTTGTGATATCTTATAAAGGCGTATGAGCACAAATCACACAACTGCGTTCAAAGGACGCATAAGGAGGAACTGTATATGAAGTTGGAAACCGGAATCTGCGGCGAGCAGAGCGTGCGCGTGAGCGCAGAGAACACTGCAAAGACCATGGGCAGCGGCACGCTGGACGTGTTTGCTACCCCTGCACTGGTGGCACTGGCCGAAAAGACCTGCTGGCAGAGCGTTGCCCCTGCGCTGGAAGCGGGCAGCGGCACGGTGGGCACCAAGCTGGAGCTGGAGCACACCGCACCCACCCCTGTGGGCATGACCGTGACCTGCCACAGTGAGCTGGTGGCTGTGGAAGGCCGCAAGCTGACCTTTAAGGTGACGCTTGCGGACGAGAAGGGTCCTGTGGGCGGCGGCACCCACGAGCGCTTTATCATCTTTGAGGAAAAGTTTGCCGCTAAGGCCGAGGCCAAAAAGGGCTAAGGATCGTCCGGTTCTGTTTCGTCCAGCCGCAGCGGCGGCAAGTCTGCAGCCAGCAGCTGCTGCTCGGCGCGGGTCTGCGCGTCCTGCAAAAGCTGCACAGCCTGCACGCTGGCGCGGAACAGTTCAAAGTACATGGCCTTATAATCCGGCACGGTGCACACCCCCTTTGCATTTCTGTGGGTAGTCTGCCCCGCAGCCTGCGCCCCGATACGCCGGACGAACCCCGCAGACAATGATTGACACCTGATATGAGGAGCTTATGAAAAACAAAAACCTTTCTTGGGTGGGGGCGCTGTTCGTCTTTGCCCTGCTGCTGTGGTGCACGGCGGTGACCCCCGGCAAGGTAGCCGACCCCGCCACCTACACCTGTGCGGTGTACAGCACCTTCTTTTCCCTGCTGCCGCCGGTCATTGCCATCGTGCTGGCGCTGAACACCAAGGAGGTGTACACCTCGCTGCTGGTGGGCATTGCCTCCGGCGCGCTGCTGTACGCCAACGGCAACCTTGAGCTGGCGCTGAACACCTTGTTCTTCAACGAGGACGGCGGCATGATCACCAAGCTGTCGGACTCCGGCAATGTGGGCATTCTGGCCTTTCTGGTGATGCTGGGCATTCTGGTGGCGCTGATGAACAAGGCGGGCGGCTCAGCAGCCTTCGGACGCTGGGCATCCACCCACATCCACAGCCGGGCAGGCGCACAGTTTGCCACCCTGCTGCTGGGCGTGATGATCTTTGTGGACGACTACTTCAACTGCCTGACCGTGGGCTCGGTGATGCGCCCGGTAACCGACCGGCAGAAGGTGTCCCGCGCAAAGCTGGCTTACCTGATCGATTCCACCGCCGCGCCCATCTGCATCATTGCGCCGGTGTCCAGCTGGGCGGCTGCGGTCACTTCCAGCGTCCCGGCGGGTTCCGGCATCAACGGCTTTACCATGTTCCTGCGCACCATTCCTTATAACTATTACGCCGTCATGACCGTTGTGATGAGCCTGTTCCTCATCTTTACCGGGGCAGAGTTCGGCCCCATGAAGCTGAACGAGGACAACGCCAAAAACGGCGACCTGTTTACCACCGCCGACCGTCCCTACGGCGACGACGTGGACGATGGGAATGACACCAACGGCCATGTCATCGACCTGATCGCGCCGGTGCTGGTGCTGATCGCGGCCTGTATCTTCGGCATGGTGTACACCGGCGGCTTCTTTGAGGGCGTGGACTTCATCACCGCCTTTGCGGATTGCAACGCCTCGGCGGGTCTGGTGCTGGGCAGCAGCATCGCTTTGCTGTTCACCTTTGTATTTTACCGGGTACGCGGCGTGATGACCTTTCAGGACTTTGCCGCCTGCATCCCCGAGGGCTTCAAGGCCATGGTCAGCCCCATGCTGATTTTGTCCCTTGCATGGACGCTGTCCGGCATGACCGGCCTGCTGGGTGCAAAGTATTATGTGGCAAACCTGCTGGGCAGCTCTGCGGCGGCTTTGCAGTATCTGCTGCCGTTCATCATCTTCCTTGTGGCGGTGTTCCTTGCCTTTGCCACCGGCACTTCCTGGGGCACCTTCTCCATCCTGATCCCCATCGTCTGTCAGGCCTTCCCGGACGGCGAGATGCTGGTGGTGTCCATTGCCGCCTGCCTGTCCGGCGCGGTGTGCGGCGACCACTGCTCTCCCATCTCGGATACCACCATCATGGCTTCGGCAGGCGCACATTGCAGTCATGTGAACCACGTTTCCACCCAGCTGCCCTACGCCATTACGGCGGCGGCCTGCTCGGCGGTGTGCTACATCATCACCGGCCTTGCACAGGCGGTGCTGGGCAGCCGCGCAAGCCTTGTCACCTCGCTGGTGCTGCTGGTGGTTGCCATCGTGCTGGAACTGGCGGTGCTCGGTGTCATCCGCGCCCACACCCGGGCAAAAACTTCCGGGGATGCTGTGTAAAAATTCCGCTATGCAGCGGGGCATTTTCGTGGTATACTAGCCGTATAGCAAG
Organism: Faecalibacterium tardum; assembly: GCF_040096515.1. NCBI lineage: Bacteria > Bacillati > Bacillota > Clostridia > Eubacteriales > Oscillospiraceae > Faecalibacterium > Faecalibacterium tardum. Next base: position 18,510 of record NZ_JBBMEO010000034.1, on the reverse strand, counting down.
AAAACTAAAGCATCGGAGGCGCATGACCCATGCTGGAAAAAGCTTTTCAGGACGTCTATACCAAATTCAAGCTGCATTTTTATCAGAACGTGTTCCAGCGTTTTGCCACCCGTGAGGCTACCCTGACCACGGTGGAGTCCTTCTGCATGGAGGGCATCATGGCCATGGGCGAGCCCACCATTGCGGAGTTTTCCCGCATGATGCAGATCTCCACCCCCAATGCGGCGTACAAGATCGGCAGTCTGGTGAAAAAGGGCTATGTGGAAAAGATCCAGTCCACCACCGACCGGCGGGAGTACCATCTGCGCCCCACCCAGAAGTATATCGACTACTACAACATCAGCTACTCGTATCTGCACACCGTAGTGGAGCGTGCCCGGCAGCGCTTTACCCCCGAGGAATGCGCAAAGCTGGAACAGATGCTTACCATCGTGAGCACCGAGCTGATGCCGGAACTGGACATCCTGAAAAAAGGCGAGGAATAAGAACGATAAAACACAAAGACGGGCAGCCCGCGGGCTGCCCGTCTTTGTTCTTGTCAAAATAATTTTACGCGATCAGGAAGCATTTACTTCCATAGGTTTTCGGGGTACTGACCCTCGGCGGTCTTGCGGGCGATGGCATCCACCACCAAAGGCTTATCCTCCCGGTAGGTGACGCCGAACCACTTATCCGTGCTGCGCAGCACCTGAATTTTTGCCTTGTTTTCCTCGATCAGCTCGGTCACGACCAGCGGCAGGAAATACTCGCACTTCAGGGGGTTCACCGGCAGATTCTCGGTCAGCCAGCCCGCAAAGCGCTGCTCGGCCTCGTCCAGAAAGCTCTTGCCGAAGCCCCACAGGTTCATACTCACGGGGGTGTCGCCGGGCAGATCCACCCAGCTCTCACCGCCATCTTCGGTGTAGTGTGCGCCGCCATCGCAGGGCTCGATGCGGGTGCGCTCGGTCACGCTCTGCAGGGTGCCGTCCTCGTTTTTGATGCACACGCCGCGTGCCACGCTGCCGTTCTCGGACAGGGTGTTCTTCAGCAGATAGCTGACCATGCAGTAGCGGTAGAAATCATCATCGGCGTGGGTGGACAGGTAATCGTACATTACCTGAAAGGCCTCCGGGCCGTAGTAGTCGTCCGCATTGATGACCGCAAAGGGGCCGTCGATCAGGGGCTTTGCAGCCAGCACGGCATGGCAGGTGCCCCAAGGCTTTACACGGCCTTCCGGCACGGCAAAGCCTGCGGGCAGCTCTTCCAGCTGCTGAAAAGCGTACTTCACGTTCATTGCTTTCGCCACGCGGTCGCCGATGGCTGCCTTGAAGGCGTCCTCGATCTCGTGCTTGATGACAAAGATCACGGTCTCAAAGCCGGCGCGGCGGGCGTCGTAGAGAGAGTAGTCCATAATGACCTGTCCGTTGGGGCCCACCGGGTCGATCTGCTTCATGCCGCCGTAACGGCTGCCCATGCCGGCTGCCATGACGACCAGTACCGGTTTATTCATCTGCAATTCCTCCTGTATCTGCCGGGGGTTCCGGCGTTGTATCGTTCTGCGCCTATTATACACTGCTTCGCCGCCTGTGGCAAGGTGCAGCGGGGGAGAACGATTTTATACATTTCTGCCGCTATCCCTTGATTTTTTTGTTCCGGCGTGCTACAATCAGCGTAGTTTCATCCTGTCCAAAACATTGATGCGGACAAACTGAAGCCCCGCTTTTCATGCCGCAGAGAGGGCTGCCCCGGGTTTCCGGGTGCTGCAAGCAGCCTGCCATGACCCCGGCTTCTACCACCGCAGAGTGCAGAGGCGAACCTCTGCCGGGCGTGCCCGTTACAGCACTGCGAGGGGCGCGTTTCCCCGCCGGGGAGCGCGCAATTCGGGTGGAACCGTGGAACGCAGACATTTGATCGGCGCTTCATCCCGTGAGTTTTACGGGGTGAAGCGCTTTTTATTTTTGTTCAAAACCGCATTGTCAAAGGAGAATCTACTATGAAGATCATCTACAAGGACGGTCATGTGGACGAGTGCCCGCAGGATCAGGAGCTGCACGTTATCCGTCACACCGCTGCTCATGTTATGGCACAGGCCATCAAGCGCCTGTATCCGCAGGCTGATTTTGCCTTCGGCCCTGCCACCGAGAACGGCTTCTACTACGATGTCGATCTGGGCGACCAGAAACTGAGCGACGAGGATCTGGCCAACATCGAAAAAGAGATGCGCAAGATCGTCAAGGAGAACCTGCCCATCAAGCCCTTCATCCTGCCCCGTGCCGAGGCCGTGAAGCTGATGGAAGAGCGCAAAGAGAACTACAAGATCGAGCACATGGCAGATCTGGCTGACGAGACCGAGTTCAGCTTCTTCCAGCAGGGCGAGTACGTGGATATGTGCATCGGACCCCACCTGACCTACACCAAGGCACTGAAGGCTTTCAAGATCACCCAGCAGTCCGGCGCATACTGGAAGAACGACAAGGAAAACAAGATGCTGACCCGTATCAACGGCGTGGCTTTCCGCAATCAGGAAGAGCTGGACGCATGGGAGAAGGAGCAGCAGGAGGCCCGCGAGCGCGATCACCGCAAGATCGGCAAGGAGATGGGCCTGTTCATGACCGATGATCTGGTGGGCCGCGGCCTGCCCATGTTCCTGCCCGCAGGCTACACCGTCTGGCAGGAGCTGGAAAACTATATCAAGGAGAAGGAGCGTGCACGCGGCTACCTGCACGTGATGACTCCCTGCATCGGTACTGTGAACCTGTATAAGACCTCCGGTCACTGGGATCACTACCGTGAGAACATGTTCCCCGCCATGGAGATGGAGGGCGAGAGCTATGTGCTGCGCCCGATGAACTGCCCCCATCACATGATGATCTACGCAAATCGTCCCCATTCTTACCGTGACCTGCCCATGCGCATCGGCGAGATCGCCCACGACTTCCGCTACGAGTCCTCCGGCACCCTGAAGGGCATCGAGCGCGGCCGTCACTTCTGCCAGAACGATGCTCACCTGTTCTGCACCCCGGAGCAGATCAAGAGCGAGGTCGCAGACGTGTGCAACCTGATCTTTGAGGTGTACAAGGACTTCAACATCACCGATTACCGCTGCGTGCTGAGCCTGCGTGATCCTGCCGACAAGAAGAAGTACCACGACGATGATGCCATGTGGAACCATGCAGAGCAGGCCCTGCGCGAAGTGCTGACCGAGCTGGGCATCCACTTCACCGAGGAGATCGGCGAGGCTGCCTTCTACGGCCCCAAGCTGGACGTGAACGTGAAGCCCGCCGTGGGTGCCGAGTACACCCTGTCCACCTGCCAGCTGGACTTCTGCCTGCCCGCAAAGTTCCACCTGACCTATGTGGACAAGGACGGCTCTGAAAAGACCCCCGTGGTGCTGCACCGCGCAATTCTGGGCTCTCTGGATCGCTTCATGGCTTACCTGATCGAGGAGACCAAGGGCAAGTTCCCCACCTGGCTGGCTCCCACGCAGGTCAAGGTGCTGCCCGTGTCCGAAAAGACGTTGGAGTACGCACAGGATGTGACCGAGAAGCTGTCTGACGCCGGTATCCGCGTTGTGCTGGATGACGACAACCAGAAGATCGGCTACAAGATCCGTGCCGCACAGCAGGTGGATCGCGTGCCCTATATGCTGGTGCTGGGCGCCAAGGAAGCCGAGGCCGGCAACATCTCCGTGCGCGACCGCAAGGGCGAGACCACCGAGATGAGCCTTGAGGACTTCATCGCCAAGGTTACCACCGAGATCCGCACCCGCAGCCTGTAAGGTATAAATGATAAGTGCCCCGGAAACGCCTGTCGGCGTTTCCGGGGCACTTTTTTTCATAGCAAAAGCCCCGCTCCCTTGTGCGCAGGAGCGGGGCTTTCGACTTACTGACTCGAACAAAAAAGGAAAAGGAGAACGATCTATCTGTCACGCCGGGCGGCGGGAACTGTGTCGGAGCAGCCGGGCTGCCGCCGCAGCGGGAACAGCAGAGAAACTTGTGGAGGGTTACTCCACATCCTGCAGCGCGGCGTAATCTTCCTCGCCGGTGCGGATCTTGACCACGCGGGTCACGTTGTAGACAAAGATCTTGCCATCGCCGATGTGGCCGGTGTACAGTGCCTTCTTGGCAGCTTCCACCACAGCGTCCACGCTGATGCGGGAGACGATGACCTCCACCTTGATCTTGGGCAGCAGGGTAGTATCCACCGGCACGCCGCGGTACTTTTCAGGCGTGCCCTTCTGGATGCCGCAGCCCATGACCTGCGTTACGGTCATGCCGGTGACGCCCAGATCATTCAGGGCGGTCTTGAGCTGATCGAACTTAGCCAGCTTTGCAATGATGGATACCTTGTGCATACCGGTGTCGTAGACGCCATCGTGGATCACAGGCTCGCGCACCACCGGCACGGCAGCATCCATCTGCTTTGCGGTCGCCTTGGTGATATCGTCCTCGCCCAGATCAGTGTTCTCGTTGGGGGTCATGGCAGCGGAGTTTGCATCCGAGATGGCAAAGCCTGCATAAGCGGAAGCCAGACCGTGCTCGTGGATGTCCAGACCGTCGATCTCCACCTCGGCGGGCACACGCAGGCCAAGGGTCTTATCAATGATCTTGAAGATGATGAACATCACGATCACAACATAGACATCCACGCAGACCAGACCCAGCAGCTGGGTGCCCAGCTGTGCCAGACCGCCGCCGTAGAACAGACCGGCATGGGCGGTGTTGGAGCCGGTGGAGAACAGACCCACCGCAATGGTGCCCCAGACGCCGTTTGCAAAGTGGACGGAAACAGCACCTACGGGGTCATCCACCTTGGCGATCTTATCGAAGAATTCCACGCTCAGCACCACAAGGATACCGGCCACAAAGCCGATGAAGAAAGCGCCGAAGGGGGAGACGGTATCGCAGCCTGCGGTAATGGCCACAAGGCCAGCCAGAGAACCGTTCAGGGTCATGGAGACATCCGGCTTGCCGTAGCGCAGCCAAGTGAAGATCATGGTCACGCAGGTGGCAACGGCTGCGGCAAGGTTGGTGTTGAAGCAGACCAGACCGGTCAGGGTCATGGTAGCATCGGTGGACAGGCTCAGGGAAGAGCCGCCGTTGAAGCCGAACCAGCAGAACCACAGGATGAACACGCCCAGAGCACCGGCGGTCAGGTTGTGACCGGGGATGGCGTGGGGGTTGCCGTCCTTATCGTACTTGCCAATACGGGGGCCAAGCATCCAAGCGCCTAGCAGAGCGATGACGCCGCCCACATTATGCACGGCTGCGGAGCCTGCAAAATCGTGGAAGCCCATGCTCTGCAGCCAGCCGCCGCCCCACATCCAGTGGCCGCAGATGGGGTACACCACCAGCGAGATGGCGGCGGAGTACACGCAGTAGGCCTTGAAGTTGGTGCGCTCGGCCATGGAGCCGGAGACGATGGTGGCTGCCGTAGCGCAGAACACGGTCTGGAACACGATGTACACCCACAGGGGGATATCCAGACCCAAGTGGCTGTAATCGCCCTGAATGAAGGGATCGAAACCGCCGATCAGTGCGCCGGTGCCGCTGAACATCAGGCCGAAGCCGATGAGCCAGTAACAGGGCGTGCCGATGCAGAAATCCATCATGTTTTTCATCAGGATGTTGCCGGTGTTCTTTGCCCGGGTAAAGCCGGCCTCGCACAGGGCGAATCCGGCCTGCATGAAGTACACTAGAAACGCTCCTACGAGCGTCCAGCAGGTGTTGACGGAGCTAAACATACTTTCCTACCTCCTACGGTCGTTTTTTTGCACAGGGAGCCCTCTATTCTCTCCGTGCGGCAGTATCCCCGAAAACACAAAAGGCGCTGGCGGAATTGCTTCCGTCAGCGCCTTTGCTTTCGATGGCACGAGTATAGTCTCTTTGTGCAAACCTGTCAAGTATTCATCTCAAGGTTTTACGTTTTTCACAATACGGTAAAACTTCGCCCTGCTAAAGTTTGGCAAATCTTTTGCCTGTCAGCCGTTTTCGCCGTCCTTCGGGGAGCCGGACTTGCCCTTTTCCTTGGCATTTGCCGGGCGGTGGCCGCCCTCCATCTCCCAGTGCAGCAGCATACTCATCAAAGCGCGCAGCGCAAAGGTAGCCGCCAGCGGCACCACGGACTCCAGATTTTGCAGCAGGAAGGTCTTGGCGATCTCTGCCGACATCAGAAATTCCAGCGCGGTGGTCAGGCCGCTGCTCATTTCATGGTGGAAGTCCCGGTGGTCGTTGAAGAAGGTGGCGCGGACATAGTAGAAAGTAGCCTTGGCCAGACTGGTGATGATGATGAACAGGCCCACCACCTCGGCAAGACCGGCGATCATGGGCACTGCCGTTTCCAGAAAAGCATCCAGAAGGTGGGTGAGGTTCAGGTTGAACAGGGTCAGTCCTTGCATGATCTCCTCCGCAGCTTACAGCAGGGTCTTGATGTAGGCGGCCAGCTCCTCGTCCTTGCAGGAAACGAAGAACAGCTCAGAGAACTTTGCACCGGCCACAGCACCCTTCAGCAGATCCTGATCGATGCTCTTCAGGCACTCGATGAGGGGCTTGAAGGTGGCAGCGCGCACACCGTCCAGAATCTTCTTGTTGCGCTGCTCGGGCACAACGCGCTCCTTGGGGTAGCCCTGACCGTGGCCGAAGCCGAACAGCTTCTCGAAGCAGTACTCGAGGTTCAGCTCGCCGCCCCAGCCGAAGCCCTTGGCAAAGGGCATGGCAACGGCGTTGCCGTCGTTGACGTGGGCAAAGGTGTAGGCATCCACGGGGTCCTCCACATGGCCGCAGATAACGCCGGGGAAGCTGTTCAGTGCCAGCATGGCGCCCTCGCCGGTGCCGCAGCCGGTAACAACGTAGTCCGCAGCGCCGCTGTTCAGCAGGATAGCAGCCAGAATGCCGCACTGCACATAGGTCAGCTGTGCAGCGTCATCGGCGGCGTACATGCCGTAGTTGACCACCTCATGACCCATGGGCTCCACCACCTTTTTCAGGGCGGCTTCAATGATGCCGTTCTTGGCGGCCTGACTGTTCTCGTTGATAAGTGCGATCTTCATAACAATGGTTCTCCTTCTTATTTTTCCCTGCGGTGTGCAGGGATTATACAAAGTCCTCCCGCATGGGGGTAAAGAAATCCAGCATCACGCCGCCCTCCAGACAGACACAGCCGTGCATCACGCCGTTCTGCTTGAGCAGGGTATCGCCGGGGCCTACCTCCCGGGTCTCGTCCCCGATGGTAAAGCGGTATCGCCCGGAGACGATATAGGTAATCTGGGTGTGGGGGTGGCAGTGCATGGCACCCACGCCGCCGGTCTCAAAGGTGTTTTCCACGCACATGGCGTCTTTGCTATACGCCAGCACGCGGCGCTGCACCCCGGGGCCGCAGGGTTCCGGGGAAATTTCGGCATGGGGCACCCAAGGGATATCCTGATGTGCTTTTTCCATTATAACATAACATCCTTTCCCGTACAAACAAAAGGGGACTGCCACACAACGCTGTGCGGCAGCCCCCGGGTCAAGAACTGCGGAGTGCCCTCAGCGTTTACTGGGGCTGCTTGCCGATGTAGGCCAGAATGCCGCCGTCCACATACAGGATCAGGCCGTTGACAAAGTCAGAAGCCTCAGATGCCAGGAACACAGCGGGTCCGCCCAGATCCTCGGCCTCGCCCCAGCGGCCTGCGGGGGTCTTGGCAACGATGAACTGGTCGAAGGGGTGACGGCTGCCGTCGGGCTGGATCTCGCGCAGCGGTGCGGTCTGCGGGGTAGCGATGTAGCCGGGTCCAATGCCGTTGCACTGGATGTTGTAAGCGCCGTACTCGGAAGCGATATTCTTGGTCAGCATCTTCAGGCCGCCCTTTGCTGCTGCATAGGCAGAAACGGTCTCACGGCCCAGCTCGCTCATCATGGAGCAGATGTTGATGATCTTGCCGCCGCCCTGTGCGATCATATCGGGGATGATGGCCTTTGCCACGATGAAGGGAGCGTTCAGATCCACGTCGATGACCTGACGGAACTGGGCAGCGCTCATCTCGGTCATGGGGATGCGCTTGATGATACCGGCGTTGTTGACCAGAATGTTGATGTGGCCGACTTCCTCGGTGATCTTTGCCACCATTGCATTGACGGCGTCCTCATCGGTGACATCGCAGACGTAGCCGTGAGCCTTGATGCCTGCCTCTGCATAGGAAGCCAGACCCTTGTCCACCAGCTCCTGCTTGATATCATTGAACACGATGGTAGCGCCGTTGGCTGCCATAGCCTTTGCAATTGCCATGCCGATGCCGTAGGATGCGCCGGTGATCAGCGCCACCTTGCCGGTCAGGTCAAAAGATTTGGGAGTGCACTGTGCCATAATAAAGTCCTCCTGTCAAAAAACCATATTTTACACGGGGCAAAACCGCACCGTGCTGCTTTGCAAAGCGCGTCGTATCCGGCCGTGCCGGAGTGCGCTCTTACTTGTATACCAGTCTAGCATCCTTTGCAGGAAGTGTCAAGGCACATTCTTGTGAAGTTTTGTTGTACTTTCTTTAGATTTCCGTTTTTTCACCGCAAAACAATACGTCAACCCGCTGTTTTTCGGTCATCAGTTTGTGTGGGATGACGTGCCTTGTCACGGTGCACAAGATATTCCGACTATCTTTGGGCTTGTTGACAAGTTTAGGCGACCTTTGTCTTTTACCCCAGCTTTTTCTTCTGCTGGCGTGCCACAATGGGCATCAGCAGGGGGATGGGCACAAGGCGCTGGGCACTGGTGCACAGCCGCATAAAGGCAGAGGGCACGATGATGGTCTTGCGGTGCATCATGCCCAGCAAAGCCTCCTCCACGCACAGCTCTGGCGTGATGCCCCGCAGGGCAAACACCACACCGGCGTGGTCGTTGAACTCGGTATCCACCGGGCCGGGGCAGAGGGCGCAGACGTAGACCGGGCTGTGCATCTCCCGCAGCTCCTCGGCCACGCCGCGGGTCATGCTGACTACATAGGCTTTGCTGGCGTAGTAGCCCGCCATATAAGGCCCGCCGGGCAGAAGCCCCGCAGAGGACGCCACATTCAGGATGGTGCCGCCGCCCTGCGCGTTCATCTTGCGCACCACGGCGCGGAACAGCCGCGCCATGGCGGCAACATTCACTTGGATCATCTCTTCCTCGCGGGTCTCATCCGTTTCCAGAATGCTGCCGCAGACGCCGAAACCGGCGTTGTTGATGAAGATGTCGATGTGTTCATCCGCCAGCACCTCGCACAGGCGGCGGCACTCCTCGGCGCGGGAGAGGTCGGCGGTCTCGATGCGGCAGTCGGTGCCGTGGGCTGCGTGCAGCTCCTTGGCAAGAGCCTGCAAGCGGTCGGCGCGGCGGGCAGTCAGGATGAGCCGACAGCCCATGGCGGCGTACCGGCGGGCGAACTCCCGGCCGATGCCGGAACTTGCTCCGGTGATCCAGATGGTCTTTTGCATGGTGGTTCTCCTTTTTTCTTCTCGCCCCCAGAACGGGGTTTTCTGTACTTGTTGCCCTTATTTTAGCATAGTCTGCCCGTGCTTTCTATGCAATTTTCGTAAACGATGCAAAAGAGAACCCGAAACGCCGCAGGCGTTTCGGGCTCTCTCATAAAACTTACTTCAGCAGGTTATCGTTGTCGAAGTAGTCGATGCGCATGGCCTTGCGCACCTCGTCCAGTGTGGCGGCAGCGGTCTTTTCGGCGTAGGCGCTGCCCTCCTTGAGGATCTCCACCACTTCGGGCAGGCGCTGCTCCCACTCCTTGCGGCGGGTGCGGATGGGCTCCAGCTCAGCCTGCATGACGCTGTTCAGGAACTTTTTCACCTTCATATCGCCAAGGCCGCCGCGCTGATAGTGTGCCTTGACCTCGTCCAGATTCTGGTACTCCGGCCAGAACTCGGCAAAGTGCTCGGGGCGGCAGAAAGCGTCCAGATAGATGAACACCGGGTTGCCCTCCACCTTGCCGGGGTCCTGCACACGCAGGTGGTTGGGGTCGGTAAACATGGACTTGACCTTCTTCTCGATCTCCTCCGGCTCCTCGGACAGGTAGATGCAGTTGCCAAGGCTCTTGCTCATCTTGGCCTTGCCGTCAATGCCGGGCAGACGCAGGCAGGCGGCGTTCTGGGGCAGAACGATCTGGGGCTCTACCAGCGTTTCGCCGTAGACAGAATTGAACTTGTGCACGATCTCGCAGCACTGCTCGATCATGGGCTTCTGATCCTCACCGGCGGGCACGGTGGTAGCCTTAAAGGCGGTGATATCGGCAGCCTGACTGATGGGGTAGCAGAAGAAGCCCACCGGGATGCTGGCTTCGAAGTTGCGCATCTGGATCTCGCTCTTCACGGTGGGGTTGCGCTGCAAACGGCTGACGGTGACCAGATTCTGGTAGTAGAAGCTCAGCTCGGTCAGCTGGGGCACCATGGACTGGATGAAGATGTGCACCTTGTTGGGGTCCAGACCGCAGGCCAGATAGTCCAGTGCCACCTGCAGAATGTTCTGGCGCACCTTCTCCGGGTTGTCGGCGTTATCGGTCAGCGCCTGCGCATCGGCGATCATGATAAAGATCTCGTCATATTCGCCGGTATTCTGCAGCCGCACCCGCTCCTTCAGAGAGCCGACATAGTGGCCAACGTGCAGGCGACCGGTGGGACGGTCGCCGGTCAGAATAACTTTTTTCATGATGTTCTCCTTTGTCAAGGGTTTGATCCCCCTCCGTCAATGCCTTGCGGCATTGCCAGCTCCCCCAAGGGGGCGCCTTTTCGCCTTACTGCACCGTAAAGCTGCGCGGCAGGAGGTTCCTTTTATACTTTATAGTGTGTTAAGTATAGCCCCCCGGGGCGGTGCTGTCAACAAGGCCGCCGGGAAAAAGAAAAAAGCGATGGAAAATTTCCATCGCTTTGCTGGCGCCTCTTGCCTGACTCGAACAGGCGACACCCTGATTAACAGTCAGGTGCTCTAACCGACTGAGCTAAAGAGGCATCTATATAAAACGGCACATGACCGTTTTACTACTATAAAATGGTGACCCGTACCGGAATCGAACCGATGTTAAAGGCGTGAGAGGCCTCTGTCTTAACCGCTTGACCAACGGGCCATACGTCCATTTTGCATCAGGTGTTCGCACCCGACTTGGCTATTTTAGCATACCGGGTGCCCTTTGTCAACAGCAAATTTCGATTTTATTGGAAAAAAGTAAAATTTTCGCCGCAGCCCCGGAACGGCGGCAGACACTGCGCCCGCTGCCGCGCTGCGATATCTACTATAAAGGAACGATAAAATGGTGAAACCTAAGTTCCGATAGTTGACAATGTGGTAAAATGTGGTACTCTTAGGGTGCAAAAAGCATTTGAGGAGGGTTTGTATTATGGCTATGAAAATGGATCGTCGTGCGTTTTTAAAGACCTCTGCTGCGGTGGCAGTGGCAGTATCTATGACCGGACTGCTGGGCGGCTGCAGTGATGGTGACATTGGCACAGACTTTGGCCTGTTCCAGGCAACGGCAGGCAAAGCTTTTGGTAAAAACAACGGCATCGACTTTGGCGGCACAGCGGAAGCCGGATGGGAAGGCTACATCAGCGTCTGGGTGCGTGTCAAGGATACCTCCGGCAGCAAAAAGCCCCTGCCGATTCCTGCAAAGGGCTATTTCTCCCTGAAGATCAATGGACAGCCGGTCAACAACTATACTGATGGCGATCTGCTGGAAAACGGTGGGAAGATCAATCTGTCGAAGGGTCAGATCAAAGAGGGCTGGATGCATTTTACGCTGAAAGAAGACCAGAAAGACCTGTACGAAGCTGTCTTAGCCAAGAAGGCCGAGGTTACTTTTACGATCTCGAGCGGGTTCGTAACGGAGATTTATACACTGGATTATACGACCAGCACTTTTGTAAAGCAGACCGTCTGATCCCGCAGAGCAGCGTTTTCCAAGTGATACCCGATACAGGAGGTGCATTGCTATGATCGACCGCAGAACATTTCTCAAGCTCAGCGCCGGGGCACTGGTGCTGACCGCCGCAGGGGCTTTGACCGGCTGCGGGACGACCATTGACCTCGACCACCCCAAGCAGGAAGTGGAGGGCGTAATGTTCCTGTGCGATATCACCGGAAAAATCGATTTCTCCGGTGGTGGTAAGAGCGGTAAGGTTCAGTATAAGCCCTACTTTGCCATCTGGAACCGGAGCGAAGAGGATGTGAGCATACCCCGGAAGGATATCACCGGTATCTTTACCGAGAAAGGCTACAAGCCGGAGAAGATGGTGTTCATCCCCAGCTGGCCGGAGGTTGACCTGAAGGTTGGCGCAAAGCAGTATCAGGTGTTCAGCCGGTTTGATTTCGGTCTGGAGACCGAAAACGGCTCTCATGAAAACAATACGCAGCTGTCCCGCGAGAACGGCACCTACGAGCTGCGCATCAAGTATAAGGGCAAGAATGTTGTGTTCATCTACGATGGCAAGACCATGACCAGCCGCGTAGAGTAAAACCGAATACACCCCGCCGCCGGGCACTTCTGGAAACAGGAGTGCCCGGCGGCTTTTTGTTTTGCGCCGCATTACCTGTTCTTTACATTGGGGCTGGCATTGTGCACAAAGTTTTACGCACTTTTTGCACGTCCATGGTCGCGGCAAGGGGGGAAAAGCGGTAGAATAAGGCCGTTCCCAAGGAAAACACAAAAGACAGTGCCGGGCGGACGCCCGGGTTTTTAATGGAGGAAATTTTATCATGAAAAAGATCTCTCGTCGTTCGTTCCTGACCGTTTGCGGTGCAGCTGCTGCGGCTGCTGCTCTGACTGCCTGCGGCGGCTCTGCTTCTTCCGCATCCAGCACCGCTGCTTCTGTTTCCGCCACCGCTTCTTCCGCTGCCGAGCAGGCAGCCGGCACCCTGAGCGGCAACGTTGCTACCGGCGGTTCTACTTCCATGAAGAACGTCATCGCTGCCCTGACCGAGGGCTTTGCCGAGGTCGAGCCGGGCGTCACCGTCAGCTACGACCCCACCGGTTCCGGCGCAGGCATCACCGGCGCTACCGACAAGACGCTGGACATCGGCCTGTCCTCCCGCGCCCTGAAGGACGAGGAGAAGAACGATGTGGACGGCACCACCGTGGCGCTGGACGGCATCGCCATCATCGTGAGCAAGGACAGCAAGGTCGCCGACCTGACTGTGGAGCAGCTGAAGAAGATGTTCACCGGCGAGATCACCAACTGGAAGGAGGTCGGCGGCGACGACGGCGAGATCGTTCTGGTGGGTCGCGAGGCCGGTTCCGGCACCCGCGATGGCTTTGAGAGCATCGTGGACGTGAAGGACAGCTGCAAGTACGCACAGGAGCTGACCGCTACCGGCGCTGTCATCAGCGCTGTGGAGGCAAACCCGCTGGCCATCGGCTACGCTTCTCTGTCCGCTGTGGGCGATACTGTCGCCATGGTCACCGTGGAGGGTGTGGAGTGCAGCGAGGACACCGTGAAGGACGGCAGCTACAAGATTCAGCGTCCCTTCGTGTTCGTTACCAACAAGAGCGCTGCCCTGTCTGAGCAGGCACAAGCCTTTGTGGACTTTGCCACCAGCAAGGACGCTGCCGACCTCATCCGCACCGCAGGCGCTGTGCCCGTGAACGAGTAATTACCGGGTGGTTTGCCGGGGAGTTTCCCCAGCGAATGATCCGAGGGTGGGACCCTGTTGCCGCAGGCAATAGGGCGGGAGCTGGAAGCCCCGAATTTCGCGGGGAAAGCTCCCCGGTGAACCACCCACTCCGCATCTGAACAAGAGAACTGCCGCGTCGGCCTGCCCTAAAAGGCTGGGCTGGTGCGGCTTTTATAAAGGATTTCAGCTATGAACAAAAAATCCTATCTGCGCCGGGTGCGGCTCCCCCGCACCCCCGCCGACTGGCTGGAAGCGGTGATGAATTTCATCTTCTTCCTGTGCGGAATGCTGGCAGTGTGCTGTGTGGCGCTCATCTCGGTGTACATGGTGGTCTCTGGCGTGCCGGCTATCCATAAGATCGGCATTTTCAAGTTCCTGTTCGGCACAAAATGGGCGTCCACCGCGGCAGAACCGCTGTTCGGCATTCTGCCCTTTATCCTGTCCAGCGTCTACGGCACGCTGGGCGCCACCATCCTCGGCGTGCCCATCGGCCTGCTGACGGCGGTGTTCCTCTCCAAGGCTGCAGACCCCAAGCTGCGCACCGTGGTGGTCACCGCCATCGAGCTGCTGTCCGGCATCCCCAGCGTGGTGTTCGGCCTTTTGGGTATGCAGGTGCTGGTGCCCGCCGTGGCCAAGACCTTCGGCAAGGCCTCCGGTGCCTGCCTGCTCAGCGCCATCGTGGTGCTTTCCATCATGATCCTGCCCAGCATCGTGTCCGTGTCGGTGACGGCGCTCAACGCCGTGCCGCCGGAGTATGAGCAGGGCAGTCTGGCGCTGGGTGCCACCGACACCGAAACATGGTTCAAGATCAGCATTCCGGCGGCGAAAAGCGGCATTGCCGCAGGCGTTGTGCTGGGCATCGGCCGCGCCATCGGCGAGGCCATGGCTGTGATGATGGTGGCGGGCAACAGCCCCAATATGCCGGACAGCCTGTTCCGCAGCGTCACTTTGCTGACCACCGCCATCGCCAAGGAAATGAGCTACGCCGGCGGCTTGCAGCGGCAGGCACTGTTCAGCATCGCGCTGGTGCTGTTCGTGTTCATCATGCTCATCAACGTTGTGCTAAATGTAGTGCTGAAGGGAGGAAACCGCGATGAATAACGGCTTTTCGCCCTCCCGCCGGGCATGGAACCGGGTGATGACCGTGCTGGTCTGGGCAAGCGCAGTGCTGGTGATGATTCTGGTGGCCGGGATCATCGGCATGGTGCTGGTGCGGGGCATCCCCCACATCAGCTGGAAATTCCTTTCCACCACCGCCAGTGTGCTGAAAAAGACCGACGGCATTCTGCCCGCCATCCTCAACACCCTGTATGTCATTGTGCTGACATTACTCATCGTATTGCCGCTGGGCGTGGGTGCGGCGGTCTACCTGACCGAATACGCCTCCAACCGGCGGCTCATCGAGGTCATCGAGTTCACCAACGAAACGCTGGCGGGTATCCCCAGCATCATCTACGGCTTGGTGGGTATGCTGGTGTTCAGTCAGGCGCTGGGCTTCCAGACCTGTCTTTTGTCCGGCAGTCTGACGCTGGTGGTGATGAACCTGCCCACCATCATCCGCACCACACAGGAATCCCTCAAAACCGTGCCGCAGGGCTACCGTGAGGGCGCTATGGGTCTGGGTGCGGGCAAGTGGCACATCATCCGCACCATCGTGCTGCCCTGCAGCATCGACGGCATCGTCACCGGCTGCATTCTGGCTGTGGGACGCATCGTGGGCGAAAGCGCCGCGCTGCTGTTCACCGCCGGTGCTGCAGAGGTGATCGCCAAGAGCGTGTTCAAGGCCTACACCTCCAACGGTGCCACCCTGTCGGTGCTGCTGTATCTGCGCGCCTTTGAGGACGGCGATTTCACCTCCGCATGGGGCATCGGCGCAGTGCTGCTGGTGCTGGTGCTGCTGATCAATCTGGCAGCACGGCTGGCGAAAACAAAACTGAAACAGAAGCAGTAAAAATAAAGAGGTACTCTATGGAAAACACGAATGTGCCGGTGATATCGGCAAAGGATCTGAACCTCTGGTACGGCGACTTCAAGGCGCTGAAGAGCATTTCGCTGGATGTGGGCGAGCGGGAGATCACCGCACTGATTGGCCCCTCCGGCTGCGGCAAGTCCACCTTTTTAAAGACCCTGAACCGCATGAACGACCTTGTGCCGGGCGTGCGCATCGAGGGCGATGTACGGCTGAAGGGTGAGGATATCTTTGCCCGCGAGATGGAGCTGACCGACCTGCGCCGCCGCGTGGGCATGGTGTTCCAGAAGGCGAACCCCTTCCCCATGAGCATCTACGACAACATCACTTACGGCCCCAAGCTGCACGGCGTGCGCAATAAGGCCGAGCTGGACGAGCTGGTGGAAACCTCTCTGCGGGGCGCAGCCCTGTGGGACGAGGTGAAGGATCGCCTGAAAAAGAGCGCCCTTGGCCTTTCCGGCGGGCAGCAGCAGCGTCTTTGCATCGCCCGGGCCTTGGCGGTCAAGCCCGAGGTGCTGCTGATGGACGAGCCCACCAGCGCACTGGACCCCGGCTCTACCATGAAGGTGGAGGAGTTGATGAACGAGCTGAAAAAGAACTACACCGTGGTCATCGTCACCCACAATATGCAGCAGGCGGCCCGTATCAGCGACCGCACCGCCTTCTTCCTGCTGGGGGAACTGGTGGAGGTTGGCCCCACGAACCAGATCTTCAGCACACCCCGGGACAAGCGCACCGAGGACTACATCTCCGGCCGGTTCGGTTAATGCAGGGAGGAACAAAGCAATGAGCATTCGCAAACAATACGACAGCGATCTGGAAGCCCTCAGGGTCGCTTTGGTGGAGATGGGGCAGAACGCCGCCGAGGCCGTGGAGAACGCGCTGGAAGCGCTGTGCACCGCCGACACCGCAGCCGCCCAGAAGATCGTGCAGGGGGATGACCGCATCAACAACATGGAGCGGGACATCGAGCACCGCTGCATGACCTTGCTGCTGCGCCAGCAGCCGGTAGCGGGCGACCTGCGCCACATTTCCACCGCCATGAAGGTGGTCACCGATATCGAGCGCATGGGCGACCACGCCTCGGATATCGCGGAGATCATCCCACATCTCGTCACCGTGCGTAAGGAGAGAGACCCCGCTGTCAGTCAGGCTATTGCCATGGGACGCAAGGCCTACCAGATGATCTTAGACGCCATGGATGCCCTGACCGCCGAGGATGAGATCGCCGCCCGCCGCGTCATCGCCGCAGACGACGCCGTGGACTACGACTTCAACGCCATCAAGCACACGCTGGCACAGGAGATCGCCGCCGACCCCGCCAAGGTGGATGCCGCGCTGGATCTGCTCATGGTCATCAAGTATCTGGAGCGCATCGGCGACCACGCCGTGAACGTAGCCGAGTGGGTGCAGTTCGTGCGCACCGGGCACTACAAGGACGAAAGTATGTTCTGATACTCACTCTGCCCCTTTGGGCGCGTGTTTTCCTTATTTTCTTCTGAAAAAGGCTGTCTGCCACCCGGCAGACAGCCTTTTTCTGTGGGAAAGCTCCCCCTACAACGAAAATTGACTAAAAAATTTTTATCTTTTCTGCAATATCTGCGGCAGGTCATTCGTATTCAGGGTATAAGAGCCCGGAAAGGGCTCCGCAGTTATCGTGCGGCGGGTGGTTCCGGCTTCCCCCAGTCCCCCGCCCGCCGCACCGTTACGGAGGACAGATACAATGATGGCAAAGCTTGAACGCTCCACGCAGCCCGCCCGCATGGAGGCCGTGAGCCGCGATGCACTGGTGCAGGCGGCGCTGCAGGAGATCACCCAAAATTATCGTGAGGCCAGCCTTTCCAATGTGGCAAGGGCTTATGGTGTTTCGCTGGCGTATGTCAGCGAGTGCGTGCGCGCCCAGACCGGGCGCACCTACAAGGAACTGCTGCAAAAGCACCGCATGGAGACTGCCGCGCGGCTGCTGCGCCGCAGCGATCTGAACATCCAGCAGATCATTGCGCAGGTGGGATACGAGAACACCAGCTACTTCTACCGCCTGTTCCACGAGCGCTACGGCCTGAGCCCCCGGGAGTACCGGCTGGTGCGCACCGGCACCACCACCCGCCGCCCCACCGCATGAAGCCCCTCGTTTTACTGCCCCCGACCGCCGTGCTGCCGCCCCGCGCACGGCGGTCTGTTTTTGCCGCAAAATGGAGAAAAATCTGGTGCTTTATGGAAAATTGTGTTATACTGAAATAAATATACCCCGCGCGGCAGGGCGCGGGCAAGAGAGGATGAGTGGATATGTTTCGCGGAGCAGTAAGAGCGGATATGGCAAAGATCCTTGAAGTCTATGCCCGTGCGCGGGATTTCATGGCGAAAAACGGCAACCCCACCCAGTGGGGGGACAACTACCCCAGCCCGGAGCTGCTGGAAGAGGATATCGACACCAACCGGCTGTTCGTGTACATGGTAAACGGCCAGATGCAGGCGGTGTTTGCCTTTGTCCTTGGCGAGGACCCCACCTACAAGGTCATCGAGGACGGGCAGTGGCTCAACGACACCTTGCCCTACGGCACACTGCACCGGCTGGCTTCGGCGGGCGAGAGCAAGGGCGTGGGCAAAGCAGTGGTGGAGTGGTGTCTGGAGCACTGCGAGAGCCTGCGCGCCGACACCCACGCCGACAACAAGGTAATGCAGCATCTGCTGGAAAGCGAGGGCTTTACCCGCTGCGGCATCATCCATGTAGAGGACGGCACCCCGCGCATTGCCTACCAGCGGCTGTCTCTGACCCAGAGCCAGCTGGGGTAAGCGGGAAAATAATTTTAATTTTATGGTTCTGAAAAGTCTGCGGGCTTTTCAGAACCTTTTTTCATGGGTGGGGTCGTAACGGTGAACGGCAGTTGCAGCGTTGCTGCTATGGCAACTTTCTGCCTGCCGTCAGCGTGCAAGGAGGCTCCGCTGGG
>NZ_JBBMEO010000033.1:0-22395 GCF_040096515.1 Faecalibacterium tardum | reverse complement strand
CAGAAAGGGCTGACCCATTTTGATGCGTGGGCATCCACCTTCGGTGAGACGACCACGGCCATTGAACTTGCGCCCGAGGGCTATACTTTAATAGGACGATAAACTTGATTGTCCTAAATTGAAAGATTCCATAAGAAAGGAGGTAGAACAAATGCCTAAAGAACCAAAAATCACCGCACTCTATGAGCGTTTGTCAAGAGATGATGATCTTGCTGGTGAATCGAATTCCATCACCAACCAAAAGAAATATCTGGAAGATTACGCCCAAAAGAACGGCTTCAAGAACATCCGCCATTTTACAGATGATGGCTTTTCAGGTGTGAATTTCAATCGTCCCGGCTTTCAATCTCTAATAAAAGAGGTAGAAGCAGGAAATGTCGAAATGCTTATTGTGAAGGATATGAGCCGCTTAGGACGAAATTATCTGCAAGTCGGTTTTTATACGGAAGTTCTGTTCCCACAGAAAAACGTCCGATTCCTTGCAATCAACAACAGCATCGACAGCAACAATGCTTCAGACAATGATTTTGCTCCGTTTTTGAATATTATGAACGAATGGTATGCCAAAGACACGAGTAATAAAATCAAGGCTGTGTTCGATGCCCGGATGAAAGATGGAAAACGTTGCAGCGGCTCTATTCCGTATGGATATAACCGTTTGCCGAACGACAAGCAGACACTTGTCGTTGATCCGGTGGCATCCGAAGTCGTAAAGCGCATTTTTCTTCTTGCGAACGAAGGAAAAAGCCCACGGACAATCGCAGAACTGTTGACAGAGGAAAAAGTCCTGATTCCTGCTGCATACGCAAAGAAATATCACCCGGAGCAGTACAATGGGACAAAGTTCTCCAATCCGTACCTGTGGGGCACCTCCTCCGTAAGAACAATTTTAGGTCGGCAGGAATATCTGGGACACACTGTTTTACGAAAATCTGTAAGCACAAATTTCAAACTTCACAAGAGAAAAGAAACAGATGAAGATGAACAGTACGTTTTCCAGAACACGCATGAACCGATTATATCGCAAGAACTTTGGGATAGTGTTCAGAAACGCAGATGCCGAGTGAATCGTGCTTCTGCTTGGGGAACGCACACCAACCGTTTAAGCGGGTATCTGTATTGTGCCGACTGCGGCAGAAGATTGACCTTGCAAACACACTACAGTAAAAAGAATGGGTCTACTCAATATTCTTATCGTTGTGGTGGATATGCAAGTCGGGTAAATGGCTGTACTGCCCATTCAATCAGTGCCGATAATGTTGAAGCCCTGATATTGGCATCGGTCAAACGCTTTTCGAGATTTGTTCTAAAAGATGAAGAAACCTTCGCTTTGGAATTGCAATCACTTTGGAAAGAGAAACGTGAAGAAAAGCCGAAGCAGAACCAATCGGAATTGAAACGTTGTCAAAAACGCTATGATGAGCTTTCTGCCCTTATTCGTAGCCTGTACGAAAATCTTATGTCTGGACTGCTGCCCGAACGACAGTACAAGCAGCTGATGGCACAGTATGATAGCGAGCAGGCAGAATTGGAATCGCAGATGGAAACGATGAAATCCGAAATTGCCGAAGATAAATCAAGTTCTGCTGATATTCGGCATTTCATTTCGCTGATTCGCAAGTGCAAAAATCCAACAGAAATCTCTGATTCAATGTTTAACGAACTTGTCGATAAAATCGTTGTTTATGAAGCCGCGGGTGCAGGCAATGCCCGCACACAAAAGGTTGACATTTATTTCAACTATGTCGGCCAAGTCGATATTGCTTATACCGAGGAAGAACTTGCCGAACTGAAAGCGCAGAAGGAGCAAGAAGAACGGCAGCACATGGAAAAGCAGCGCAAACGTGAAAAAGCCTACCGAGAAAAGCGAAAGGCAAAGAAAATCGCTGAAAACGGTGGCGAGATCATTAAAACCAAAACGTGTCCGCACTGCGGGAAGATGTTTACACCTACGAGCAACCGACAGCTTTTCTGTTCAAGAGACTGCTGGAATCAGGCAAGACAGGAGCAAAAGGAAGCGGCTAGAGAAGCCGAGAGAGGAGGTCATTACTACCGGCAACGTGACTGTGCCGTATGCGGTCACTCCTACTGGCCTACACACAGCCAGCAGGAATTTTGTTCCGATGAGTGCAGGAAAATTAACCACAACAGGAAGACCTTGGAATTCTACCACAAGAAAAAAGGAAATCCAAAACCTGACCCAGAAGCAGTCCCAACGCCGAAACCAAAGGAGGATAATGCAGCATGACTACCTTAAAGAACACGCTCCACGACAGCAACAACGGTCTGGATTACACTATGGTCAACGGCTACTATCTGCCGAATCTGACCGTAGCAGCCCCGACAGAGCAGCACCCCACCGGGCGGTGGGGCCGCTTACATAAAAGGTATCTGAAAGAACATCATCCCATCCGGTACAATCAACTGCTCCTGTCCGGTGTGCTGGGCAGCTACCTTGCCAAACTGGACAAGCAGGCTGAGGAACAGCTTGCATTGACCATCCGGCAGATGCAGGAAGCCGAGGGCGTGACCGAAGCCCTGAAAGCTGCCGATCAACTGGAATGGGTGCGCAGGATGAACAGCATCCGCAACCGTGCCGAGGAGATCATCAAGACCGAGCTGATTTTTGTATAAGGAGGAGCACTTATGTTTTTTGTAAGATTTGTACGGAAAGATGAGCACCCGGATGAGTTTTACGCTTATAGTACTAAGGTGGCAGCCAAGAATCATTTTGATATGTTTCGTGACGATGATTCGAATATTTTCTCTCGTGTTGAACTCATTCAAAGTGACAATGAAGTAGAATCCACCCTTGAAACCATCATTCCCACCCCGCTTTGAATCGTATTGCCCAGCTCATTTTTGATATTGCCAATCTGCCATGACCTTGTTATAATGATGTTATATAAAGAAGATGGAGGTGCAATAAATGAGTCTGGGCAATGATATAAAATTGCTTCGACAGAGATGTCTTTTAAGCCAACAGGATTTTGCAAAAGAGTTGGGCGTATCCTTTGCCACAATCAATCGAATAGAATCAGGAAAAAGTAAGCCTACATATAAGACCATGAAACTTATTGATGATTACTGCAAAAAGAATGCCATTGACTTTGATATAACAAAAGAGTTTACAAACTGAGATTAGGAGTTTTTATAGTGATTGCAAATGAAAAGTCCGCTCCGCGGCTGGTCTCTCTGTTCTCTGGATGCGGCGGTATGGACAAGGGATTTGAACAAGCAGGTTTTCAGCGCGTTTGGGCAAATGATTTCGATAAGGATGCTCAGGCAGTATTCCGACTGAACTTTGGTGAAATTGACGGTCGGGATATTCGAGAAGTCCCTGTTGATGAAATTCCAGCTTGTGATATTCTTACCGCTGGTTTCCCGTGCCAGCCTTTTTCCAATGCAGGAAATCGGCGTGGTGTCTATGATTCACGCGGAGAACTATATTTGGAGTGTCTGCGAATTATAGAAAGAAAGCTGCCGAAAGCTGTCCTCTTTGAGAATGTGAAGGGACTGATTTCGTCAAAGCATCAAAGCGGTCAATACCTCATTGAGGTTATCAAAGGCGACTTGGAAAAACTTGGATATGCGGTCAATTACCGTGTTGTAAACGCATCTGATTATGGCGTTCCTCAGAATCGTGAGCGACTGATTCTTGTTGCTTTTAGAAATGATCTTGGAAAGCGATTTGAATTCCCTCCTGTTCAGCTTAATAAAGAAAATCTGACGCTTCGGCATATTCTTGATATTCCAGAAGATGTTCCAAATCAAGTCTATTGGCCGTATTCTCCGCAGGCTCAGTCTATGGTTGAAAAAATACCTCAAGGTGGCTCATGGAAGAATATACCTTATGAGGACTTGTCGCCTCGGTTCAAGAGAATACGAGATGATATGAAACGATATCATGCACCGAACTTTTATCGCAGATTTAGCCTTGATGAAATAAATGGAACTATTACAGCGTCTGCGCAACCGGAAAACTGTGGTATTACTCATCCAATTCATAATCGCAGATATACTATCCGAGAAATTGCACGAATTCAAACGTTCCCGGATGATTTCAAATTCATTGATGATACAACAAAGAACATTGTTGCGATGTATAAAGTAATCGGAAATGCCGTTCCTTGCCATCTTGCAAAGGTCATTGGGGATGCTATCATGGAGCAGGCTTTCAAATAAAATGAAAGGACGATAATCTATGAACACTGACAAAGCCTATATTATGGGACTGGTTGTTGGCGGAGGTTGTTTCAGTTCGAACCACAAATCCTTTTCGATTAAGCTTCCCTATAGGCAGTGGGGCGATTACGACAAAAATCCAGAACGGGCTGGAATGATTGCAAACGATATTCTAAAGGTTGTCAAACCTCTTATGAACGTTGAATACAATTTGGACGTTTCTTATACACCCGGAAAAGAATGGAATATTGTTTGCCATGGTGATACGGCTGATTTGATTCGGGATCTTCATTCATTCCACATTGAACCCACATCGGATTTACATAAAACCGCAGATCTTCAGTATCTTATTGCATCGCTTTCAGATACAAACATGAAAAAACGTTTTATTGCTGGCGTTGCAGATACGATTGGAAGTATGGCTCCATCCCACCGAAGATTCACAGATGATGTTCAGATTATATCCTTTGAAATAAGTGGATTCAATTATAAATATGTGTGTCAGTTGTGTAATCTTCTTTATCAGCTTGGTTGCGTGCCTGATCAGATTCTTTGGCAACATCCCAATATGCAGAGCGGAACGGATTCTTACTACAAATCTTGGAAAAAAGGCAACAAGCTGAGAGTTACATTGGATTCCTTTTCTACATTTGGTTCATTGGCATTTAAGAGCAAAACCATTGCATCAAAAGAGAATCGGAAAAAAGAGGAAAAGTATAATTCTGCCGAAAAATGCGAGAATAAAACCCTTTCCGTTCCGGGAGTGGTTGCAGTCCATGTGGACGAAAATTATGCGGATATTCCACAGGAACTGCGTGGTGGACATTTTATTCATCACAAACAGATTTGTGCTGCCTTAAACTGTCCGCATTCTCCTAAGAATGAACTCGACAGATTATTAACTAATGCTGAGAATTATATTTCACCCTTTACGGTTCTTCACAAGGATACTGCGGTTGGTGTCGCAAACATAATTGCTAATGATCCGCTACTTCATAACCGAAACTATACTCAGACTGATATTGAAGTAAAATATCTTGTCGATTCCATGAACGATGGAGCCACTACAGTTCTTTTTTCTGATGGCACACCAATTATGCACTACTCCCGTGATAAGGGCTATCCGTTAAATGTTATAATGGATGCGGTTGCATATATTGTGGCCAGCAAGACGGGGAATCTTAACGGAAAGCGCCCTCGCGGTAATCGGGAAGAAATCATTATGAATGCTATAACAGCTAATCCTGATTTTACAGTTACTGTGAAAGTCCCAGACTTACTAACACCAATGGTGTTGACTGATGGAAAAGTAGCTGCAATGGTTGGCCCACTTAACGCTCAAGTTTATCGCCAGTTGATTTCCTATGATAGCAGCAACAAATATAAAATGTTGGTTCGTAAAATCACAGAGAATGATTTGAGGTGAAAAAATGCCGTCTGCTGAACGAAATGAGGTTTCCTATTATAACGAAATCATGCAATTCGTAAAGGCACAAATCGAAAGTAATTTTAGTGCATGGGAGAAACCTTTGAAAGTTTACTGCAAAACTGGTGAACTAAGAAGCGGACTTGATGCAATCATCAGGGAAAATCACATTACAACACCCGCCATTCTCGAATTTGCGTCAAGCACTCCTCCGCTAAGTTTAGATATTTTTGCGCTAATTACAGATGGTGTCAAGTATGAACTGCTGATAATTGAAGTGAAACTTCTAAAGAGTGTCGGTTTGACGCAGCTGTCCCAGCTTATCGGGTACTGTATTGTGTCAAATGCACAATATGGTTTGCTGGTGAATGTAAATGGAGGAGAAAGCCCTAGACTTACAAATTTGATAACGAATGAGCCAGATCTGATGCACATTGTTAGAACACTGGAAAAGCGTCAGGCAACCATAGAGCACAATCTCGGTGTTATGGAATGGGACAGCGAAACGCAGAATATGACATATACCGCCTGTGGCGCAATCCGAACTCTATCCGAGTTGTGCAAAAAGCTTGAATCAAAATTCAGATAATAAAAATCTAGTAATACTTATCTCAACAAAACTGGGAACTATCGATATTTGATGGTTCCCAGTTTTGTTTTACAACTGTATTGTGGAGGTGTTCACATGACGATGTGTAAGCTGGAAACTATGATTTACGCCAACGAGGATGGGGTTTATAGCGTGTTTACGTTGAATCTAGACTTAAAGAAACAACTTGCCGATCTTGCTGCGCAACACCCGGAGATATGCTGGCGCAAAGTGAAGGACGAAACAACGTATCAGATTAAGGATGCAGCAGTGACAATCCATCCAAATTAAACTTGAGGACGAATAGCCAAGATGTTAGAAATCTGTATGCTTTGGCCATGTTACACATTTAGATGTTCTCTGTAAAGAAGGAGCGTGATGCCATGACCCAACCGAAAACCGACCTCGCCTATCTCCGCAGCGAAAAAGCCAAAGCAGAGCAGAAGCTGCGCGCTTGTCAGCACCGGGAGAAGATCCTTGAACGCCAGATGTCAGAGCTGAACCGGAGAGAGCGTGTGCATCGCCTTTGCACCCGTGCCGGAATGCTGGAAAGCTTTCTGGTCTGTCCGGGAGAGCTGACCGATGATCAGGTGATGGAACTGCTGAAGATCTCGTTCCGTCAGCCGGAAGTCGTGCTGGCGCTTGCAAAGATGGTGCATGACGTTCACGAACGCAGCAACGTCCAAAACCCTTTAGAATAAAGGGCGCAATTATACACCTCGTCGTCACTTGCTGCGTATCGTTCGCATCTGTGCAAAAGCACAAATGCTCATTCACTCCGCAGTTCCTCCTCTTCCCCATAAAATCATCTTCGATGCTTTTCCGGGGACCCCTTTGTGTGAAATTGCGGTCTTGCAGACGGCTCGATGAAATCGAAGCTGGCGTTTGTGCGCCAGCCCGATTCCATCCCAAGGAAAACTGCATTTTCCTTGCGCTGCTTTGCAGCTATCCTTTTGCGGCTCCCGCCTGAGATCGAAGCGCACAGCACTCCGTTCCAAGGTGGCGAGTACAACCGAATACGATTCCAGACCGTTCATCAAGAGCAATCTTGCTGGGCGGTCTTTTTGTTTGGGGGTGATGCCTATTCCGTGTCCGCATTTCAAAATTACCATTGTTAAGCGCAGCCAAGGGCAGTCCGCTGTTGCCGGGGCCGCTTACCAGAGCGGCGAACGGCTGTTCAGCGAGTATGACCAGAAAACCAAATTCTACAACAAGAAGAAAGAACTTGTCCACGCCGAGGTCATGCTGCCGTCCCATGCGCCGCCCGGATATGCAGACAGGGCAATGCTCTGGAATGCCGTGGAAGCCGTGGAGAACCAGTGGAACTCCCAGCTTGCCCGGCGCATCGTGCTGGCGTTTCCGGTGGAAGTCCCGAAAGAGCGGTATCTGTCCATGATAAAGGAATTCTGTCAGGAGCAGTTTGTTTCCAAGGGCATGATTGCCGACTTTGCCATTCACGACAAGGGAGATGGAAACCCACACGCCCACATTCTGCTGACGCTCCGGGCAATGGACGAACACGGTAAATGGTTGCCGAAAGCCCGAAAGGTTTACGACCTTGACGAGAACGGCGAGCGCATCCAGCTCCCCTCCGGCAACTGGAAGTGCCACAAGGAAAACACCGTGGACTGGAACGACCAGAAGTACGCCGAGGTCTGGCGGCATGGTTGGGAAACCATCACCAACCGCTATCTGGAAGCTGCTGACCGCCCGGAGCGTGTTGATCTCCGCTCATTCGAGCGTCAGGGAGTGCAGCAGATTCCGACCGTGCATCTCGGCCCCGCTGCTCACCAGATGGAAAAGCGGGGAATCGAAACCTTTCTCGGAAATCTCAACCGGGATATTCGTGCAGCCAACAGCTTGATGCAGTCCATCCGCAGCACCATTCGTGGTCTGCAACACTGGATTGCAGACCTGACCGAAAAGAAGCAGATTCTTTTGGATGCACTGGAACAAGCCAAGGAGACAACGCTGTCCGATCTGCTGGTGGACTATTTCAATCTCCGCAACGAACAGCGCAGCGATTGGTCTGGCAAGGCAAAACTGAAATGCACTGTCCGGGACTTTGAGGAAGTCAAACGGGCGGTGGACTACCTGAAAACCCATTCCTTGAACACCATCGAGGATTTGGACACCGCAATTTCTAACTTGAACCAGACTGCCGCCCCTCTCCGCAGACAGTTGAAGCAGAACGAGAACCGGATGTGGGCAATCGCCCAGATCAAGGATGCTGCCGCCGTCCATGCCAAGTTGAAGCCCATCCACGATACCTTCATCAAAAAGAACTTCAAGCTGACCAAGGACGCTTATGCTGCCCAGCACAAGGAGGAGCTGGACACCTTTAATAAAGCTGTCCGCACCCTGATGAAGCTGAACGGCAGCACAGCGGTGGATTTTTCGGCATTGGATGCCGAATTTTCTGCGCTGCAATCCGGCAGCGCAGAGCTGCGCAGCCAACTGGAAACCTTGCAGCCGGACATCTCCGCACTGAAAAATATCCGCAAGTATATCGACATGGTGCTGAATAAGCAGCAACTTTCCGTACCGGGCGGCAAGACCCCGGAAAAGGAATCGGTGCTGAAAAAGCTGGAAGAAGCCAAGACCGCACAGTCTGTAATGAAAACGGAAGCGAAAAATCACACACAGGAGCTTTAAGGAGGAAGCAGCATGACCTACACCCAAGCCCAGATCGACAAAGCCAATGCGGTGGATCTGGAAAAGTTTCTCCGGGCACAGGGCGAAACGCTGGTGCGCAGCGGAAAAGAATACCGCTGGAAAGCCCACGACAGCCTGACCGTCTGCGGAAACAAATGGTTTCGGCACAGCCAGAGCAAGGGCGGCTTTCCGGTGGATTTCGTAATGGAATTTTACGGCAAGTCTTTCCCCGAAGCGGTGCAGATGCTGACCGGAGAGCTGAGCGAAGCTCAGCCGGAGGTTGACCCCGCCCCCTCTCTGGCGTTTCGCTTACCGCTGCGGAACGTCACCAACGCCAACATCTTGAACTATCTGACGCAGGAACGAAAACTCAGCCCGTCACTGGTGAACTTCTTCATCGCTGCCGGAGATATTTACGAGGACGCCGCCCACCACAACGTGGTCTTTGTGGGACGGGATTCGGACGGGCATCCTCGCTACGCAAGCAGCCGTGGGATTCGGGAGAAGTTTCGGCAGGATGCAGCCTGCGCAGAAAAGGCGTTTGGCTTTGCCCATCGTGGCACCGACAAGCAGTTGCTGGTCTTTGAAGCGCCCATCGACCTGCTGTCCTTCATTGAGCTGTTCCCGAAAAACTGGCAGCAGCACAATTATCTGTCGCTAGGCGGGGTGTCGGGCAAGGCGCTACAGCAGTTTCTTTCTGAACGCCCAGACGTGGAGCGGGTGTTCCTCTGTCTGGATGCTGACAAAGCCGGAGAGGATGCCTGCAAGCGTCTGGCTGCTCTGCTGCCGGACACCGTGAGCGTGACCCGCATCCAGCCCTGCATGAAAGACTGGAACGATGTTCTGGTGCACCGAGCAGAAATCCCGAATCGCAATTATTTCAAGAGCGTCGTGCTGAAAGAGCCGTCAAAACCGAAAATGGTGAAGATTATCCGCATGAGCGACGTGGAGCTGACCCCGGTGGAATGGCTTTGGAAGCCGTATCTGCCCTTTGGAAAGCTCAGTGTTCTGCAAGGCAATCCGGGCGAGGGCAAGACTTATTTTGCCATGCACCTTGCCGCTGCCTGCACCAATGGAAAGTTGCTGCCCAACATGGAGCGTATGGAACCCTTCAACGTGATCTACCAGACAGCAGAGGACGGTCTGGGCGATACGGTCAAGCCCCGCCTGATCGAAGCGGGTGCAGACCTTGACCGGGTGCTGGTCATTGACGACAGTGAGGTGCAGCTTACTCTTTCGGATGAACGAATTGAAAAAGCCATTATCGAGAACAACGCCCGACTGGTCATCATCGACCCGATCCAGGCGTATCTCGGTGCCGACGTGGACATGAACCGGGCAAACGAAGTGCGCCCTATCTTCATGCGGCTGGGACAGGTAGCGCAGCGAACAGGCTGCGCTATTTTGCTGATTGGACACCTGAACAAAGCCGCCGGAATGCAGAGCCTGCAGAGGGGTCTCGGCTCCATCGACATCGCCGCCGCCGTGCGCAGCGTCCTGTTCATCGGCAAACTGAAGCACGACCCGACCATGCGCATCCTCACCCACGAGAAAAGCTCCCTTGCCCCGCCGGGCGTGTCGCTGGCGTTCTCTCTTGGGGACGAGGGTGGCTTCCGCTGGGTCGGCGAGTACGACATTACCGCAGACGAAATGCTGTCCGGCATCGAGCCGCAGCGGGAAACCAAAACGCAGCAGGCTAAAGACCTGATTTGCACCCTGCTTGCCGGAGGAAAGCAGGTGTTCAGCGAGGACATCGACAAGGCGGCGCTGGAAAGGGGCATCCCCGGCCGAACTGTCCGGGATGCCAAGCGGGAACTGGGCGATGCCCTGAAAAGCAAGATCGTGGAAGGCCGCAAAAAGGTCTTTTGGATGGAATAAGCCATTTGACTGGCAGAAAAATTTGGCTGGCAAGAAAATCATGGTACACCCACAGTTGCCAGTCTGCCAGCAAAATTCAGAAAATGACGATAAAAGGAGAAAATCAATGGAAAATCAGAATTCGAGTTATTCGGTGCAGATTGGCAAAACCACCTTTATTGTGTGCGTGAAGCAGTCCGAAACCGCCAAAAAGCCGATTGAAAAGATGTTCAAGGATATGTGCAGACATGAGGTCACACGGGACTTCCTTGCAGACAACCTGATGAATTTAGAAAAATTACCGAAAACCTCTTGACGAAGTCCAGCCCGAAGGCACCGGATACCGTGCACGCACTCGTTTTGCGAAGTTCTTCAACTTACCTGAACTGATGGCGATGTTCAAAGAAGCGGCGGATATCAAGACCAGCGATCAGCTTCATCTCCCAGTGCCTGATGCAAAATTTGAGACGGTGGTGGTCAAACCTTCGGAAATCCAACAGGACATGGTGCAGGCGTTGAGCGAACGTGCAGCCGAAGTCCACAGCGGTTCTGTTGACCCCTCTGTGGATAATATGTTGAAAATCACGTCGGATGGCCGCAAAATCGGTCTTGACCAGCGGTTGATGAATTCCGCTCTGCCCGATGACCCCAACAGCAAGTTAAATGCCTGCGTCAACAACGTCCTGCGCATCTGGAACGACACCAAGGAGCAGAAGCTGACCCAGTTGATTTTCTGCGATATGTCTACTCCCAAGGGGGACGGTTCGTTCAACGTCTATGATGATATTCGCACCAAGCTGCTCAACGCCGGTGTGCCCGAACAGGAGATCGAGTTCATCCACAACGCAGATACGGAGAACAAGAAAGCAGAACTTTTCTCCAAGGTACGCAGCGGACAGGTGCGTGTGCTGCTGGGCAGCACTGCCAAAATGGGAGCAGGGACCAACGTCCAGACGCTGCTCGTAGCGGTGCATCATCTGGATGTAGGCTGGCGTCCGTCTGATATGACCCAGCGCAACGGCAGAATCATCCGCCAAGGCAACCAAAACAAACAAGTCTACGTCTATAACTACGTCACGGAATCGACATTTGACGCCTACCTCTATCAGACCCTTGAGAATAAACAGAAGTTTATCTCGCAGATCATGACGAGCAAATCGCCTATGCGATCTTGCGATGATATTGACGAACAGGCTTTATCTTACGCAGAAATCAAGGCTCTGTGTGCAGGCGACCCTCGCATCCGGGAAAAGATGGATTTGGACGTGCAGGTGGCAAAATTGAAAGTTCTGCGCGGTGACTTCCAGAATCAGAAATACCGTCTGGAAGATAAGCTGCTCAAGACATTCCCGGAAGAGATACAGAAACAGAAAACCCGCATTGCTGCTTTGCAGCAGGATTCACAGATTGCAGCAGCACACCCGCAGGACAAAGAAAACTTCTGCGGTATGACCATCAAAGGTATGGTGTACGATGACAAAAAGGCTGCAGGCGAACGGCTGCTGCTGGCTCGGCAGGAGATGCCCAATGCTGATATGATGCTGCTGGGCACCTACCGTGGCTTTGAACTGAACATTCGATTCGACAGCTTCAAAAATGAGCATCAGGCCGTACTCCGGGCAGAGTTAAGTTACCCGGTGTCGCTGGGCGATGATGCGCGCGGCAATATCACTCGTCTGGACAATGCCATCGACAATTTCGCTGACCGTATTGCAGATGCCGAAAATGCTCTGCAAAACCTTGAACAGCAGAAGCAGGCCGCAGAGGTCGAAGTGGCAAAGCCCTTTGCACAGGAGGAAGAACTGGCCGAAAAGTCTGCCCGCCTTGCTGAATTGAACGCCTTGCTGAACATCGACCGTGACCGCAGTTCCTCGCAGGATGCTCCCGAAGAAACCGAGGAAACCGAAACACCTGCAACTCGTCCGTCTGTGCTGGCTGCACTGGGGGAAAAGACCAATCAGCCGGAGCCTGTCAAACCGTTCCGCAGCTATTATGATAAGGATGGTGATGCACGATGAAAGAAAAGCGGGATGAAACCATCATCCTGCGCTTGAGCAAAACAGAAAAGAACCGTATCTATGAAAAGATGCTCAGTATGGGTATCCGAAGCCTGAGTGCCTATATCCGCAAAATGGCATTGGATGGATACTGCCTGAATCTCGATCTGCCGCAGCTACGCCGAATGGCTTATCTGCTCCAGAATTGCATCAACAATCTGAATCAGTACGCCAAAGCCGCCAATGAAAACGGTCGGGTCTACGCCGCTGACATGGAGGACCTGCGGCAGCGTCTGGACGAACTGATTGACATTGGCAAGCAAATTCTTTCCAAGCTGGCAGAGCTATAAAAATTCCCGCAGTTGGAGGACTGCGGGTGTACATATAACGCTTGACATCCTTGCAACGTAGTAGTCGATACCTTTATAATAAGGGCGAACAGAAAGGAAGTGCTTGATATGATGTCTATGCTGAAGAAAATTGTTCTTTTCCCGATTTCTCTCTTTGTGGCGTTTCTAGCTCTGATGGCAAGGTGGCTGCTAACCCTGTCCAGCTATGTAGTTGCTCCGCTGATGCTCTACATCTTCGGCTGCGGCATCTACACTGCTTACCGTCAGACTTGGAATCAGTTCCTTATCTTGCTGGTAGCCGAATTCCTCTGCTTTGTCCTCTTTTTCGGCGCAACTGCCATCACCGAGGGCATCGGGCGGTTCAGTGAGTGGTTGGCCGAACTGTAAGGAGCATTTTCAACCTTTTGCCGCCTTCGGGCGGCTTTTTCTTTTATGGGGGTGATTTAGGATGGCCGCGACACGGCTGATCGCGCTGCACAAAAACA
Organism: Faecalibacterium tardum; assembly: GCF_040096515.1. NCBI lineage: Bacteria > Bacillati > Bacillota > Clostridia > Eubacteriales > Oscillospiraceae > Faecalibacterium > Faecalibacterium tardum. The sequence continues at coordinate 8,851 of NZ_JBBMEO010000033.1, read as the reverse complement.
AAGGCAAGTCGGTTGCGGCCTGTCTGAAAAGCCATACAGACTATGTACAGAATCCCGACAAGACTGAGCATGGTGAACTGATTAGCAGCTACGAATGCAGTCCTTTGACGGTGGATGAAGAATTTATGCTGTCCAAACGGCAGTATGAACTTGTCACTGGGCGCAGACAAAAAAGTGACGTGATTGCCTATCAGATCCGGCAGTCGTTCAAACCCGGCGAGATCACCGCCGAAGAAGCCAACAAGGTGGGTTATGAGCTGGCAATGCGTTTCACCAAAGGCAAGTATGCGTTTATCGTTGCAACCCACACGGACCGGGAACACATTCATAATCACATTATCTACAACTCCACTGCGTTGGACAGCACCCGGAAATTCCGGGATTTTTTATTGTCCGGGCTGGCTGTGCAACGGTTGAGCGATCTGATCTGCTTAGAGCATCAGCTTTCCGTCATTGAGATAAAACCCTATCGGGAGCGGCAGAAGCGCACACTTTATCCGCCCAAAGAAAGCAATCGTGACTGTCTATGCGGCGTGATCGACAACATTCTGGCGAAAAAACCCAAAGACTACGAAGATTTTCTGCAAAAGCTGGAGCAGCAGGGATACGAGGTCAAGCGAGGGAAATACACCTCCGTCAAAGGCACACGGCAGAAACGATTCATCCGGTTCCGCACTTTGGGCGCAGGATATAGTGAAGAAGAACTGAAAGCTGTTATCTCTGGGGAAGCCGAACACCATCCCCGGCAGAAGCAGAAGCGCATCGTACCGGAACAAAAGTTTCAGATGCTGGTGGACATTCAGGCAAAGCTGGCCGAGGGAAAGAGCATGGGGTATGCTCGCTGGGCAAAGCGATATAATCTGAAAGAAATGTCCAAAACGCTGATTTTCTTACAGGAGAACAAAATCGGAAGCATTGAGGAAATGCAGGAGCGTATAGATGCTGCTACTGCTCGCTATCATGAACTAGGCGATTCAATCAAGGCAACAGAAACGCGCATGGCCGAGATTGCTGTTCTGCGAACGCACATCGTTAATTATGCCCGGACACGCCCGGTCTATGATGCCTACCGCAAAGCCGGGTATAGTAAGAGATTTCTGGACACCCACCGGGAAGAAATCACGCTGCATAAGGCCGCAAAAACTGCTTTTGATGAAGCCGGATTGAAAAAGCTGCCAAAGGCTAAGGACTTGAGCATCGAATACGCTGAACTTCTGAAAAAGAAGAAAGAAGCATACCCGGACTATCGTAAGGCACGAGATGAGATGCAGGAGTTGATGAAAGCTCAGAAAAATGTAGAGATGTTCTTTGCAGAGGAAAAAAGTACAACCGAAAAAGGACAAGCACGATAAACGAAATCCGCCGAGGATCCTTCCCGTTTTTTCGGGAGGAGTCCTCGGCGGATTTTTGCTTTTTAGCGAATCATCTTATAACCATTACCAATTCAAAATACTTAACGGATGGCAAATAACTTCTTATATTGCCTTATTCATTTATCGGACTTTTCCACAGTTTTTGCAAAAGTTCGTAAGAATCATTTAAGTTCCCACAATCCGGGCAATACCATCTTCCGTCCGGTATCGGATCAACTGGCGAAAGTATTTGACTTTGAAATTATTTTTTTGAAAAATCTCTGTACTGATTTTCGTTGATTGTCCAGTAAGGATCACCTCCATTTTTAACAATTTCTTCAATGAAATTTAGTATATTTCCAACACATACAAATTCATCTGTTGAGCAACAGTCCCCCGCATAAAGATACTCTTTTTCTATGTCATCCACGTTAATGACAATATCATATCCCATCCAATATCCAATTTTCCATGCCGACCGACATAATAAATTATCATTACTAAAATGGAACGAAAGAATTTCCTGAGCATCAAATAAGCAATAGTCTCCGCTGTGATAAAGCGTCAGTCCATTACATCGCTTCAGAAATTCAATATAATCAGCTGGAATATGTCCCATTTCTTTTTTTAAGTGTTCCAATATCATATCATCGGTTGGTGGATTTAATAGAGCATCTAAATGCGCATGATTCAGATGCTCTATAACTTTATCTAAACCATTCATTCCAGTCTACCTCTTTTTAATATTGTGCCCACCATGTAGTAAATTGAGTGTGAATTGCTTTTGGAAGGGGAATCAAATTGCTATTCACACTTTTCCCACCATATTTCAAGGGCTTTATATGATGAATTTGAATTGGAGTTGCTATAATGCTATAAATTAGAATATTATGAAAGCTCGCCAGACATAAAATCTGGCGAGCTTTCACTTTTCCGTAATGGGATTAGATTGCTGTAGAGCTTGATACAAAAAGATAGATAATGAAAATGCACCACAAAACAACTTCAGCGATTATCAAATACTTCAAGTGTTGCTGCAATTTTTCAGGGACAATTTTTCCCTTTTTCAAAAAAGCGAAAATTGAATCTCGCGCTTTATCGACATCTTCCTGATTGACTTCCAGTTTTAAATGGAAATTTTTTCCAAAAAGGAGCTGGTGCATCCCATAATATATTGAAAGCAATATCAAAAATGAAGTGACGCTTACGAGTGCTGGCTGGGTCCAACTTATTGCCATAGCTTCTGCCGATGTAAGATCTCTGTAAAAAACAATATCACTTAAACCGGCTACAAACAGCAGAAAATTCCAGCCCAAAAATGTATATAAAGTTTTCTTCATTGTCTATACCTGCAAAACCGTATGCGTTAGCCACCAACAGCTTGGTAATAATCAGTATCCGTCCGGAAAGGTGTGGACGCTCCACTATTATAGTACGACATAGTCTGATGATAGCAATGCGTATAATACGAATAAATTTATTTCAATTTTCCTCCACTCTCATAATCGTGTAGAACAGATGTCCCCAGTACCAAGAGAATCACACATATAATGCAGATCCAAGGAGTATCAAACCACAGCGAAATCAGCACTGGAACACAAGAAATCGCTATTATCCAAAAACCAACAGCCAAGAATCTTGATGTCTTTTTCAAGTTGTAGTGTTTTTTCTTGCTATACGCTTCTGCGATTGAATTTTTAGGAATCACCCAAAAATAGATTCCAACAGCAACTAAAAGAATAATCACCCAAAAACTATTGACAAATTTTTCTTGATTGTTTAAAGACATTTGCACTTCCTCGGCATTACGCCCATCCTACAACATTCCATGCATTATAAGTGAACATTTCATTGTGAAAGTTCACAGCAAGAGACTGCGTTTTCCAGTCTTTCGGAACATAGCCTTCGTAGTAATTGTTGTTTTTTGCGGCAGACTTCACATCTGTTATATAATATTTATATCCGTAAACATTTTTCTGATGCGAAGCTGCTGTCGTATCAACAAGATTCCATGTATACTGTGTTTTTATACAGCTGACAGTATCCGTAACGGCATTTTTAATCATACCGCTAGCAACCGTAATTCCCAGTCCCTTAATAAGTGCGTCCAAAAATGCTTCTGCAACAATATTCGGTAACGTCAATGCGCCCACAACAAGTGCAATTAAATCAACCATCCTTCCAACAAAATTATTGATTGTGTATGTCGTGGATCCAAGATTTTTTGTATCATATGTACACTTCAAGCCATAATAAATATATCCTGTATCTAAAGCAGCGCGATATTTGATTGTTCCTGCTGTTTGCACAGCGCAAGGTTGTACACGCTCATTATTGTCAGAGGTTAATTTACCATACTGTTCAATATAAATAACGTCGCTTGATGACTTTCTTGTAACACTATCATCGAAAAAATCACGTTTTATACTATTAGGGCTTGATGTCAGGAGGGTGTCTCTTTGTATAAGCTTTCCATTCAGATATTGATTCAGAATGCGGTTTCCCGAAAGGTCGGTATACATTTCAACGATTGTTTCATGATCTTCATATAAGGTGACTTTATCACCCACTTTATTATTTTTTGCGGTTGCAAAAGAAGTTAATGTCATACTGGCTAATAAAGAAAAAACTAAAAGTATCGAGATAAAAGATTGATAGACTTTTTTCATTGTTCTACACTTCCTTTCTTCTTAAAGAGATTATCGTCCAACAAATATAACTAATATTATTTGCGAATGAGTGATTCCATAACATCCGGCTGATGCTGTAAAGTTTTCAGATGATATTTACGTTTACGACAGCAAATGCCGTTACAAAGATGTGTGTGATTCCTTCAGAACAATCAAACCTTTTGAGCTTCACCGTCTGAATGTACATGCGCAAAATGGTTAATGCTTTAAGTTCTGCATTGGAATCACCTCATATCAAGTTTGAATTCATATTCTATGCGTCAAATTGTGACTGATTTCAATGATTTTTTTGGTGATGACTAAGATGTTTTATTTAGCTCATTTCGTCCGATGCGGTAAATCTTCTTGTCTTGTTCTACTACTTCAACAATAAGTTCATTTTTATTGTGATGAACTATTACTGGAATATAGCTATCGGAATTTTCCACCATCAAACATGTGACTCCATTCGTCCATTCACTGTTCAATTCCTTTGATAGCATGGAAATGATTTCTTCTTTCGTCATTTTGATTAATGAATCCTTTAGTTTAGTTCAATCGTGTTAATCGATGCCGGTAGATGCTGTATTAGCATCACCTCTTTTTAACAAAATCGCTCTTTTATAAAATCATTTAATGGCTGGCAGTTGATGTGATAGTTTCGCTCTGCCCATTTGAATAAGTGAATGTTGCTGAACATTCAAGGCGATACGATCTTCCGGGCTTTGTATTATAATTACTGCTTGCTGAGCAGGAAGAAGATGTACTGGTGTTAGAACAGCTGCTTACCTTCTGCCACGTACCGAATGTTCCTTTTTCATATAGCGTTCCAGTGACGGTGATGCGCTTTACCGCAACATCAGTTTTGGCATTAACTTGATAAAAACTTTGAGAAATCGTCCCTTTGACAGTGCTGTTTTCGTTATACCGCCTAGGTTGGCCAGCAGCAAAAACCGTTGCGGCAAGGCTCAGAAAAATACCGATTGACAGAATGAGAGTGACAAGACGCTTTTTGGACATAAGACATAACCTCCATTTTGTGTACTCCAACAGGAGCTTTTGCTCAGTCAACGTAGTTCACATTGTGTTTGTGACAGCTTTTTTGAAAAATTTTCGAGATTTTATCAACTTTGTATATTTGTACAAAAAATGCCGACACATTTGTAAACAATCACAAGTGTGTCGGCAAGGTCTTGACAAATCAGGAAATGCTTTCCGCAATTCTTAGAAGCTCATCATGCGATATCTTTCCAATAATCGTATGCGAAATGCCATCTTTCTCCCATACTAGCACATATCCTGTACGTCCTCCGTTATTACTCGTTCCAAGTGTTGCATCGGCTGTTCCAATTTTAATGCGCTCATAAACCGTATGCTCATTGTCGAAAGTTTCGACTTGTCCATAGTCTTGAATTACGGAACAGTCCACATAATAAAAGATGTTCTTATCATTGACATCAACATAGGCATGAAGAAAGGATATTTCGTTATCATACCCTTGTTCATAATCTCGTTCAAATCCATCCGGCACATAGTGGTCGCTGTATCCATTCGGAAGCTGTTCCAACGGCTCGCCATCCACCTGATATGTCAGTTGCATCTCAACGGGCATGAACTTCTGAATCATCGTATAGACTGCCCTGCGGAAGTCCGCACTTACTGCAAGCGCACCGAGAGTTAAAATTACCAGCGTCAGGGCCGCAATAAGCACTCGTTTCAGCACAGGGCGGCGTTTATGCAACGCCGCTTGCAGGCGGGCATCCCATCGGGAAGTGTCCGGGTAGCGTTCTTTAAGCTGCGCCGGAGTTGGTAGCTCGTTCAGTTCTTTCTGTGCATCTGCATGGAGTGCCATCATCAACGCAGTGTCAAAAGAAACTTCTGTCTGCTCACTCATGGTGGTTCAACTCCTTCCACAATAGTTTTCTTCCACGGAAAAGCCGCATCCGAACCACTTCGTCCGTCAGTCCAAGCGATTTGGCAATCTCCCGGTTGGTGTAGCCCATTGCCAAAAGATGCAGAGGATCACGGTACATCGGTTTCATCTGCCCAATCAGTTCTGTCAGGTGTTGGATGTTATCGGTGCTGACTACTGCATCATCCGGCACCGGGGCATCATCTGGCACGTCTGGGATTTCTTCTAATGGTTCTTCTCGCTGCTTGCGAAGCATATCGTATGCACGGCTTCTACTACAACTAACGAGATAAGCGGCAAGTTCGTGACAGTTTTCTCGGTGAATTTTAGAAAAATTTTTGGCAACGTACAAAGACACCTCTTGCAGTACATCTTCTGCCAGATACGAATCGCCCATAATTTTGTAAGCGGTATGGTAGACCAGCCGTTTGTAGGTATTATATACATCTATAAATTGTTCTTCATTGCTTTGATCGTCAAGAACAGCTAAGTACAGGGAAAGCAACACAATCACCTCCAACGGATTCGCATGGATTGGATGTAGTGTACCATGAACCAGCGGAAATGTCGAATGTTTTCCGTTCTGAACGAAGAACAGCCAGCATCATGACCTCACTTACCGTTGAGGCCGTTGCTGGCTGTTCGTTTGGCTTGAGATGTCTCCATCAAAATTGCAGAGCGCAACTGTCTTGAAACTCTACCTTATATAAATAGAAGCGTTTTGAAAAAACGCGCAGCCTGCATCGGAACGGTGCAGAATGAAGGGGATTGGGCACAGCCCAACAAGCATTTTGCAACGCAAAAATGGCGTTTGTATAGACAAAAGCCCTGCTTGCTACAATGGTGTTGGTTCTGAGAAGTTCACAGCCAGTGAGCTATACAGATGCCCAAACCTAAGCTACAATGAAGATGTGCTGAGAGAACGAAGCATTGCTTGAGCTGAACGCTCGTACGCGCAAACTGTTCTCCGCCATCTCCATTGCAGCGTTCGATTGACGCAGGTTGAGTTATCGGCAGATAAAAATGTTGCCGTACATTCGTGTCACAAAGCAAGCTGAATCGGTAATGGGCATAGGCGGAACCGGCATTAATATCCTCGACCGCGTGGGCGGCGGCGATGCCTTCGCCAGCGGCCTCATCTACGCCATGCTGCACGACTACAAGGCCATGGATATGATCAACTTTGCCGTGGCCAGCAGCGCCATCAAGCACACCATCCACGGCGATGCCAACATCACCGACGAAGTAAGCTCCATCCGCAACCTGATGAACATGAACTACGACATCAAGCGTTGAGTTTCGCCTTAGCGCTTCCGTCTGCCGGGAACCGACCGCTGCACGTTGGTTTCCGGCTTTTTTTATACCGTCAGCGTCACAAATTGACACCAATTTATCATTCTTCACGAAGTATGTGCTAAAATCTCTTGACAGCACCTCACAAAATATGTTATCTTTTGTAAACATCCTTGAAAAGATATGACATTTTCTGGGGACCGAACACAAACCGATTTTTCTCTGGAGGAAAGACCCATGAAGCAGGAGATCATCCGCAAACTGAGCGCTGCCGTGGCCATGAGCCTCGTTGTTGGCGTCTCTCTGGCCGCCTGCGGCGGCAGCAGCAGCTCCGCCGCTGCCAGCGCGACCAAGACCGGCTCTGCCGACGGCTTTGGCGGTGCTGTCACCGCCACCCTGACCGTGGATGCCAATGGCACTGTTACCGACTGCAAGCTGGAAGGTGCACAGGAGACCGAGAACATCGGCGGCGCTGCACTGGAAGAGCTGTCCAAGCAGGTCGTGGCCGCCAACGGCCCCGCCATCGACGGCGTTGCCGGTGCCACGGTGACCACCAAGGCTGTCCGGAAGGCTGTTGCCGCCGCACTGGGTGTGGAGCTGGCCGAAGAGGCCCCCGCCGACTCTGCTGCCGCAGCCCCCGCCGAGCCCGCCGCCATCGTCCCGGTGGAAGGCGGCATCCAGATCGGTCAGGCCTATGCTGCCGCCCACGGCACCAAGTGCTTCACCGAAGCGGTGGCTGTGGTGAAGGATGACGTCATCCTCGCCGCCTACCTCGACGATTTCCAGTTCACCAGCGCCGATGCAGGCGTGACCGCCGTGCCCAACTCCGACTCCGACTTTGCCGCAGGCTACGCCGAAGGCAAGGTGCTGATGTCCAAGCGGGCCAACGCTGATTATTACAGCAAGATGATGGCTGAAAAGGGCGGTTCCACGGTCGCTCTGGACGCAAACTTCGACGCCATCCAGAACTTTGCTGTCGGCAAGACCATCTCCGAGCTGGAGGATGTGGCCGCCAAGGGTGCCGAGGCTGTGGACGCCGTCTCCGGCGCAACGCTGGTGGATACCGCCGGTTATCTCTCCGCCATCGTGGATGCCGCCAAAAACGCCCAGACCACGCAGGCCGTGGAGTTCAACGGCAGCTCCGAGGACCTGAAGCTGAATGTGGTCTATGGGGCCGCACACGGCACCAAGTGCTTCACCTCCGGCGCTGTCGCCACCGCCGGGGACACCATCGTGCTGAGCTACATTGACGAGTTCCAGTTTGCCGGTTCGGACGCCGGGGTCGTCGGTGTGCCCAACTCCGATTCTGACTTCGGCGCAGGCTACGCCGAGGGCAAGGTGCTGATGTCCAAGCGGGTCAACGCCGATTACTACAGCAAGATGATGGCCGAAAAGGCTGGTTCCACCGTTTCGCTGGATGCCAACTACAACGCCATCCAGAACCACGTGAACGGCATGAGCATTGCCGACGCCGAGGCTCTGAGCAAAGATGAAAAGGCTGTGGACGCCGTTTCCGGTGCCACGCTGGTGGATACTGCCGGCTACGTTGGTGTGCTGGTGGATGCCGCAAAGTAAGGCAAGAAAAATAACGTTCCTCTGAACACAGCAGCGCCCGCCGGGAGATC
>NZ_JBBMEO010000032.1:0-22615 GCF_040096515.1 Faecalibacterium tardum | reverse complement strand
CCTCAGTCAAAGCCTACGGCTTTGCCAGCTCCCTCTGGGAGGGAGCCTCTGGCGCGCCCGGAAGGTTTTTCATTGCATCTAATGTTTAGCAATGGGGCGTACACAAAAAGCCCCGGAGGGCGGGTGCTCCTCGGGGCGGGGTGGGGTTCAGTTCTACGGGGTGGTGTTGGTCAGCTCAAAGCCGATGGCAACATAGGTCTTGCCGCCGATGGTCTTTGCGCCGACCCCCAGCGCGGTGAGCTCCAGCGTTCTACCGTTTTCCTTTGCGCCGCCACGCTCCTTGTTCACAGTGCTGAGCAGAGCTTGGACATTGGTATAGTTCGCTTTGATAGCATCGGTTTTTGCAGCCTCATAGAAAAGCGGCACATAGGCGTCCGGCTTGCTGCTTCTTGTATCAAAGCAGAGCTGCACCTGCCGCACCACGGTCGTTTCGTCACCGTCTGTTTTGCAGCGTGCCCTGCCGGTCAGGCTGTCCGCGCCGCTTTTCTCGGCGATGTGGGTGACAGCCAGCGCCCGGATGGCGTCATCGTTTTCAAAGCTCGTCTTGAACGCCTTATTCAGCGCGTCAAGATAGGCGCTTTCCACCTCGGCGTCAAACTCGGGGTTGTCGGAGCCGCTGCCGCCGCAGGCGGTAAGCAGCGCCAGTGCCATGATACCGGCCAGCAGAACAGCCGCAAAACGCTTGATCTTTTTCATGCAATGCTCCTTTTATAAAATGCAGGGCGTTCCCGTGCGGAAGCGCGGGGGTATTCTGCTTTCATTTTACAGCAGCGCGGCGGCGTTCGTCAATGGCAAGTGTGCCTGTTTTTTGCCGGGATCTTTTGGCAGGGCGCAAAAAGCCCCGGAGGGCGGGTGCTCTCCGGGGCGGGGTGCAGTTTTAAGAAGGTGCGCTTATTCGCTGACCATAAAGAGGATCAGGGTGTAGTCCTTCTGCTTGGTAACGGTAACGCCGAACTTAGCCGGTTTCGTAACACCAAAATTCTTCAAAATCTGGTTAAGATTGGCCGCGCTGGAATTGACGACATTGACCAGATTCTTTTTATTGACTTCCATAGTGTTCGGGATGCGGATATCCACAGGTGCAATCTTTTTGCCGTTTGCAGCGGACTCAAGTTCAGCCAACAGCTCTTTTTGTGCAGCTACGTAAGCGTTCTTATCCATTGCGATCATGGCATTATGCATCTTGACACCAGCGGGCAGGCACTTAGCGCTGATCGCAGTCAGATCGGCGTCCGCAGTCAGCTTCAGATTTGCTGCTTCCTTGCCCCACTCCACAGCCCACGCGGCAACATTCTTTTCCAGTGCTTCATCACGGGTCACAGGGGTGCCGGCGGTGCCGCCGCAAGCGGTGAGCATTGCCAGTGCCATGATACCGGCCAGAAGAACAGCCACAAGACGTTTCATCTTTTTCATGTTAGATTCCTCCAAATAAAAAATTTACAGACTTTATCCGTGCCCCAAAAGCCCGGATAATCTATGTTCATTTTACAACATCTCCCTCCCCCGGTCAATGTACAGACTGCCTAGATTTTCCAGTTGTTTTTGAGCAGATACGCCAGCCTGTTGGATACAAAAAAAGCCCCGGAGGGCGGGTGCTCTCCGGGGAAGAAAGGACTAATTATTCTTTTATTTGTTGTAAGCGATGTTCTTGACCTGAATTGCGATTGCGGCATAGCTGCCCTTCTCGTTGGTTCTGACAACGACAGCGGCCTTTGCCCACTCGGTGTCGAGCTTCACGCTGTTGTTAGTGGACTCGATCTTTCCGAGCTCTTCAGTGATCTTTGTGATCAGACCTGCCACAAGACCAGCGGTCTTGTAGTCTGCCGACAATGTAACAGTCACATACTGCTCCACAGGGTCGATGCCCTTAACATCAAAATCAACAGCGAGAATACCAAATGCACTGGTTTCAGCCTTGATTCGTGTATCCAGCAGCTTTGCAGTTTCTTTGTAGAGCTGGCTGTCATTCTCGACTTTGCCGTCACGATCACACAGAGATGTAGCCTCGGTTCTCTTACCGAGCTGCTTCCGGATTGCTTCTTCCTTCTCTGTGTCTGCAGAAGTGCCGCCACCGGAACAGGCGGTGAGCATCACCATAGCCATCACACCTGCCAGCAGCAGGGCTACGAATTTTTTCAGGTTCTTCATAAGGGTATCCCTCCAATCAGCTTGTTTGTGGATATGTTTCTTTTTTCCCGAAAGGCTTTCGCAACCATCGTTGCCTTTCTGCCCTGATTATATCCGACAGGTGACGGTTTTGTCAATCGGGAATATCGCTAAACTTCCCGAAACAGTTTCGTTAAAAAGGATGAAAACAAGCGGGATTTGTTGCAGTTTTGGTATATTCTGGAATCAATTCTGTCGACAGTCTACGGAATCTCCGTTTCCCTGCCCCGGCGGCGCGGTTTTGCCGGGTGCGGGGTTACTTAAATTTGGATATATGTTGTGTTGATGGCGTTAACTCCCTCAGACGCGGCTTGCGCCGCGCCAGCTCCCTCTGGGAGGGAGCCTCTGGCGCGCCCGGAAGCTTTGCACTTTAGCCGGAAACTTTGCCGCCATGCCAAAGGCCCCATCTCAGAGGGGGCTGGCATCGAGCGCAGCGAGATGACTGGGGGAGTTCTTTTCCCCATTATTTTGCCTTTTTACACATTTTCACCACGTTTTAGTGGTAAAATCATGTCCGAATTGAAACGAACTCGGAGGAAGTACCCATGCAACACTGTCCCGCCCGCGCGGCACAGCGGCTGGCGGCGGCAGTTCTGGCGCTGGTCTTGCTGCTGTGCGCCTTTTTGCCCCGTGCCCACGCCGCTGCGCTGAAAGAGAAAAACGGCATCCGGCTGCTCAGCTTCGATACCAGCCACATCCTTTCCATCGGCAACCAGACCTCCGGCAAGTGCAGCCTGTACGCGCTGCGCTACGCCCGCACCATTCTGGACGGCAAGGTGTGCTCCGGCAGCGGGATGTGGTCGAACGGGGCGGTGTGGTCGGCAGCGGGCTACGTCGGGTACTCCGGCACCCGCGCCGAGTGCCTGAAAAAGCTGTACAGCGAGCTTTCCGCCGGGCATCCGGTGATCGTGCACCTGAAAAACACCACGGTGAGCGGGGTAAAGCGCCACACGAACCGCACCTCTACTTATGAATACCACCTGACTTCCTCCGGCTGGAGCGAGGTGAACTACCCCCACATTGCCACAAGCAGCACCTACGGGCACTGGGTATGCGTGGCGGGCATCTCCCCCACCGCCGACCCGGAAAACCTGACCGAGAGCGATTTCTACGCCCTCGACCCCGCCCGGGTAACGGCAAATGGACGGCTTGCCGTCACCCGCCTGCTGGACGGTACCCTGTGGGTGGAAAACTCCCCCCTCAAGGTGCTGGGGTGAAAATATAATATGATAAAACAGAGCGCCTGACACTGCGGTGTCAGGCGCTCTGTTTCTATTCAACTCTTTAATACCCCTTTACCGAGAACCCGCGCTCCCACGGGTCGGGCGGGATATTCTTGCTGCGGATGCCGGTAATTTGGATATAGTCGCTTTTCTGGATCATGGCGAACAGGGAGATGAATTTGTCCGGGTCGCCCTGCACTTCCAGCGTCACGCTGCCATCGTCCTCGTTCTGCACCCAGCCGGTCAGGTCAAGGGTCTGCGCGGCGTACCGCGCACGGTAGCGGAAACCCACCCCCTGCACCTGCCCGGTGATGATGTAGCGCCGCCGCTCCGTGCCTTCCGGCAGTGCGGGCGGGGTGCGATCTTTTTTGGAAAGAAAATCAAACACAGCGGTGTCCCTTTACAGCTCCTGATAAGCGGTCATCAGGGCGGGGATGAACTGCTTTTTGCGGCTCACCACGCCCGGCAGCGTCCAGCTGCCATCGGCGGCGGGCTGGATCTCGAAGCCATCCGTCAGCACCCCGGCGGCGTAGCGTCCATCGCAGATGACCACGCTCTCCTCCTTGGGCACGTCGGTCAGCAGCATGTAGATATCCTCCACGTTCTGCTTGTTGCGTGCCTCTTCCAGATACGGCTTCAGCAGCGCTTCGGCGGCGGTCAGGTTCTTGCGGGTCATGTAGCTGCCCTGCGCCACGCCAAAGCGGATATCGCCGCACATGAACACCTTGAAGTCCTGCAAGAACACTTCCTCCGCGGTCTTGCCGTCCAGCTTTTCGCCGGCTTCAAACATTTCGTTGGCAAACTCGTTGATATCTACCCCCGCGATCTTGGCCAGACGGTTGGCGGCGTTTACGTCGATGGGGGTGCAGGTGGGGCTGCGGAACACCAGCGTATCCGAAAGGATGGCAGCCAGCAGCAGACCGGCGGTCTTTTGCGGGATGGTCACGCCGTTTTCATCGTACATCTGGGTGACGATGGTGGCGGTGCAGCCCACCGGCTGGTTGCGGAAGTACACCGGGCCGCTGGTCTCCAGACTGCCGATGCGGTGGTGGTCGATGATCTCCAGAATCTCGGCCTGATCAAAGCCCTCCACCGCCTGTGTGGCTTCGTTGTGGTCCACCAGAATGATGCGGCGCTTGCGCAGGTTGATGATGTTGCGGCGGCTGATCATACCGCAATACTTACCGTCTGCGTCCAGAATGGGGAAATACCGGTGGCGCACCTTTGCCATCACACGGGTGACGTCTGCCACCGGGGTGACGAGGGTGAATTTCATGATATCGTCCCGGGTCATGTAATAGGAGATGGGTGCACACTGGCTGATGAGCTTTGCCGCCGCGTAGGTATCGCAGGGGGCGCTCATGATGGCTACGCCGGTCTCGGCGGCGATATGCTGGATGGTGCGGCCCACCTTTGCGCCGTTGCAGATGATGATGAGAGAAGCTTCCTTCTCGATGGCGCAGAGCTGGCTTTCGTAGCGGTTGGTCAGGATGACGATATCACCCTTTTCCATGCTGCTTTCCAGCATTTCCGGAGTGGCGGTGCCGATGCGGATGTGGCCGGTGGTGCATTCTGCGTCCTCACTGCCCACCACCATGGTAGCGCCCAGCGTTTCCAGAATATTGCGGTAGCTGGTGCGGCTCTTGGCAAGGATGCTGGTGTCGAACAGGTCCATGTTGGCGGTGGCGATATCCTTCACCGTGATGACGCCCTGCAGTTCGTTGTCCTCGCTGGTCACGGGGAGGGTGTCGATCTTCTGGTCGCGCATGATCTCCCACGCCTTGCGCAGGCTGGTGGAGCCGGAGATGCCGGGGATCTGGCGGTAATCCACGTCCCGGATCTTAGGGTTGACGTCGGTGCACATCCGGGGCGGCGTGACCCCGAACTTTTTCAGTACAAATTCCGTTTCCTGATTCATTTTGCCCGCACGCCGGGCTTCGCAGACCAGATCGCTGGTCTTGTTTTTCAGCTCTGCATAGGCAATGGCAGAGCAGATGGAGTCGGTGTCCGGGTTGCGATGCCCGATGACCACGACCTTATGCGCAGTTTGCTGCATACTGTACCCCCTTATGGGTCTTTACCTTCTTATCATTTACCAAAGCAGCGCCCCTCTCCTGCACAGCGGGGCGGGCTGCAACCTTATTTTAACACAACTGTGCCCATGGGTAAAGGGCACTGCACACGGCAGACTGTTGTTTTTCGATACGAAACACCGAAAAGCCTTCACCCCTTGGGGGGAAGGTGGCTGCGAACGTAGTGAGCAGACGGATGAGGGGTAATTCCGGCAGTAGCGCCCTCATCAGTCACCTGCGGTGACAGCTTCCCCCGACCGGGGGAAGCCTTTTATTGATTTCCGCAGTTTCTTGTATACAACCCCTTGCATTTCGACAGCATCCGCTGTATGATAGAGGTATTCGAGCTTTTTTGTCATTTGCAACGGAGGACAGCATGAAATCGTCCAAATTCACATCCACTCCCCTGTTTCCACGGCAGGCGCTGGTGGCGCTGCTGCTGCCGCTGATTGCGGAGCAGGCGCTAAGCGTGACCATTGGTCTGGCAGATACCCTGATGGTATCCTCGGTGGGCGAAGCCGCCGTGTCCGGCGTGAGCCTTGTGGACAGCTTTAACACCCTGATGATCCAGATCATGAGCGCACTGGCCACCGGCGGTGCGGTGGTCACCAGCCAGTACATCGGCCATCAGGAGCCAAAAAACGCCAAGGCGGCGGCGGCACAGATCTTATTCGTGCTGTCCAGTTTCAGTGTGCTGGTGGCGGCGGTGGTCATCGGCGGGCGGCACGCCATCCTGCGGGGCATCTTCGGCTCCATTGACGCGGACGTGATGCGCTATGCCGAGACCTACTTTCTGCTTTCGGCGCTGAGCTACCCCTTCATCGGCCTGTACAACGCCGGTGCGGCGCTGTTCCGGGCGCAGGGCAACAGCAAGATCAGTATGCTGTCCAGTCTGGTGATGAACGTGGTGAACATCGGCGGCAACGCGGTGCTGATCTACGGCTTCGGCATGGGGGTCATGGGCGCGGCGCTGGCAAGCCTTGTATCCCGCGCCATTGCCTGCGCGGTGGTGCTGTATCTGCTGCAAAAGCCGGGCTGCGCCCTGCGGGTGGACAGCCTGCGGGCGATGGCGCCGAACGGCGGGCTGATCCGGCGCATCCTGCGGGTGGGCATTCCCGCCGGCATCGAGAACGGCATGTTCCAGATCGGCAAGCTGTCGGTCTCCAGCCTGACCTCCACCCTTGGCACGGCTGCCATTGCCGCCAACGCGGTGGCCAATACCACCACCACCTTCCTGAACATCCCCGCCAACGCCGTGGGCATGGCTGCCCTGACCGTGGTAGGCCAGTGTCTGGGCGCGGGTGAAAAGGAACAGGCAGTGTACTACTCCCGCCGCCTGATGCTGACCGCCTACTGCGGCGCGTGGGTGATGAACCTGTCGGCCTTCTTCTTTGCCAACCGGTTCGCGGTGTCCCTGTTCAACCTTTCGCCGGAGGCACAGGCCATGGCGCTGGACATCATGGTGTGGTTCAACATCGTTTCCCTGTTCGTGTGGCCGTCCAGCTTTACCCTGCCCAACATCCTGCGCGCCGCCGGTGATGCCCGCTTTACCATGACCGTGAGCATCGTGTCCATGTGGGCGTTCCGGGTGGGCTTCTGTTATCTGGCCGTGCTGTGCTTCGGCGGCGGGCTGCTGAGCATCTGGATGGGTATGTATCTGGACTGGGTGTTCCGCTCGCTGTGCTTCTACCTGCGCTTCCGCCGGGGCAGCTGGCTGGAGCAGAGTGTGATCTGAATTTTTGGCATCCACCCCTTTCCCGGTCTGTAAAGACCGGCGAAAACGGGGTGGATTTTTTCTTTTTGCAGGAAAGCGCCGCTTTGATTCGTATTATCAACAGAAGAGCGATGGTATTTTTTACAGGTTCCACAAATTATTTTTTCAGCGCTTGACAAAGTTTTCACCTTTCGTTCTTGCAATCTTCATCGTTCGGGCGTATAATTTCTCAATGCTATCGAGTTCTGCTCTTCTGCAAAAGGAGGCTATTCTATGAAACGCAGCTGGCTTGCGCGCCACCCGGTCGGGTTCATGGCGCTGTATTCTATATTTTATCTTTCCGTTTTTCACTATCTGGAGGCAAACGTCCCCCTGCGCAGCATTCTGGTGCACTGCCGTCTGGACGATCTGATCCCCTTCTGCAAATATGCGGTGATCCCCTATTTTGCATGGTTTGCGTGGATCCCCTTTACCCTGTTCTATCTGCTGTGGAAGGCCCCGCGGGAGGACTTCTGGCGGCTGTGCCTGCCGCTGTTCTCCGGCATGACCATTGCACTGGCGTGCTACGCAGTGCTGCCCACGGCACTGGATCTGCGCCCCTACTGGGTGCCGGGCAGCGATATCTTTGCACGGGTGGTGCGCTTTTTGTACCGCACCGACACCGCCACCAACGTCTGCCCCTCCATCCATGTGTTCAACTCGGTAACGCTGCTGCTGGCGTACTACCGCAGCCGCATTTTTGATGCGCCCCGCCGCCGCTGGATGCGTCCCGCAGCCGCTGTGCTGTGCGTTTCCATCGTCTGCTCCACCGTGCTGCTCAAGCAGCACAGCTGCATTGACGTAGCCTTGGGTGCGCTGCTTGCACTGGCGCTGGACAGTGCCTTTACCGCCCTCGAGCGCAGCCAGCTGCCGCAGGTGCGGAGAGCCTAAAACTCTTTTTTTCGGCAGCGTGGGACGATTTGAAATGCCCTCCGCGCTGCTCTGGGCATAATCAGCGGAATTATCATTTTTATTTTGGCTTCCAAAAAGTCTGCGGACTTTTTGGAAGCCTTTTTTCACGCGAGAGACCCTCTTGGAAGAGTTTTCTGGTTCAGTTAGAAAGCTGGCGCTTTTCTTTACGACCCCAACTGTGAAAAAGTGGCTCAGAAACGCCCGCAGGCGTTTCTGAGCCACAAATTATAATAATAATTTTTCCGCTGAACATGGCCAAAGCGCACGCGGCGGCCATTCAAAATCGTCAAAACAACCCCTCGGGCAGGCAGATATCCTGCTTGGGGACTTTTGTCCACGCAAAGTCCGGCACAAGGCTTTCCGGGGTGCGGGGCGCCGGCTCCGGCTGCAAGCCGTAGGCAAACGCCAGTTTGCCGATGATCTCCGGGGCGGTGTATTTTGCCCGCAGGTTTTCAAGGCTCTGGTCGCCGTCCCGCTTGGACAGCCGCCGCCCGTCTGCCGCCAGCAGCAGCGGGCAGTGGGCAAAGCGGGGCGGCTGCAAGCCCAGCAGCCGGTACAGGTACAGCTGCCGCGCCGTGGAGGAAAGCAGGTCTGCCCCGCGCACCACCTCGGTGACGCCCATGCGGGCATCATCCACCACCACCGCCAACTGATAGGCAAACACGCCGTCTGCCCGGCGCAGGTAGAAGTCGCCGCAATCCCGCAGCAGGTTTTCCGTGTGGGTGCCCATGCAGCCGTCCGTAAAGGTGATCTCCTCATCCGGCACCATCAGGCGGTAGGCAGGGGCTTTCTTTTTGCGCTTTTCCGCGATCTCTTCCGGCGTCAGCCCCCGGCAGGTGCCCGGGTAGATGACGTTGCCGTCCGAGGTGTGGGGTGCGCTGGCGGCGTGCAGCTGGGAGCGGGAGCAAAAGCAGGGGTACACCAGCCCCCTCTGCTCCAGTTTGCGGTAGCTTTGGGTATAGATGTCCCCGCACTCGCTCTGGTAATAGGGCGCGTGTGCGCCGCCGGTGCTGCCGCCCTCGTCCCACGTAAGCCCCAGCCATGCAAGATCCTGCTCCAGCAAGTCGGCATAAACGCGGGGACAGCGCTCAGCATCCAAGTCCTCGATGCGCAGCACGATGCGCCCGCCCTGACTTTTTGCGCTGAGCCATGCCAGCAGGCTGCACGCCAGATTGCCCAGATGCAGCCGTCCGCTGGGGCTGGGCGCAAAGCGCCCGGTGACCGGGCGCTTTTGGGATACAGGGACTTGGTTTTGCATGGGTGTGCTTCCTTTCACTTTTACTGGTTTTTTCTCATTATAAGCCCTTGCTGTGCAAAGGTCAATGCGCATAAAAAAGCCGCCGCAGGCGGCAATGCCTGCGGCGGCTGTAAGGTCGGCTGCTCAGTGCAGCTCCGGCCAGTAGCCCTTGTTGGCTTCGATCATATCGTCCAGAATGGCCTTTGCAACGTTCATGCTGGGCACAGTCTTGTTCAGGGTAAAGGCCTGCAGCACCTTCTCGTAGCTGCCTTCCACGCAGCCCTCCACCAGCAGCTTTTCGCTGTTGAGCTGCTGCATCATCAAGCCCTGCTGGAACAGCGGGATGTTGTCCCGGGCAATGACCTCCGGGCCGTTTTTGCCGATGTAGGCGGGCAGCTCCACCATTGCGTCATAGGGCATATTGGGGATAGCGCCGCGGTTCTCGGTGATGATGAGGAAGCGTGCCTTGGTGTCGTTCTTCAGCGCAGCGGAAAGATCTGCGATCCAGTCGCCGTGGCTGCCGGCATAGAAGGTATTGGCGTCCACCTTGCCGGTCTTGAGGTAGTGGTCGATGCCGTCGAACAGGTTCTTTTCGCGGGTCTCCTCCACCTCGTTGGCGCGGGTGTGGTTCGGGTCCGAGTGCTCCACGAACTCCTTGGCCTGCAGATAGTAGTTCAGGTAGGTGTTGGGCAGGTACTCCGGGAAGTTTTCCATGATCTCGTACTCGCCCTTCCACACATAGTACCAGCTGCCCTTGGTGTGGCGGTTCTGGCTGCTGGAGGAAGTCAGGGCGCCCATGCCCTTGAGGTAGCTTTCCGGCAGAAGGATCTTGTTCTCCTTGATGTAGGCGCGCAGCTTGGGCATCAGATCCTCGCCGTGGTACTGGATGGAGGTGAACCAGCCAAAGTGGTTCAGGCCAAAGTAATCGTAAACGATCTCCTTCTTGTTCTGGATGCCCATGGCAGCTGCCACCACGTCAATGATGGCGATGGGCATATCGCAGATGTTGATGATCCGTGCCTTCGGGCGCAGCTTGCGGCAGGCTTCGGATACGATGGCGGCGGGGTTGGAGTAGTTCAGGATCCAGTAGTCCTTCTTGGCATACTTTTCCACATCGTCGATCAGCTTGATCATGGGGAAGATGGTGCGCATTCCGTAGGCCATGCCGCCGCAGCCGCAGGTCTCCTGTCCCACGCAGCCGTGGCGCAGAGGGATCTTTTCGTCCTGCTCACGCATGGCGTAGCCGCCCACGCGCATCTGGGCAAACACAAAAGAGGCATCCGTGTAAGCCTGCTGCACATCGGTGGTGACCACCAGCTTGATGTCGGTATTCAGCTCCTTGTGCAGGACCCAGTCCACCACAACGGCAACCTTGTCCTGCCGCTCCTTGTTGATGTCGAACAGACGGATCTCGTCCACTTCCAGTTCTTCCCGGCGCAGGGCGATGGATTTGACGATACCGGCGGTAAACGTGCTACCGCCGCCAGCAATGGTAATGACCATAGTATAAACGCTCCTTTTTTGTATTTTTCAGGTTAGCCCGGCGCAGTCCGCCGGGGCGCGGAAAAGCGGTTTACTGGTTTTCCAGCTGTGCTTCCACAGCACGCTTGATATCGGCTACCTGCAGACCGTAAACGATCTGGATATCGGTACCCTTTTTCACGATGCCGCTGTTCGGCAGTTTGTTGATGGCAGCTTCGTCCAGCTTTGCGGGGTCCTTGATGTTTACCCGCAGGCGGGTGAAGCAGTTGTCCACCGACAGGATGTTCTCCTTGCCGCCCAGACCATCGATGACGCACTGCACCTCGGCAGCGTTCTTCACGCTTGCCTTCTTGGCGGGTGCATCGCTCCCCGCGGTCTCGGTGCTCACCTCTTCCCGGCCGGGGGTGTGCAGGTTGAAGGCCTTGATCAGCAGGGTGAACACCACAAAGTACACTGCGATCTGGCACAGCGCCAGCAGGTACAGGGTGGGATAGTTGGTCTTATCTGCACCGGCAGAAAGGTTCATCAGAATCGAGCCGAGGAGGTTGGTGGTAAAGCCGGTGACATGGAAGATGTGCAGCAGCACGATGAACAGACCGGAAATGCAGGCGTGTGCCACCCACAGGATGGGAGCAGAGAAGCAGAACATGAAGTCCAGCGGCTCGGTGATGGAAGCCAGAGAGGCGGTAAAGGCCAGCGGCACCAGAACGGCAGCGGTCTTTTTGCGGTTCTCCTTGCGGGCGCAGAAGATGAAGGCTGCCACGATGCCAAAGTAGCCGAAGGTCTTGGTGAAGCCAGTGTACATCCACACGATGCCGTCCGAGAAGGGCAGACCCATGCTGTACTCCATCATCATGACGATGTAGGAGCCGGTGTAGGTGGCATCGCCCACGGTCAGGCTGTTGCCCAGTGCAGAGAACTGGAAGGGGGTGTAGATGAGGTGGTGCAGGCCGGTGGGGATGAGGAAGCGCTCCAAGAAGCCGTACAGGAACAGGCCGAAGTTGCCGGAGGTGGCGATCAGATCGGTCAGTGCGCTGATGACGTTCTGCACCGGCGGCCAGAAGAAGCAGGAGCCAAAGCCGAACAGGATGGAAAAGACCACCATGCAGGTAAAGGACCAGCGGTTGCCGGAGTAGATCTGGGTGATGATGCCCTTGAACTGCTTTTCACAGGTGCGGTTGTACACCCAGCCGCAGACAAGACCCAGCAGGATGCCGCCAAACACGCCCATATCCACCGTCTGGATGCCGAACACGGTGGACTGACCGGTGCCGTACAGACCCACCATCGGGTCAGCCTCGGCCAGCATGCCCAGCTGGGTCAGGGTGACATTGCCGGCGGTCAGGTACATAAAATAGCTCATCAGGCCGATGATGGCAGCCTGCTGCTTGTTCTTTTTGGCCAGCGCCGCTGCAATGCCCACGCAGAACATCAGGCTGAGGTTGTTGATGATGACCATGATGCAGTTGTAGATCAGCTGTCCCAGCAGCTTGATGGGAGTCCACTGCAGAGCGGGGATCATCGCACTAAGGCTTGTGCTGGTAAGCAATGCGCCCAGCACAAGGATCAGGCCTGCTGCCGAGATATACGACAGCGGTGAGAGCATGGCTTTGGAGAACTTTTCCAAGCCATTCATGACTTTTTCTTTCATCGTGTAATACTCCTCACTTTTTGACTTGACTGTTTTGGGGGATGATTTCTATTCTGCAGGGCTTCCGGACGCCCTGTTGAAACATTTTAACCAACGATCTTGGTCAGGTGGATGAGCAGATAGACCTGTTCCTGATGATCCAGCTCGTAATCAAATTCCTGCCGCAGGTAGGCATTGATGCGCTGTAAGCACACCTCGTTGCGACTGTCGCGCTGCAAAAGCACCGTATACATGGATTCCAGCCCGGCGTCCTGCCACGGAGTGTGCCGCAGGATGCGCGCCGCCAGAAACTTGAGGTGTACGGTCAGGCGGGTGGTCTCAAGGCTTTCTTCCTCAAAGGTGCAGTGATAGGTGTCGCAGATGATCTCCTTGACCGCCTTGACGAACTTTACGGTATCGTAGGCCAGTGCGCCGTCCGCCGCACCGGCTACCAGATGCAGGGCAATGTAGCCCGCTTCGTCCTCCGGCAGCTGTACGCCGCAGAACTGCCGGACAAGTTCCAGCGCCCTTTGCCCCACTGCGTACTCCTTCGGGTACAGCATCCGGGTCTCCGAGAGCACGAGGTTGGGCAGAAAGGTGCCCTTTTCCACACGTTCCAGCGCAAAGCTGATGTGGTCCACCAGCGAGATGGTGCTTTTGCTGCTGAGCAGGATGCCCTGCTCCTCTGCCGCCAGCGAGATGCGCTCGGCGGCCTGCATCACCTGCGGGGTGACGTTATCCAGCATCTTGAGGAACTTGGTCTGCAGCTCGTTCTGCACATAGTACACCTTGGAAACGCGGCTTTTGTCGATCACGTCCCCCGGGCGGCGGCCAAACCCAAGCCCGTTGCCCACGAGAATGGCTTCCCTGCCGTCCGGCATGACCACCGACACCGCATTGTTATTGAATACCTTTACAGCCTGCATCGCCGCACTCCTCCGCTTCCATGCCGCAGCTCTTGTGAAAAAGAAAAGGGCACAAGAACCAAAGGGATGCCGTTGCCGCCTTCCCTCTGATGCTCATGCCTGATCGAACAGTTACACGCACTGATAAATTCACTTGTCTGCTTTTGATTATACGAGCCAGTGCAGAAAATGTCAATGCGTTGAACTGCCCGAAATTCAAGCTGCATTTTTGTATATCCTGCACAGGTCTGCTTGAAATTCGTCCTGCGCAGAACGATTGACAACGCCGTGCGCAGAACGTATACTTAGGGTGTAGATCCCGCTTTGCTCCGGCGGCTTGCCGGGGCACCAGTTACGGAGGTTTTTCTTATGACATCGAAATATATCCGCTCCCTTGCGCTGCTGCTGTGCGCTGCTTTACTGGGCTGTCTGCTGGCAGCCTGCGGCGGGGCTGCAAGCAGCCCCGCATCCAGCGCTGCGCCCGCCTCGGACAGCGCATCCGCTTCCGGCAGCAGCACACTGCCCTCCTCCACCACAGAGGCCAACACCGGAGAGCTGAACCCCGGCAACTTTGACGAGAACTCGGTGTTCTCCATCACCGGCACAGAAAACGCCTTTGCGCCCTGTCTGGGCTGGGGGCCCGGGGTATCCGGCTGCTCTTTGAAATCGGTCATCGCGGCGGCATCGCTGCTGCACTGGGCCGAGGACGCGCGGATGTCCAGCCGCTCCCCGGAGGCCATTCAGGATGCCTTTTACAGCTGGTACGACGGCCTGACCGACAACCAGCAGGAAGGCTTTGCCGAGGCTTGGCCGCTGGTCAAGGACGCCGCGCTGGACCTGCTCAGCGATAAGGACAGCATGACCGGCCGCATCGCGGATGCAGGGCTGGACGCTGACACCCTGCCCGGCTGCACCCTGAAAAACTGGCAGGCGCTGCAAAGCGTGCTGGACGATATCGTGCCGGAGACGAACGGCGAGGCTTAAAAACTTTAAAGTGCAATGGGGCGCTGACCGTGTGGTCAGCGCCCCATTTTGTCTTTATACCTTTTTCAGCACATACTGGCGGGTGCCCATGCCCACCTTCTCGGCCTGGTCAAGGGTGGCCTTCCACTCGATGTTGGGGTTGGAGTCCTTGAAGTTGTCGTGGTAGCAGTTCCAGCCCGGCTTTGCAAGGTTTGCGCCCAGCTGGCTGTTGGGCAGCGGGGCGGCATTCAGGCAGGCATCCACGCAGGCCTGGTCCAGCGCCACAGGGTCAAAGGACGCAAAGATGCCGATATCCGGCAGGATGGGGGCATCGTTCTCGCAGTGGCAGTCGCAGTTGGGGCTGATGTCCTGCACCAGAGAAACGTGGAAGCAGGGGCGGTCGTGGCAGACTGCGGCGGCGTACTCGGCCATTTTGCGGTCCAGCAGCTCGTTGGCGCAGTCGTTGGGAGAATAGATGGCGTCAAAGCTGCACGCGCCGATGCAGCGGCCGCAGCCCTTGCACTTGTCGTAGTCGATGACCGCCTTGTTTTCGGCATTGTAAGTAATGGCGTCCGAGCCGCACTCCTTGGCGCAGCGGTGGCAGCCGCGGCACAGCCCCTCCTGCACGGCAGGTTTGCCGGCAGCGTGCTGCTCCATCTTACCCGCGCGGGAGCCGCAGCCCATGCCGATGTTCTTGAGCGCACCGCCGAAGCCGGTGGACTCGTGGCCCTTGAAGTGGGTCAGGCTGATGAACACGTCCGCATCCATGATGGCACGGCCAATCTTGGCGGTCTTGCAGTATTCGCCGTTGGGCACCGGCACTTCCACCTCATCCGTGCCGCGCAGGCCATCACCAATGAGTACCTGACAGCCGGTGGTCATGGGCCAGAAGCCGTTCAACTGGGCGCAGCTCAGGTGCTCCAGCGCATTCTTGCGGCTGCCCGGGTACAGGGTGTTGCAGTCGGTCAGGAAGGGCATACCGCCCTGCTCCTTGCACAGGTCTGCCACCACCTTGGCGTAGTTTGGACGCAGAAAAGCCAGATTGCCCAGCTCGCCGAAGTGCATCTTGATGGCCACGAACCGGCCGTCCATGTCGATGTCCTTGATGCCGGCGGCAATGCACACCCGGCGCAGCTTTTCCAGCAGGCTGGTGCCCACCGGACAGCGGAAATCCGTATAGTAAACTTTGGATGCTTCCATGGTGTTTTTCCTCCCATATCTTTCCGGCGGCGTCTGCCGCGCAGTCTCTCTTTTGTTCAGGCAATACCACATGATTCCAAGTGCCGATACGGCGAGCGAGGTGCGGCAGATGCTAAGCCAAAAGCGCAGATAATACTTTGTGTATTATCGAGCATTTTGGCAACGCAGATGCCGTGCCGCAGCCGCCGGAACGGTGCTTGAGCCGTCAGGCGGGAATTGTGCGGTACTGCCTTCAGTATAGCACACCCGGGCGAGCGGTGTAAACAGAAAATGGAGCAGCGCCGTTTTTGCTCTGCCCATTTTGGGGTTGACAGCCCTGCCCTGCGGTGTTATCTTATATCGGTTCCAAAAAACGGAACGGATGTCAAGATACAGGAGTTATGTCTATGAACGATTTTGATACATTCTGGCACGAAGCTAAAGCCGCCCTGCGGGTGGCGCTGCAATGGTTCTTTCTGGCGGTTCCCATGGGTCTGCTCTGTGGATTTCTGGGCACCTTGTTCCACCTTGCCGTCGAGCACGCGACAGAACTGCGTGCCGCGCAGCCCTGGCTGCTGTTCCTCTTGCCTGTGGCAGGTCTGCTCATCACTGCCCTTTATAAGGTGACCAAGTGCGAGGGTGTGGGCACCAACAACGTTATCCGCGCCGTGCAGAGCGGCGAGCCGGTCAGCATTCTGCTGGTGCCCGCTATCTTTCTGGGTACGGTGCTCACCCACCTGTGCGGCGGCTCTGCCGGCCGCGAGGGCGCTGCGCTGCAGATGGGCGGCAGCATCGGCTGGAACCTTGGCACCCTGCTGCGACTCAAGGACCACGACCGCCGTACCGCCACCATCAGCGGCATGGCTGCGTTCTTCTCTGCCCTGTTCGGCACCCCGCTGGCGGCGGCCTGCTTTGCCATGATGGTGGAGGATGTGGGCCTGACCTTTACTTCTGCCTTTGTCCCCGCCTTTACCTCTGCCCTCATCGCCTACGGCTGCTCGCTGGTCTTTGGCATCGTGCCCACCCACTTTGCCCTCACTGCACCGGAGCTGAATGTCCGCACCGCCCTGCTGGTTATCCTGCTGGGTGTGGCCTGCGCTGCCGTTTCTCGCCTGTTCTGCTATACGCTCCACTTCATGGAGCATATCGTGCCAAAGCTTCTCCCGAACCCGTGGGTGCGGGTCTTTGCGGGCGGCGTGCTGGTCATCGGCTTTTCCTATCTGTTCGGCGTAGGGCGGTATAACGGCGCGGGCATGAGCGTCATCATCGCCGCCGTGGAGCAGGGACAGGCGCTGCCGTGGGATTTTCTGTGCAAGATCTTCCTCACCGCGCTGACCCTTGCCTGCGGGTTCAAGGGCGGCGAGGTGGTGCCCAGCTTCTTTGTGGGCGCTACCTTCGGCTGCGTGGTCGGCCCGCTGCTGGGTCTGCCCGCCGAATTTGCGGCGGCGGTGGGGCTGGTGTCCATCTTCTGCGGTGCCACCAACGTCCTGATCCCCTCCATCCTGCTGGGCTTTGAGCTGTTCAGCGGCGCCGGGCTGGAGCTCATCGCGCTGGGCTGCGGTATCTGCTTTATGCTCTCCGGCCACCACGGCCTGTACAGCAGCCAGACCTTTGTCACCAACAAACTGCGCTCGGAGTATATGTCCCATAAGTGGCGCGTAAAGGTAAAAAAAGAGGAAGAGTAAGCTTTCCTATCAAAACAGGGGCTGTTGCGCAAGCAACAGCCCCTGTTTTCATTATTAAGCTTTTCTCTTATGCCAGCGCGGTGATGGCTGCCACAGCCAGCACAATGGCGCCCAGCACGATGCGGTAGATGCCGAAGAACTTGAAGTCGTGGCGCTTGACGTAGTCCATCAGGAAGCGGATGGCCGCAAGGCTGACGGCAAAGGCCACAACACAGCCCACCAGCAGCACAGCAATCTCGGTGCCGGTAATGGATACGCCGGAAACCGCGAACTTGACCACCTTGAGCAGGGATGCACCCGCCATGACCGGGATGGCCAGATAGAAGGTGAACTCCGCCACGCAGGCGCGGGAGAGACCCAGCAGCAGACCGCCCACGATGGTAGCGCCGGAACGGGAGGTACCGGGGATGATGGCAAGGCACTGCCACACGCCGATGAGCAAAGCGTCCCGGTAGCTGATCTGTTCCAGCTTTGTGACCCGGGGCGTGGTGCGGCGGTTTTCCACCACAAGGAAGAGCACGCCGTACAGGATCAGCATGGCGGCTACGGTGATGTAGTTATAGAAGTGCTCCTCCATCCAGTCGTCCAGCGGGCTGATGACCAGCACCGGCAGGGTGGCGGCTACCACCTTGAACCACAGATTCCACACGCTGGGCTTGGAGATGACCTTGCCCTGCCGCAGCCCGAAGGGCCACAGCTTATTCCAGAACAGCACCACCACGGCCAGAATGGCACCCAGCTGGATGACCACTCGGAACATGGACATAAATTCTTCACTGGCATTGAACTTGACGACCTGCTCCACAAGGATCATGTGCCCGGTGGAGGAGATGGGCAGCCACTCGGTAATGCCCTCCACAATACCCATCAGGATCGCTTTGATGATCTCGAAAAACGTAATAAATCCCTCCTGCAGCACCCGTTGGGTGCGTAGTTTTTTCAAAAGCAGTTCCAGTATACCATACTATGAGCCCCTGTGCATACAGATTATAGAAATTTTCCCCCGGGCGCTGTATTTATCTGCCCCGGGAAATGTGCTATACTATAAAAATAAGAAGTCTGTCCGCTTTCTGCGCCCGGCGCAGAAAGCTCTGAGAACAACGAGGTGAACCTTCATGAACATACTGGTGATCGGCTGCGATCAGGTGGGTGCGGCGCTGATCCGCGATCTGGAACGCATCGGCCATGATATCTCGGTGGTGGAAAAGGACCCCGAGCAGCTCAAGCGTCTGGATGCCTTTGACGATTATACCTTTCACGGCACTGCCCTTGTGGGCGACCCTACCGACCCGGACACCCTGCGCCGGGGCGGCGTGGAGAACTGCGACGCCGTGGCGGCGGTGACCGAGGAGGACTCGGTGAACCTGATGGCGGCGCAGCTGGCAAAGAACATCTTCCGCCGGGATAAAGTCATCTGCCGGGTGTCCGACCCGCATCTGCAGATCTTGTACCACAAAGCCTACGAGCTGGAGACCATCTGCCCCACCGTGCTGACCGAGCAGGCGGTGTTCCGGGCTCTTTCCAAGTAAAACAGCCTGTTTTTGCTTTACAGACCGTAGAATGAGGTAATGATATGAAAGTTTGTATTGCCGGCGGCGGCCGGGTGGGCATGTATCTTGCCCAAAGCCTGCTGTCCCACCACCATAAGGTGACCATCATCGAGCCGCAGGAGGCGCTGTGCCGTACCCTTGCCGATACGCTGGATATCCCGGTCATCTGCGGCGACTCCTTGAGTTTTGACACCCTGCGCACCGCCGATGTTGCCAGCTGCGACGCCTTTGTGGCGGTGACCAACACCGACGAGACCAATCTGGTGGCGTGCCAGATCGCTAAGCGGGAGTTTGGTGTGAACCGCACCGTGGCGCGCGCCTCCAACCCCAAAAACCGGGACATCCTGCACACGCTGGGCGTGGATACCGTGGTGTGCGGCACCGACAACCTGAGCCATATCCTGGAGCGGGAGATCGAGACCGACACCATCCGGCAGCTGCTTTCGCTGGGCGGCGGCACTGCCAGCCTGAATGAAATTTTGCTGCCGGAGGACTTTCAGTTTGCGGGCAAGGAGATCAAGGAGATCCCCATCCCCGGCGATGCCATTCTGGTCAGCATCACCCGGGATACCGAGTTCATCATCCCTCACGGCAGCACGGTGCTGCTGCCGTGGGACCGGCTGCTGTGCCTGACACAGGACGACACCCTGCATCTGCTGATGGATGCGTGGGGTCTTTCCTCCCACAAATGAGCGAGCAGGAGCTGCTGCGCACCGCGCTGGTGCTGCCGCCCCGCGCCCGCCGGGTGCTCTGCGTCTGGGCAGCTGTGCCCGGGCTGGTCTGTGCGCCCTTTGCCTTCTGGCAGAGCGTGTGGGCGGGCGCAGTCTTTTGCGCTGTATGGGCGGCGCTGGTGGCGCTTGTCCGGGCGCGCTGCTGCAGCTTTGTCGCCGCCCTGACGGCAGACAGCGTCACGGTGCAGGCCGGGGTGGCTGTCCCTGTGCTGCACCGCATCCCGCGCCGGGCGGTCACCGGGGTGCAGCTGCTGCGCACCCCGCTGCTGTGGGCGGCAGGGTGCACCGTGCTCCTTGTGCGCAGCCCGGGGCTGCAATTGGTGCTGCCCGGCATCCCCGCCGCACAGGCCACTGCGCTGGCGGCGGTACTGATGGAGGGCAGTGTATGAACCGGGAAAAGCACTTCCACCCGCTGGCAGCACTGCATCTGCTGCGCAAGACCCTGCTGGTGTACCTTCTGCCGCTGGTACAGGTGCTTTTTGACCGCAACTGGGACGCCCTGCGTGCGGCGCTGCGGCAGGAGCTTGTGCTGCTGGTGTTTATCAGCGCCGTGTGCTGGGCGGTGTACTATGCAAGCCGCTGGCAGGTGGATGCCGAGGGCACGGTGCACGTCAGCTGGCGGCTTGGCGTGCGGCTGGACCGCGCCCTGCGCACCGAAGGTCTGGCGGCGCTGGTGCTGGAGCAGCCCCTGCTCTACCGGCTGACCGGTGCCTGCCGGGTGGTGCTGTACCCTGTGGGGCAGACCAAGACCATCACTTTGTATCTTACCCGGCAGCAGGCTGAGGAGCTTGCCGATGTGCTGCTGCCGGTGACAGACCCGCTGTGGCACGCGCCCAAGGGCAGCGAAAAGCTGGCCTTTACGGTGCTGGGTGCCAACGGCCTGTCCACCCTGATTTTATGGTGGCTGGCCATCCACCAGACCCAGAGCTACGCCCCGGATGCCCAGACCGCTGCCCTTGCGCAGCTGGGACAGCTGGCGGCACTTGCCGCCCGCTGGCTGCCGCTGGGCGCGGCGTGGCTGCTGGTGCTGGCGGGCACCCTGTTCTGCATCAGTCTGGTGCGCAGCGCCTTGCAGGCGGTGCATTATACCGTCTGGCGCACCGATACCCAGCTGGGCAGCCGGGGCGGGCTTGTACGCCGGTACGAGATGCGGCTGCGGCTCAGCCAGCTGAACTATGCCGACCTGCGCCGCTCCCCCGCCACTTGGGCGCTGCATTACTGCCCGGTATTTGTCTCGGCAGGGGCGTGCCGCCCGGAGCTGCCCTTGTTCGTCTGGCGGGAGGGCACCCCGCTGCTGCGGGAGCTGCTGCCGGAGATGGCGCAGCTGCCCCCGGACACCCGTGCCGACACCACTGACCGCAGCGTAGTGTTCTTTTTACCGGCAGGCATCCCGCTGGCGCTCTGCCTGCTGCTGACGGCGGTATCCCGCACCACCCTGCCCGCGCTCACCCTGCCGCTGCTCATCCCCACCGGGGTGTTTGCCGCCCTGCTGGGTGCTGCCGCCGTGGGCTGGCACCGGGAGGGCGTATGGCAGCAGCAGGGACAGCTGCTGCTCTGCCGGCAGCACCGGTTCCATCTGCACCAGCTGTGCGTGTTCCACCCGGACACCGGCTTTACCGCGCTGCAATCCCCTTGGGCGGTGACGGTGCAGCGCGCCAACCTGACCCTTGTATTCCCGGGCAAAGAAAAGGTCACGGTGCGCAGCGTGCCGCTTGCGGCTCTTGATTTTCTGGAGATATAGAAGTATACTTGCGATGCCCCGCTGAACCTACGGTCGGCGGGGCATTTTTGTATCACAGACCAACGGAGACTATTTTATGATAAAGACTGTATTATTTGATCTGGACGGCACCCTGCTGAACACCATCGACGACCTTGCCGATGCCGGCAACTGGGTGTGTGCCCAAAATGGCTGGCCCACCTTTACGGTGGCGCAGTTCAAGATGATGGTGGGCAACGGCATCCCCAAGCTGGTGGAGCGATTCTCCCCCGCCGACGCCCGCACCCCGGCGCAGCTGGCGGCGACGCTGGCGCAGTTCACCGCCCGGTACGATGCCCACAAGGAGGACAAGACCGCACCCTACCCCGGCATTCCGGCGCTGCTGGACGCACTGAAGGCCGAGGGCATCCAGTGCGCGGTGTTCTCCAACAAGGCTGATGCCCTGTGCGGCGGCATCATTGCCCACTACTTTGGCACCGGCCGCTTTGACGCCGTGCGGGGCAACCGCCCGGGCGTACCCACCAAGCCCGACCCCACCGGACTGTATGCCCTGATGACCGAGCTGGGCGCAGACCCCGCCGCTACCCTTTTTGTGGGCGACAGCGACGTAGACATCCTCACCGGACACAACGCCCACCTGCCCGCCATGGGTGCGCTGTGGGGCTTCCGCGGCCGTGCCGAGCTGACCGCCGCCGGTGCGGATGCGCTGGCAGAGGTGCCGGAAGATATCCTGCGGTATGTGCAGGAGCAGAACAGGTAAAACCACAAAAGGAACACCGGGCAGATGGCATCTGCCCGGTGTTCTTCTTTATACAAAGCAAAAACGCCTTTGCGCTATGCGCAAAGGCGTTTTTATGACCCGTACGGGAATCGAACCCATGTTACAGCCGTGAAAGGGCCGTGTCTTAACCGCTTGACCAACGGGCCTTACAAATACAGAGCTTCGCTAAAACCTCCGACTTTCATCGTCCACTACTGCGGACGACCGTCCCCCTTATCTTAGCGAAACTCTGTAACGTGGTAGCGGTAACTGGATTTGAACCGGTGACACTTCGGGTATGAACCGAATGCTCTAGCCAACTGAGCTATACCGCCACATATTTAACTTGCACTCGAACGGTGCTTTATTATTATATCCATAGATGCCCCTTTTGTCAACACATATTTTCAAAAAATTTTGCAGTTTTTTGAGATTCTTAATTTATTTACATAGGTGCGTTGAAATATGGGTTTTCTCGCCGCTTTTGCGGGTAAAAAGCCCTCTCAGGCGCTCCGGGAGAAACTCCCCCAGTCTCGCTACGCTCGACAGCCCCCTCTAGGATGGGGCCTTTGGCATAGCGGTACAGTTTCTGGCTAAAGTGCGAGGTTTGTGGGTGCGCCAAAGGCTCCCTCCCAGAGGGAGCTGGC
>NZ_JBBMEO010000031.1:0-23833 GCF_040096515.1 Faecalibacterium tardum | reverse complement strand
CTGCGCGACAGCTCCCCCAAGGGGGAGCGAGCGCCCGCCCCCAGCGCCGCGCTTTCGCAGAAAGCGGCGCTGCAAATGCCGTTTCCCTCTACGACCCCTCCGGTGAAAATGCGTTTGGAGCGCTCCGCAGAGCGCGACAAACGCGAAATTTAAAATATTCTTTCCGCTAAATATGTGCAGAGCGCAGCGGAGCACATTCTAAATCGTCCCGTCATAGGTGTATAAAGACTTTTCTTTTTGCATAGAAATGTGCTTTTGATTATGGTATACTAACAGCAGACTGAAAAAGCTGCCCCTTGCAAGGGGCTTATCCGATACAAAAACGAGGAACACTATGAAAAAAGTCATTTCGGTCCGTTTCAAGGAAAACGGCAAGAGCTATTATTTCGATCCCGGCGATGCTGTCATCCACACCGGGGAATACGTTATTGTGGAGACTGCCCGCGGCGTGGAGTGCGGCGAGGTGGTGCAGGGTGTGCGGGAGCTGGCGGATGCCGCCGTGCCCAAGGCGCTGAAGCCCATCACCCGCATGGCGGACAGCGTGGATATCCGCCGGATGCGCCAGAACCGCGAGGACGAAAAGCGCGCCTACCGCACCTGTCAGGAGTGCATCGCCCGCCACGGGCTGGAGATGAAGCTGGTGGAGGCCGAGTACACGCTGGACCGCTCCAAGATCATGTTCTACTTCACCGCCGACGGACGGGTAGACTTCCGGGAGCTGGTCAAGGATCTGGCCGGCATCTTCCACACCCGCATCGAGCTGCGCCAGATCGGCGTGCGCGACGAGAGCAAGATGATCGGCGGTCTGGGCATCTGCGGCCAGCCCTTCTGCTGCAGCCGCTTTTTGAAGGATTTCCAGCCCGTTTCCATCAAGATGGCAAAGGAGCAGGGGCTTTCGCTGAACCCCACCAAGATCAGCGGTGCCTGCGGCCGTCTGATGTGCTGCCTTGCCTACGAGGAGAGCGCCTACGAGTACCTGAACAGCATCATGCCCATGGTGGGCAGCACGGTGCGCACCCCGGACGGTCTGGGCACTGTGCTGGAGGTGAACCCGGTATCCGGCTACCTGCGGGTGCGCTGCGGCACCGAAAGCCTTGCCCCCCGGTACTACAAGGTGGGCGTGTGCGAGTATGTGAGCGGCGGCAAGCGCCCGCCCCGCCGTCCCGACCCGGACGATGATTACTCCGGCGTGCGCAACCCCGCCCCGGTGGTGGCAAGCTCCGACGACGAAAAGCGCCCCGCCTGCCCCCGCCGCCGCGCAAGCGAAAAGGAATGAGCATCCGGGTGGTTAGTATTATAAAACTAACTAGGCTTCGTGATTTTCGCTAAAAATCTCCGGCAATTTTGGCTATAAGTTAGGCCGTGCTTTTGTGCAACCCCACAAAATATTTTATTTTGTGGTTGTGGCAACACGGTTAGTCTTGCCTTTTCCGGCCTG
Source organism: Faecalibacterium tardum (assembly GCF_040096515.1). Taxonomy (NCBI): domain Bacteria; kingdom Bacillati; phylum Bacillota; class Clostridia; order Eubacteriales; family Oscillospiraceae; genus Faecalibacterium; species Faecalibacterium tardum. The sequence goes on along the minus strand of NZ_JBBMEO010000031.1, from coordinate 22,395 downwards.
CTTTGTTAGAATGCAGACAAGGATACAAATTCCGGGGGGCGTGCGTGGCCGTGCCAAGGTACGTTTCTTCATAATTACATCGGCACGGGATAAAAAAGGAGAGTTTATTATGGCACACAAGGTTTCTGACGCATGTGTTGGCTGCGGCGCTTGCGAGGGCGCTTGCCCGGTTGGCGCTATCACCATCGAGAACGGCGCTGCAGTTGTGAACGCTGATTCCTGCATCGATTGCGGTGCTTGCGAGGGTGCTTGCCCCACTGGTGCAATCGCTGCTGAATAATCAGTAGTTTTTGCTGAAAACGCATCAAAAAGGACTGTTGCACATCTGTGCAGCAGTCCTTTTTTGTGGTATCATAAAGTAAATTCATAAAAAACGCAGTTCGGTGCGTCCGCAGACGCGCCGAACTGCTGAATCAAAAAACATTTTCCCGCTGCACATGGCCAAAGCACACGCGGCGGCCATTCCTGATCGTCCACCGCAAAAGAGGCACTGCACAAAATGCTGTGCAGCCGCCCCGCTTTTTGTTTCATGCACAAATTCCGCAGGAAAATACCCTGCATTTTTTGGAAGGGAAACGGCACACTGTCTATGGAACATTCTACGGAAGTTTTGTATAATAGAACTATGGTCTACTGCACCCCGGAGCACCGGTTCGGCTCGGACGCGCTGCTGCTGGCACGCTTCTGTGAGCCGAAACGCAGCCAGAAAGCCGCAGACTTGTGCTCCGGCTGCGGCATCGTGGCACTGGAATGGCACGACCGGGGGCACCGCGGCCCCTGCACCGCGCTGGAACTGCAGCCCGAGGGCAGCGCCCTGCTGGCGGCAGCGGTGGAAGAGCAGCAGCTCACCCACATCACCCCCGCCTGTGCCGACCTGCGCACATGGCGGCAGGACGAGGGGCAATTTGACGTGTGCGCGTGCAATCCCCCTTATTTTACCGAGGGGCCGCAGAGTCAGAACGCCGCCCACGCCCTTGCCCGGCACGAAAACACCTGCGCTTTGGAGGATGTCTGTGCCTGCGGCTTCCGGCTTTTGAAGGACGGCGGGCGTCTGGCGCTGTGTCACCGCCCCGAGCGGCTGGCCGAAGTGCTTGCTGTGCTGCGCGCCCACCGGCTGGAGCCCAAGCGGCTGGCCTTTGTAAAGAACGCCCCGGAAAACGCTCCGTGGCTGTTCCTTGTGGAAGCCCAGAAGAACCGCAGGACCGGCCTGCGGGTAGAGCCGGACGTGCTCATCCGCGCCGGAGCGGCGCTGTACGGACGATAAATTCAGGAGGTAATTATGGCAGGAACTCTCTACATCGTGGCGACCCCCATCGGCAATCTGGAGGATATGCCGCCCCGGGTGGCTGCCACCTTTGGCGCGGCAGACTTTATTGCCGCCGAGGACACCCGCGTGACCATGAAGCTGCTGAATTATCTGGGGCTGAAAAAGCCCATGGTCAGCTACTACGAGCACGCCTTGCAGAAGGGCGAAGCCATTTTGCAGCGCATCGAAGCAGGGGAGAGCTGCGCTTTGTGCAGCGACGCCGGCATGCCCTGCGTGTCCGACCCGGGCGAGGTCATTGTGCGGGACGCATTGGCGCGGGGCATCAAAGTAGTGCCCATCCCGGCCGCTTCTGCCTGCGTTACCGCACTGGCAGTCTCCGGGCAGGACACCTCCCGCTGGGTGTTCGAGGGCTTTCTGCCGGTGAACCGCAAGCAGAAAAAAGAGCGTCTGGCCGAGCTTTTGCAGGAAAAGCGCACCGTCATCTTTTATGAAGCGCCCCACAAGCTGCGCACCACACTGGACGATCTGACCGCCGCCTTTGGCGCAGACCGCAGCATTACCCTGTGCCGGGAGCTGACCAAGCTCCACGAAGAGATCTGGAAAACTACCTTGGGCGAAGCCGTGGAGCACTACCGCGCCGCCGAGCCCCGGGGCGAGTATGTGCTGGTGATGGCGGGTGCGCCCGCCGGTGCCGCCGAGGAAGAGGAGCTGACCCTGGAACAGGCGGCACAGCGCGCTTTTGCGCTGACCATTGAGGGTTTCAGCGCTTCTGCCGCCGCCAAGACTGCTGCACAGGGCACAGCCTATTCCAAGAGCGAAGTTTACAAGCAGCTGCTGTTGTTGCAGCAGACTACCGAATGAGTATAGAGGAGGATATCTTTCCGTGACAAAACTACTGGTCCTGAGCGACAGCCACGGCGCGCGTGACGCCATTAAGCGCATTTTGAACAAAGAGCAGAACAACGTGGATGCCGTGATCTTTTTAGGGGACGGCCTGCGGGATCTGGAACAGGCGCTGGCCTTTTTCCCTCATCTGCGGGTGTACTCCGTGGCCGGCAACTGCGATTACGGTGCGCTGGAGCCTCTGGATGGCCTTGCGGCCTTTGATCAGACGGTGGTTTTCTATACGCACGGTCACATGTACGGTGTAAAATACGATCTGGACACACTAGCAGACGCTGCCACAGCCCGCGGGGCTGAGGTGGCGCTGTTCGGCCACTCCCACATCCCCCACGCAGAGCAGCGGGGCAATGTATTTTTGTTCAACCCCGGCTCCTGCGGGCGCTGCTACACCGGCCCGGACACCTACGGTCTGCTGACGCTGGAAAACGGCGCAGTGACCGCCTATGAGCACAAAGAGGTACCCAAGCAATGAGCATCAACGAGGTGCGCTATCTGCCGGAATGCGGCAGCACCAACGCCTATGTAAAGGAACATTTTGAGGAGTTTGGCCCCGTTGCGGCGGTATATACCCAAAACCAGACCGCCGGGCGCGGGCGGCTTGGCCGCAGCTGGGTAAACGCCGAGGGCAAGGCGCTGTACTACACGGTGGCCATCAAGGAGCCGCTGGCACAGCCCGCCACCCTGCCGCTGCTGGCAAGCCTTGCGGTGCGCCGCCAGTTGCAGCTGCGTTACGGCGTGGACTGCCAGATCAAGTGGCCCAACGACCTATTGCTGAACGGCAAAAAGATCGTGGGCATCCTGTGCGAAAGCGTAAGCTACGGCTACCAGCAGCAGGGACGCGGCATTTTGTGCGGCATCGGCATCAACCTTGCCCAGCCCCAGAGCTATTTTGACGCCGCCGACCTGCCCCACGGCACCTCGCTGGCCTTGCAGGGCGCTGCGGTGGATCTTGCCACCGATCCCGCATGGCTGGCGGAGGGGCTGACCGATTTTGGCTTTGACCGCAGCCTGTACACCTTTGCCCGGGACGGCTTTGCGCCCTTCCGGGAGGAGTACAAGGCCGCCTGTATTAATCTGGGCCGCCGGGTCACCTTTGACCTGCCGGACGGCAGTCAGGGCGCAGGCGAAGCCGTGGATGTGGACGCCGAGGGGCGTTTAGTGGTGCGCACCGATGCCGGCGAGCAGCACGTTTTCACCGGGGAAGTGTCGGTGCACGGCATCTACGGGGCAGTATAAAGGATAAAAGCGCCTGTCCGGCGAAGCCGGACAGGCGCTTTACTTTCTTCCTTATCTTCTCCGTTTCATCTGGCGGCGGCGCTGGTTGAGGGTCAGCCCGCCGCCGCAGCGCAGGGTGACAAAGCCCAGTGCGCACAGAATCAAAATCAGGGCGCAGAGCAGCAGCAGGGTGGCCTTGAGATCGGTGCGGAAATCCGACACATACTCCCGGTGAGTCACAAGGTCTACCTGTCCCACCTCGTAGCCGTCCAGATAGACGGTGGCGGTGCCCAGCTTCTGGCCTTCCTTAACGGTAGCAGAGACGCGCTCGGGCAGGTCGAAGGAATAGCTTACCTTATCGTCGCTGTGGCCGTAGCCGCTGACCGGTGCGGCGGCGTACAGCTCCACAGCCGGCTCGGTGCGGCACTTGTTCAGGTCTACGGTGGTCAGCACGGTCTTGGTATCCACCAGCGGCCGGTCGGCAAAGCTGGCAAAGGCCCAGTCAAAAAGGTCGTCACACGCGGTAAACAGGTGCTCCGGCGTGTCGCAGCCAAGGATCACCAGCCCATAGTTGTGGCCGTCCTGCTGGGCAAAGGCCACGGTGCAGCGGCCTGCCAGCGTGGTAAAGCCGCCCTTGACCCACCGGACATACTCCCGGTAGTTGGCGCTTTCGCTGTTCATCAGGCTGTTGGAGCTGCTGATGGTACGCTCTGCCTTGCGCAGATTGGTGGCAGGCAGCACATAACTGGCAGTGCCCGCCACCTGTGCAAAGGTCTGGTTCTCCGCGCAGGCGGCGGCGATCTTTGCCAGATCCTGCGCGGTGGACACGTTGCCGTAGTCAAACAGGCCGTGGGCACAGGTAAAGTTCGTGCCGGTGCAGCCCAGCTCCGCCGCCCGGGCGTTCATCTGCTGCACAAAACCCACCACGCTGCCCCCCACGTCCCACGCAATGACGCTGGCGGCGTCGTTGGCGCTGACGATGAGCATAGCGTTCAGCAGGTCGATGCGGCGCACGGTCTCGCCGATGCGCAGCCCCATGGTGGTGCCGTTGGCGTTCTGGATATCCTTGAACTCCTGCGTTAAATCGGTGGGCACGGTCACTTCACCGTTCAGGTCCTTGCCGCTTTCCACCAGCAGCAGGGCAGTCATCAGCTTGGTCAGGCTTGCCACATATTTCTGCTGGTCGGCGTTCTGGCTCAGGATGGTTTTGCCGGTGTCCGCGTTGAACAGATACACTGCCTCAGTCTCTGTTGCAGTCTGGACGGGCATGGGGTATACTGCAAATACCGGCAGCACTGCACTGACGGCGACCGCCAGCGTAAGCACCAGTGCCGCCAACCGGCGGCAGAACGTGTTGTGAAGCATGAAGGTACCCCCTTGAATCCCGCTCCGGCAAAACCGGCGCGCACATTTTTGTTCCTTACTTATAAGAATACCATAAAAGAACCAAAAGAGAAAGGTGGTTTTTAACAATGTTCTTATCCTTTTGTGGAAAAACGCCCCGCGATGAGGGTGCAGCTTTTGTAGCCCCCAGCGCTACCGTGCAGGGAGATGTGATCTTAAAGCCCGGCTCCACCGTCTGGTACGGTGCGGTGCTGCGCGGGGATGACGGCACCCTGACCATCGGCAAAAACAGCAATGTACAGGACAACGCGGTGCTGCACTGCGACATCGGCGGCTGCGTGACCCTTGGCGAAAACGTCACGGTAGGGCACTGCGCACTGGTGCACGGCTGCACCGTAGGGGACGGCAGTCTGATCGGGATGCACGCCACATTGCTGAACCACTGTGTTGTGGGCAAAAACTGCATCATCGGAGCAGGGGCGCTGGTGCCGGAGGGCATGGTCATCCCGGACAACTCGGTGGCGGTGGGCGTGCCCGCCCGGGTCATCAAGCAGGTGAGCCCCGCGCAGGTGGAAGCCAACCTACACAACGCCGCGCACTATGTAGAGCACGGAAAACTGCACGCAGAGCAGATGAAAAACGGGTGAGAGTGCGGCGGGGTCACCCACGCCTTCTCAGGCGCTCCCGCGCCAGATTCCCCTTTTTGTCACCTGCGGTGACATCTTCCCCCGGAGCGGGGGAAGTCTTTCCTCTCAGGGAGAGCCAAGCCGTAAAGCGCATCGCTAAAGTATTAGGTGCAAAGAGGAAGCTTCCGGTGGTGCTCTTGCCTCTCCCTTTGGGAGAGGTGGATGCGAACATAGTGAGCAGACGGAGAGGGCGTACGCCGACAGGCTTTGACTGAAGGAGTTTCCCTATATAATAGGTATAACCCCCGCTCTTCCTGTCCATACTGATGCTGCAAAGGGACGCGGGGGAGTTTTCCACCGGCAAAAAGCGCTGAGATTGTGCATCTTGCACAGAAAATACGGCCATTGACAAAACAGAGAAAATAAAAAAGAAAAATCGTGATTTTCTGCAAAAAACACTTGCCAAATAGACGAAGATGTGATAGAATATCTCTCGGCTGCAAAAGGCTTGTGCGATACAAGTCGTGCAGGCCAGCGATATGCGTTGATGCGGGAGGTTGTCATCCGGCGATAGCTGCGATGGGTTATTTCCGCGGAGTATGTCCGATCTTAGAACCGGGCGAAAAAATTACTGACAGCGATGGAATACGTTCCCTCGGCAGAGAAGTTACTCCTCTGCGAAACGGGTGGAACCAATGTTCGGATTTGATTTGCTAATATGTTTCCGGGAGAACTGCCATGCGGTTCACCGGTTTTTATAGTGCCAAATCGAGGAACACCCGGAACTGTGTAGAGCAATTTATCGGCTCGCCTAGGGCAAAAACAATTTTTCAGGAGGCGTAAGCAATGGCAGTCAAAGAGAAAATCAGAATCCGTCTGCAGAGCTATGATGCTCAGCTGATCGATGCCGCAGCAGAGAAGATCGTGGAGACCGCAAAGCGCACTGGCGCTCGCGTGTCCGGCCCCATCCCCCTGCCCACCGATCGCGAGGTCGTTACCGTTCTGCGCGCTACCCACAAGTACAAGGATAGCCGCGAGCAGTTCGAGAGCCGCACTCATAAGCGTCTGATCGACATTCTGAAGCCGTCCAACAAGACGGTCGAGGCTCTGATGAGCCTCCAGCTCCCCGCTGGCGTGGACATCGAGATCAAGCTGTAAACCACACACGATCAAATTCGATGCCCTCGTTTCCCGAGGGGTCATGTTGGCAGTGACGTGCGCTGCCAACCAATAACCTTTACAGGAGGAAAAGAAAATGGTTAAAGGCATTATCGGCAAGAAAGTCGGTATGACCCAGCTGTTCGATGAGAGCGGCAAGGTTATCCCCGTCACCGTCATCGAGGCAGGCCCCTGCACCGTCGTGCAGAAGAAGACTGTCGAGAGCGATGGCTATCAGGCTGTTCAGCTGGGCTTCGGCGAGGTTTCCGCCAAGAAGGTCAACAAGGCAGCTGCAGGTCACTTCAAGAAGGCAAACGTTGCCCCCAAGAAGACCCTGCGTGAGTTCCGTCTGGACGACGTTTCCGCAATGAACGTTGGCGACATCCTGAAGGCTGACGTCTTTGCAGCAGGCGACAAGGTTGACGTTGCAGGCGTTTCCAAGGGCAAGGGCTACCAGGGCGTTATCAAGCGCTTTGGCCAGCACCGTCTGCGTGAGAGCCACGGCACTGGCCCGGTGGCACGTCATGCAGGTTCTATGGGCGCTATTTCCAACCCCTCTCGCGTGTTCCCCGGCAAGCGCCTGCCCGGCCACATGGGCTGCGTGCGCGTTACCGTGCAGAACCTGACCGTTGTCAAGGTTGACACCGAGAACAATCTGATCGCTGTCAAGGGTGCGGTCCCCGGTTCCAAGGGCACCATCATCACCCTAGCCAACAGCGTCAAGGCGTAAGGAGGAAAGCTACAATGGCAAAGTTTAATGTAGTCGATATGAACGGTCAGCACGTTAGCGAGATCGAGCTTTCCGACGCCGTGTTCGGTATCACCCCGAATGAGAAGGCTGTCCACATTGCTGTGGTGAACTTCCTGGCCAACCAGCGTCAGGGCACCCAGAACACCAAGATCCGCATGGAAGTTTCCGGCGGCGGCAAGAAGCCTTGGCGTCAGAAGGGCACCGGCCACGCTCGTCAGGGCTCCATCCGTGCTCCGCAGTGGACCCACGGCGGCGTTGCTCTGGGCCCCAAGCCCCGCAGCTACAACTACCACATCAACAACAAGGTCAAGCGTCTGGCTCTGCTGAGCGTGTTGTCCGACAAGGCTGCCAATGGCAACATGGTCGTCGTTGACAAGTTTGCTTGCGACGAGTACAAGACCAAGGCTGTGGTCGCTATGCTGAACGCTGTGGGCGCCGGCAAGAAGAACCTGCTGGTCAACGAGACTGTCGATGCAAAGTTCGTCAAGAGCGCTGGCAACATCGCCGGTGTCAAGACCACCTTCGCAGGCAGCGTGAACACCTACGATGTGCTGAACGCCGACAAGCTGATCATCAGCGTCGACGCAGCTAAGAAGCTCGAGGAGGTGCTTGGCTAATGAAAACCGCACATGATATCGTCCTGAAGCCGGTCATTACCGAGAACTCCATGGCTGGCATCGCTGACAAGAAGTACACCTTCAAGGTCGCTACCGATGCTACCAAGGTCGAGATCGCTCAGGCAGTTGAAGTTCTGTTCCCCGGCGTCAAGGTCGCTAAGGTGAACACCGTCTCCGTCCGTGGCCGCTTCCGCCGTCAGGGTATGCACGCTGGTTACACCGCTGCATCCAAGAAGGCTATCGTGACCCTGACCAAGGACTCCAAGGAGATCGAGTTCTTCAACAGCATGGTCTGATAGAACCCGCCGAGGGTTCCTCTATGGGGATATGACCCCGATAATAATTCATAAGATAAACAAAGGAGAATAGCACAATGGCTATCAAAAAGTATGGCCCCACTACTCCGGGCCGCCGCGGCATGACCGTCACGGATTACAGCGTCCTGAGCAAGGTCGCTCCTGAGCGCAGCCTGCTGGAGCCCATGAAGAAGCACAGCGGCCGCAACAACACCGGTCGTATCACCGTCCGCCATCAGGGCGGCGGCAACCGCACCAAGTATCGTGTCATCGACTTCAAGCGTCAGAAGACCGATATCCCCGCTACCGTCAAGACTCTCGAGTACGATCCGAACCGCAGCGCATTCATCGCTCTGGTCGAGTACACCGATGGCGTCAAGAGCTACATCATTGCTCCCGATGGCCTGAAGGTGGGCGACGTGGTCGTCAGCAGCAAGTCTGCCGATATCAAGCCCGGCAACTGCCTGCCCTTCGAGAACATCCCCGTCGGTACCATCATCCACAACATCGAGCTGTATCCCGGCCGCGGCGCTCAGCTGGTTCGTTCCGCTGGCAACATGGCTCAGCTGATGGCTAAGGAGAATGGCTACGCTCTGGTTCGTCTGCCCTCCGGTGAGATGCGCAACGTGCCCCTGAACTGCACCGCAGTCATCGGTCAGGTTTCCAACATCGACCACGAGAACGTCAACCTGGGCAAGGCAGGCCGCAAGCGCCACATGGGCGTGCGTCCCGGCAGCCGTGGTACCGTTATGAACCCCTGCGACCATCCCCACGGTGGTGGCGAGGGCCGCGCACCTGTTGGTCACTCCGGTCCTATGACTCCCTGGGGCAAGCCCGCTCTGGGTCTCAAGACTCGCAAGCATCATAAGCGCTCCGATAAGCTGATCGTGAAGCGTGCAGGTAAGTAAGAGAGGAGTTTAAGACAATGGGTAGAAGCATTAAAAAAGGACCTTTCGTCCAGGCTGCTCTTATGAAGCACGTTGAAGCGATGAACGCTTCCGGCAAGAAGCAGGTCATCAAGACCTGGAGCCGCGCCTCCACGATCTTCCCCGAATTCGTTGGTCACACCTTTGCCGTCCACGACGGCCGCAAGCATGTGCCTGTGTATGTGACTGAGGACATGGTTGGCCACAAGCTGGGTGAGTTCGTTCCCACCCGTACCTTCAAGGGCCACACTGGTAATTCTAAGTAATAGAGGGAGGAACACAACATGGAAGCTCGGGCAATTCTTCGTTATGCCCGCATTAGTCCTCGTAAGGTGTCTATCGTTATGGACCTGATCCGTAACAAGCCCCTGGACGAAGCGCTGGCAATCCTGCAGTACACCCCGAAGGCAGCTTGTGAGCCCCTTCTGAAGCTGGTGAAGTCTGCAGCCGCTAATGCGGAAAACAACTTCAATATGGACAAGAACAACCTCTACGTCGCCGAGTGCTACGTTTGCCCCGGCCCGACGCTGAAGCGCATGATGCCTCGTGCACAGGGCCGCGGCTACCGCATCCTGAAGCGCACCAGCCACATGACCGTTGTTCTGAAAGAGAAAGAGTAAGGAGGGAAAACAATGGGCCAGAAAGTAAATCCGCACGGCATTCGTGTCGGCGTTATTAAAGACTGGGACAGCCGCTGGTTTGCCTCCAAGAAGGATTTCAGCGATAACCTCGTCGAGGATCACAAGATCCGCACTGAGCTGAAGGCTCAGCTGAAGGACGCTGGCGTCCCCAAGATCGAGATCGAGCGCACTGTGGATCCTTCCACTTCCGCTCCTCGCGTTAATGTTAACATCTACTGCGCTAAGCCCGGTATGGTCATCGGCAAGGGCGGCGAAGAGCGCATTGCCCTGCAGAACAAGCTGACCAAGGAGTATGGCAAGACCGTTATCGTCAATGTCATCGAGGTGAAGAGCCCCTCCACCAACGCACAGCTGGTTGCTGAGGACATCGCTCGTCAGCTGGAGAACCGCGTCACCTTCCGTCGTGCTATGAAGCAGTGCATGCGCAATGCCATGAGCCCCCGCGATCGCGCAACCGTTCCTGCAAAGGGCATCAAGGCAATGTGCTCCGGCCGTCTGGGCGGCGCTGATATCGCCCGCACCGAGAGCTACCACGAGGGCACCATCCCCCTGCAGACCCTGCGCGCCGACATCGACTACGGCTTTGCAGAGGCTGCTACCACCTACGGCCGCATCGGCGTTAAGGTGTGGATCTACAAGGGCGAGGTCCTCAAGAGCGCAAAGACCGCTCCTAAGAAGGAAGGAGGCAACAAGTAATGTTACTGCCTAAGCGTGTTAAGTACCGCCGCGTTCAGCGCGGCCGCATGACCGGCAAGGCTACCCGCGGCAACGTGGTGTGCCAGGGTCAGTACGGCCTTGTTGCTCTGGAGCCGGCATGGATCTCCTCCAAGCAGATCGAGGCTGCCCGTGTTGCCATGACTCGTTACATCAAGCGTGGCGGCAAGGTTTGGATCAAGATCTTCCCCGATAAGCCCGTGACTGAAAAGCCCGCTGAGACCCGCATGGGCTCCGGTAAGGGCTCTCCCGAATACTGGGTTGCAGTCGTGAAGCCCGGCCGCGTGATGTTCGAGCTGGCAGATGTCGATGAGGCAACTGCTCGCGAGGCTCTGCGTCTGGCTATGCACAAGCTGCCCATCAAGTGCAAATTTGTTGTCCGTGAGGACTCCGTGAAGGAGGATGGCACCAATGAAGGCTAATGAACTCCGCGAAATGCAGACCGCAGAGCTGACCAGCAAGCTGGCAGATCTGAAGGCTGAGCTGTTTAACCTGCGTTTCCAGCATGCCATCAACCAGCTGGAGAACCCCGGCCGCATCGAAGCAGTCAAGAAGGACATCGCCCGCGTGATGACCGTTCTGGCTGAGAAGCAGTAAGGAGGTTAAACGATGGAAGAACGTAATCTGAGAAAGACCCGCGTCGGCGTTGTCGTGTCCGACAAGATGGATAAGACCATCGTGGTTGCCGTTAAGGATAGCGTGCAGCACCCCCTGTACAAGAAGATCCTGAAGCGTACCGTGAAGTTCAAGGCTCGTGACGAGCAGAACGAGTGCGGTATCGGTGACCGTGTTGAGATCATGGAGTGCCGCCCCCTGAGCAAGGATGTGCGCTGGCGCCTGGTCCGTATCGTTGAGAAGGCAAAGTAATCTTTGCCCGCTGCTTTGAACAGTTTGAAAGGAGATATCTGATATGGTTCAGATGCAAACTTATCTCAAAGTTGCCGACAACACCGGTGCCAAGGAGCTGATGTGCTTCCGTGTGCTGGGCGGCACCCGCAAGAGATACGCAAACATTGGTGACGTCGTGGTCTGCTCTGTCAAGAAGGCAGCCCCCGGCGGCTCCGTTAAGAAGGGCGACGTCGTCAAGGCTGTCATCGTGCGCAGCAAGCATGGCGTGCGCCGCGACGACGGTTCCTACATCCGTTTTGATGAGAACGCCGCCGTTATCGTTATGGCCGACAAGAACCCCAAGGGTACTCGTATCTTTGGACCTGTTGCTCGCGAGCTGCGTGATGCCGGCTACACCAAGATCCTGAGCCTGGCTCCGGAATCGCTGTAAGGAGGTTTTAAAAATGAATAATCTTCATGTTAAAACCGGCGACAACGTGATGATCATCAGCGGCAAGGACAAGGGCCACACTGGTAAGGTCCTGCAGGTCAGCCCCGCTGAAGGCAAGGTCATCGTTGAAGGCCAGAACATGGTTACCAAGCACGTCAAGCCCCGCCGTCAGGGCGAGCAGGGCGGCATCGTTAAGGCCGAGGGCGCTATCTACGCTTCCAAGGTCATGCCCGTCTGCCCCAAGTGCGGCAAGGCCGTGCGTGTGGGCCACGTCGAAAAGGACGGCAAGATGGTTCGCGTCTGCAAGAAGTGCGGCGCTGAGCTGTAAGAAAGGAGTAAGGAACAATGGCTCGTTTGAAAGAACAGTATGTCAATGAAATTGCTCCTGCTCTGAACTCCAAGTTCGGTTACAAGAGCGTTATGCAGATCCCCAAGCTGGACAAGGTCGTCATCAACGTTGCCTGCGGCGAAGCCAAGGAAAACGAGAAGATCCTGGAAGCTGTTATGAAGGATCTGGGCCAGATCACTGGCCAGAAGGCAGTCGTCTGCCGTGCCAAGAAGAGCGTTGCTAACTTCAAGCTGCGCCAGGGCACCCCTATCGGCTGCAAGGTCACCCTGCGTGGTGAGCGTATGTACGAGTTCGTGGATCGCTTCTTCAACGTGGCTCTGCCCCGTGTGCGCGACTTCCGCGGCATCAACGGCAACGGCTTTGACGGCCGCGGCAACTTTGCCTGCGGCATCAAGGAGCAGATCATCTTCCCCGAGATCGAATTCGAGAAGGTCGATGCTGTCCGCGGCATGGATGTCTGCTTCGTCACCACCGCAAAGACTGACGAGGAGGGCAAGGAGCTGCTGAAGGCTCTGGGCGCTCCCTTCGCAGAGAACAACTAAGGGAGGAGATTTGTAAAATGGCTAAACTGTCTATGAAGCTGAAGCAGTCTCGTCCTGCTAAGTTCTCTACCCGTGCATACACCCGCTGCCGCATCTGCGGCCGTCCCCACTCCGTGCTGCGCAAGTACGGTGTGTGCCGTGTGTGCTTCCGTGAGCTGGCCTACAAGGGCGAGATCCCGGGCGTGAAGAAGGCTTCCTGGTAATTTACCAGAGGGCTGGATAGAATGTCGGATATCCGCCCCGGGGCAAACAACTTGTTTCGGGGCGGTATCATTATAAAACAAATGAGAGCTAATCTAAGGAGGTTAGTGGCAAATGCAGATTACTGATCCTATCGCGGACCTGCTGACTCGCATCCGCAACGCTAGCACTGCCAAACACCCTTCTGTGGAGATCCCCGCTTCCAACATGAAGAAGGCTATCTGCCAGATTCTGGTTGACGAGGGCTACATCAAGGGTATGCAGGTCAAGAACGACACTGTTCAGGGCACCATCGTTGTCACCCTGAAGTATCAGGCAAACGGCGAGCCCGTTATTGCCGGCCTGCGCCGTGTGTCCAAGCCCGGCCTGCGCATCTACACCAACTGCGAGGATATGCCCAAGGTCATGAAGGGCCTGGGCACCGCGATCATTTCCACCTCCAAGGGCATCATGACTGACAAGGCCGCACGTGCTGAGCACGTCGGCGGCGAAGTCCTGGCCTACGTGTGGTAAGAAAGGGGTAAAAGACAATGTCGAGAATTGGAAGAAAACCCATCGTCATTCCTGCCGGTGTCACTGTCACTGTCGATGAGGCAGCACACACTGTCGCCGTCAAGGGCCCCAAGGGCAGCCTGAATTCCAACTATCATCCCCTGATGACCGTTAAGGTCGAGGGCAATGAGGTTTTGGTTACCCGCCCCAATGACGAACCCAAGGCCCGCAGCCTGCACGGCCTGACCCGTACCAACATCGCCAACATGGTGAACGGTGTTGTGAACGGCTACGAGAAGAAGCTGGAGATCGTTGGCGTTGGTATGCGCTGCCAGAAGCAGGGCTCCAACCTGGTCATGAACCTGGGCTTCTCTCATCAGGTGAATATCCCCGATACCGAGGATTGCACCATTGTGTGGCAGGATCCCAACCACTTCTCTGTTACCGGTATCGACAAGCAGAAGGTCGGCCAGTATGCTGCAGAGATCCGCGGCAAGAAGCCGCCTGAGCCGTACAAGGGCAAGGGCATCCGCTACGCTGGCGAGGTCGTCAAGCACAAAGAAGGCAAGGCCGGTAAGGGCAAGAAATAAGGTAAGGAGTGAAAGACAATGGTTAAGCAGATCGACAAGAACGAAGCTCGTCTTCGTCGTCATCGCCGCGTTCGCAACAAGATCAGCGGCACCGCAGCACGTCCTCGCCTGGATGTTTTCCGCTCCGCCAAGCACATCTACGCTCAGATCATCGATGATGAGCAGGGCGTTACTCTGGTGTCGGCGTCCACTATGGACAAGGACTTCAACGGCAACGGCGGCAACGTCGAGGCCGCTGCTGAGATCGGCAAGAAGGTTGCAGCAAAGGCTCTGGAAAAGGGCATCACCGAGGTCGTGTTCGACCGTGGTGGCTACGTTTATCATGGCCGTGTTAAGGCCCTGGCTGATGGCGCCCGTGAGGGCGGCCTGAAGCTGTAATGAGAGGAGGAAACACATTATGGCTATGAGAAACCGTGAAGACGACGGCATGATCACCAAGGTTGTGTCTATCAACCGCGTTTCCAAGACTGTCAAGGGCGGCCGCATCATGAAGTTTGCTGCTCTGGTTGTCGTTGGCGACGGCAAGGGCACCATCGGCTACGGCATCGGAAAGTCCGGTGAAGTTCCCGAGGCTATCCGCAAGGGTGAGGCCGCTGCCAAGAAGAACATGCACAAGGTTGCCCTGAAGGGCACCACCATCCCCCACGAGATCGTCGGCAAGTACGGCGCAGGCGCTGTTCTGCTCAAGCCGGCTGCACCCGGTACCGGTATGATCGCCGGCGGCCCCGTGCGTGCCGTCATTGAGGCTGCTGGCATCAAGGACGTTCGTGCGAAGTCTATGCGTTCCAACAACCCCATCAACGTTGTTGCTGCTACCTTTGCAGGTCTGTGCGGTCTGGTCAGCGCCGAGTCTGTCGCTGAGAAGCGCGGCAAGACCGTGAAAGAAATTCTGGGTTAAGGAGGTAACTAACCATGGCAGATAAGATGCTCAAGATCGAGCTGAAGAAGAGCCTGATCGGCCGCGGCGCTAAGCAGATCGCTACCGCTGAGGCTCTGGGCCTGAAGAAGCCGGGCGACGTTACCGTTCAGCCTGACAACGCCGCTACGCAGGGCAAGATCGCAAAGATCGGCTTCCTGCTCAGCGTCACCGAAGCCTAATAGCAGGGGGTATACGCACAATGAAGCTTCATGAATTGCACGCCAGCAAGGGCGCCAATAAGGCTGCAACCCGCAAGGGCCGCGGCATTGGCTCCGGCAATGGCAAGACTGCCGGCTTCGGCAGCAAGGGCCAGAAGGCCCGTTCCGGCGTGAAGCACGCTGGTTTCGAGGGCGGCCAGATGCCTCTGGCACGCCGCCTGCCCAAGGTTGGCTTTAACAACATCTTTGCTACCCAGTACGCCATCGTCAACGTGGCTGATCTGGAGACTGCTTTCAATGCCGGCGATGTCGTCGATACCGAGGCTCTGAAGGCTAAGGGTCTGGTCAAGAAGACTCTGGACGGCGTTAAGGTTCTGGGCAACGGCGAGCTGACCAAGGCTCTGACCGTGAAGGCCGCAGCCTATTCCGCTTCTGCCAAAGAGAAAATCGAGAAGGCAGGCGGAAAGGCTGAGGTGATGTAAGGTGTTCCAGACATTCCGTAACGCATGGAAGATCCCCGAGCTTAAAAATCGTCTTCTGTTCACGCTGGCGATCCTCGTGGTTTACCGTCTTGGCTGTGCCATCCCCGTGCCGTTCGTTTCCGGCTCTGCACTGACGCAGATGTTTGCAAACGGCGATATGCTCTCGTACCTCAATATGATGAGCGGCGGCGCACTGGCAAGATGCACGCTCTTCGCGTTAGGTGTGACACCCTATATCAACGCCTCTATTATTGTGCAGCTGCTGACTGTGGCCATTCCCGCGCTGGAAAATCTGGCAAAGGAAGCGGACGGCCAGCAGAAGCTGCAGCAGATCAACCGGTATGCCGGTGCCGTGGTCGCACTGATCATGAGCATTGGCTACTACTTCGTGATCCGCAATATGGGTGCACTGAAGTATGTTTCCGGCGCAGTCGGCGTGTTCGCCGCTGTGGTCATCATCGCTACCTTCGTTGCAGGTGCTCAGCTGATCACCTGGGCGGGCGAGCAGATCGATGACAAGGGTATCGGCAACGGTGTTTCCCTTCTGATCTTCGCCTCCATCGTTTCCAACTGGTCCTCGCTGTACACCTCTGTGACGGGTCTGATGACCCGCGCAGCGGCCGGCGAGCCTCAGTTCTATATCCTGCTGCCCGTTCTGGTAATTCTGGCACTGGTCGCTGTGGTCTTTGTGGTGGTCATGACTAACGCAGAGCGCCGCATCACCATCCAGTACGCCAAGCGTGTGGTGGGTCGGAAGCAGATGGGCGGCCAGAACAGCTACCTGCCCCTGAAGCTGAACATGAGCGGCGTCATGCCCATCATCTTCGCTTCGGCACTGGTGTCCATCCCGGGCACCATCGGCAGCTTTTTGCAGATCGATCAGACCGCTCACCCGGTCTGGTATGCGTTCTTCCATACCTTCAACTACACCTCCTGGCTGTACGTTGTGATCTACCTGCTGCTGATTTTGGCATTCAACTACTTCTATGTGGCCATCCAGTACAACCCTGTTGAGATCGCCAACAATCTGCGCCGCAACAACGGCTCGATCCCCGGCTTCCGTCCCGGTAAGCCGACCAGCGATTTCATCACCCGCACCCTGAACAAGATCACCCTCATCGGTGCCATCTTCCTGGCTGCGGTGGCTGTGCTGCCGATCATTCTGGGCAACCTGACCGGTATGAGCATTCAGCTGGGCGGTACCAGCCTGCTGATCGTGGTTGGTGTGGCACTGGATACCACCCGCAGCCTCGATAGCTTTATGACCATGCGCAACCACAAGGGTTTCCTTGGCTGATCTGAAGCAATAAAGATGTAAGAAAGCACTGGAAAGGAGAGTACGCTCATACTTTTCAGTGCTTTTTTGCTTTTTGTACGGTATGTTTCTATCATGTGACATATAAGAAAGGAAGCGATCCTATGAATCTGATCCTGTTGGGCGCACCCGGCGCAGGCAAAGGCACGCAGGCCGAAATCATCTGCGCAAAGCTGAACATCCCTTCCATCAGCACCGGCAACATCCTGCGCGCTGCTGTCAAGGAGGGCACCGAGATGGGTCTGAAGGCCAAGAGCTTTATGGACGCTGGTGCTCTGGTGCCCGATGAAGTCATCATCGGCATCCTGAAGGAGCGTCTGGCACAGGCTGACTGCGCCAACGGCTTCATTCTGGACGGCGTGCCTCGCACCATTGCGCAGGCAGAGGCCATCGAGACCATGGGCATCCGCATCGACAAGGTGCTGGAACTGCAGGTTGAGGACAGCGTGATCGTGGAGCGCATGAGCGGCCGCCGCGTCTGCGAGAAGTGCGGCGCAAGCTACCACATCCTGAACAAGAAGAGCAAGGTGGAGGGCGTCTGCGACCTGTGCGGCGGCAAGACCGTCATCCGCAAGGACGACCAGCCCGCAACCGTGCTGGATCGTTTGAAAGCCTACCATGAGCAGACCGAGCCGCTGGTGGAGTTCTACCGCACCCGCGGCAAGCTGGCAGAGATCAAGTTCTGCCCCTCCATCGAGGAGACTACGGCTGAAGTCATGAAGGCTTTGGAGGCATAAGCGTGATTCAGATCAAAAATGCAAAAGAGCTGGACGGTATGCGCCGGGCAAACGCCCTGAGCGCAGCTGCCCTGAAGTACGGCGGAGAGCACATCGAAGCAGGCATGACCACTTGGGAGCTGGACAAGCTGATCTACGACTTCATCGTGAAGCACGGCGGCATCCCCAACTTCAAGGGTCTGTACGGTTTTCCCGGCACAGCCTGCATCAGCCTGAACGATACCGTCATCCACGGCATCCCCTCTCATGATATCGTCATCCGCCCGGGTGACATCGTGAGCATCGACACCGGTGCCAAGGTGGACGGCTTCAACGGCGACAACGCCTGCACCTACGCGGTGGGCAAGGTGGATCTGGAAGCCCAGCGCCTGCTGGAGGTGACCAAGGCTTCTCTGTACAAGGGCATCGGGCAGGCCGTGGCGGGCAACCGCATCGGCGATATCGGCTACGCCGTGCAGAGCTACTGCGAGGACGCGGGCTTCTCTGTGGTGCGTGACTTTGTGGGTCACGGCACCGGCAAGGAACTGCACGAGGACCCCGAGGTGCCCAACTACGGCCATCAGGGTCGTGGACCCCGTCTGGTGCCCGGCATGACCATCGCCATTGAGCCGATGATCTGTCAGGGAGACTACAAGATCAAGCAGCTCAGCGACGGCTGGACTGTCAAGACCAAGGAC
This sequence comes from Faecalibacterium tardum, assembly GCF_040096515.1. NCBI lineage: Bacteria > Bacillati > Bacillota > Clostridia > Eubacteriales > Oscillospiraceae > Faecalibacterium > Faecalibacterium tardum. The sequence goes on along the minus strand of NZ_JBBMEO010000031.1, from coordinate 4,196 downwards.
GGCGGGCTGGCTGCTCACTTTGAGCACTCCATCGCCATCCTGAAGGACCGCACCGAGATCATGACCCGCAGCTGGGATGACCCGGATTTTGACCCGGCCACCTTCAGCCTGAAGTAAGCAACTTTTAAAAGAAGCCGCTGCACGGACGATGTGCGGCGGCTTCTTTCTCTTTTCACCCCTGCAGTTTGTGCAATTGTGACAAGTTTTCGTGAAAAAGTTTCACCTTCACGGTGGAGAAACGCGAAAGGAGGACGGGACGGAAAAGAGCTTTTATACAGAATAATTTTTTATCGGAAATACGGAAAAAACCTCTTGCAAATTGACAACAAAAGGTGTATAATCTATAAATGGCTGTGGAAGCCAGATACTTCCTCGACGGACAGACTCAGTCTGCCCGTTTTGCGGATTTTGTGCCGCAGGAGATGAAGTATGTGGCGCTCATCGCCACCTGTCCGTCTGGGAATCGGCGTGAAAGCTCCCCGAAAGAGAAGCGGCAAACTGCACAAAAACGGGCGCAGGCACGGAGGAATGCAGTGCTTTCTGTTTTTTGGAGCGGGAGCACCGGTGCTCAATTATGACAAACTGAGCAGATCCAATGAGGAGGCAAATAGCTTGTCTAAAGAAGACGTCATCGAGATCGAAGGCATTGTGCGTGAAGCCATGCCCAACGCCATCTTTAAGGTGGAAATGTTGAGCGAGGATAAGAACACCGGGAAGCTCACTCCCAGCGGTCACATCCTCTTAGCGCACATCTCCGGCAAGCTGCGGACCAATTTCATCCGTATCCTGCCCGGGGACAAGGTAACCGTGGAAATGTCGCCCTATGATCTTTCTAAGGGCCGCATCACCTGGCGCTCCAAATAAGCGTCAGGGCATCAACCAAAAGGAGGTTCAACATCATGAAGGTCAAGCCTTCCGTGAAACCCATCTGCGAAAAGTGCAAGGTCATCCGCCGCAAAGGCCGCGTGATGGTCATCTGCCAGAACCCCAAGCACAAGCAGCGCCAGGGCTAATTCGGGCGCCTGGGGGTCAAGTGCGTAGAGTCCCGGCGCAGACCCCGACACTGACATGGGATGATTTTTGGAGGAAACTACTATGGCACGTATTGCCGGCGTTGACCTGCCCCGCGAGAAGCGCGTTCAGGTGGGTCTCACCTACGTTTATGGTATCGGCCAGACCACTGCTAACAAGATCCTGGAAGCAACTGGCATCAACCCCGATACCCGCGTCAAGGATCTGACTCTGGACGAAGAGGCTAAGATCCGTGACTACATCGATCAGGCAAACATCCTCGTTGAAGGCGACCTGCGCCGCAACGTGGCTCTGGACATCAAGCGTCTGGTCGAGATCCAGTCCTTCCGTGGCACCCGCCATCGCAAGAATCTGCCCTGCCGCGGCCAGCGCACCAAGACCAATGCTCGTACCTGCAAGGGTCCCAAGCGCACTGTCGCAAACAAGAAGAAGTAAGGAGGATTTGAGAAATGGCAAGTGCAAATAACGCCAAGAAGGGCGCAAATGTCCGCATGAAGCGGAAAGAGCGCAAGAACATTGCTGCTGGTCAGGCTCACATCCAGTCTACCTTCAACAATACTGTCGTTACCATCACCGACCTGCAGGGTAATGCAGTGTCTTGGTGCTCCTCCGGCTCCCTGAACTTCCGTGGCAGCCGCAAGAGCACCCCGTTCGCAGCTCAGTCCGCTGCCGAGACTGCAGCTAAGACTGCAATCGAGCACGGCATGAAGACTGTTGAAGTTTACGTCAAGGGCCCCGGCGCTGGCCGCGAGTCCGCTATCCGTGCGCTGCAGGCTACCGGTCTGGAAGTCACCCTGATCAAGGACGTGACTCCCATCCCCCACAACGGCTGCCGTCCCCCGAAGCGCCGTCGTGTCTGATCGAAGGAGGAAATTGAATTATGGCAAAGAATACGCAGCCTATCGCAAAGCGTTGCAAGGCCCTGGGCATTTCTCCTGCGGTCATGGGCTATGCAAAGAAGAATACTACCCGCAACTCCAACGGCAACATCCGCAAGAAGCAGTCTGAGTACGCATCTCAGCTGAAGGAGAAGCAGAAGGTCAAGTTCATCTACGGCGTTCTGGAGAAGCAGTTCCACAACGCTTACCTGAAGGCAGAGTCCCGCCCCGGCAAGACCGGTGAGAACCTGCTGCAGATCATGGAGTGCCGTCTGGACAACGTCGTGTTCCGTCTGGGCTTTGCTCAGACCCGCCGCGATGCTCGTCAGCTGGTGTCTCACGCTCACTTCACCGTCAACGGCAAGAAGGTCAACATCCCCTCTTATCAGGTGAAGGCCGGCGATGTGATCGAAGTGCGCGAGTCCAGCCGCAGCTCTGCAAAGTTTGCAAAGCTGACCGGTGCCGAGGCTCCCGTCGTGGCTCTGCCCGCATGGCTGAACCGCGAGACCGGTTCTCTGAAGGGCGTTGTCGCTAAGCTGCCCGAGCGCAGCGATATCGACTACGAAGTCGCAGAGCACCTCATCGTCGAGCTGTACTCCAAGTAATCCATTAAGAAGGCGCTGCCTTCCTTTTGGATGGCACGCTTTCGCATTCTTTTTTGAAAGAATTCAATAATGGGCCGGTGGAAACACCGGTTTGACAAGGAGGGCATAGATATGATGGAGATTGAACGTCCCAAGATCGAAACGGCAAGCCTGTCCCCGGACGGTCGCTACGGCAAATTCGTGGCAGAACCTCTGGAGCGTGGCTTTGGCATCACACTGGGCAATAGCCTGCGTCGTGTGCTTCTTTCCTCTCTGCCCGGTGTCGCCGTGACCAGCGTCAAGATTGACGGTGTGGTCCACGAGTTCTCCACCATTGAGGGCGTCAAGGAAGACGTTACCGAAATTGTCCTGAACCTGAAGGGTATCGCTGCAAAGCTGTACACCGATGGTCCGAAGACAGTGCGTGTTGAGGCAGTTGGTCCCTGTGAGGTCACTGCTGACAACATCAAGCAGGGCGACGACATCGAAATTCTGAACCCTGAGTGGCACATTGCAACTCTGGGCGAGGGTGCCAAGCTCGTTATGGAGCTGACTTTCGACAAGGGTCGCGGCTATGTGCCCGCAGAGCGCAACAAACAGGCTATCATCGAGAAGAACGATATCAACACCCTTCCCGTTGACAGCATTTACACCCCTGTGCTCAAGGTGAATTATAACGTCGAGAGCACCCGTGTTGGACAGGCCATTGATTACGACAAGCTGACTATTGAGGTTTGGACGGATGGCACGATCAACGCACAGGAAGCCGTTTCTCTGGCTGCTCGTGTGCTGACCGAGCACCTGAACCTGTTTGTCAACCTGTCTGACGAGGCCGCCGGCGCTGAGATCATGGTAGAAAAGACCAACGACGACAAGGAGAAGGCTCTGGAGATGACTATCGAAGAGCTGGATCTGAGCGTGCGTTCCTTCAACTGCCTGAAGCGCGCAGGGATCAACACGGTGGAAGATCTGGTCAGCAAGAGCGAGGACGAGATGATGAAGGTCCGTAACCTCGGTCGCAAGAGCCTGGAGGAAGTCATGGCAAAGCTGGACTCCCTTGGCTTCAAGCTGAACACGGATGACGAATAACTAAAATAATTTAAGGAGTGAAACGGGATGCCCGGTACCAGAAAGCTCGGTAGAACCAGCGACAGCCGCAACGCTATGATGCGCGCTATGGTTACCTACCTGTTAGAGAATGGCAAGATTGAGACCACTGTCACTCGCGCTAAGGACGTTCGTTCCATGGCCGAGAAGATGATCAGCCTTGGCAAGGCCAGCGACCTGCACACCAAGCGTCAGGTCTACGCCTACATCACCAAGGAAGATGTTGCAAAGAAGCTGTTTGACGAGATCAGCCCCAAGTACGCTGACCGCAACGGCGGCTACACCCGCATCATCAAGATCGGCGCTCGCCGCGGCGATGCAGCTGAGATGGCAGTTCTGGAGCTCGTCTGATCCTGCTCTGACTGTTTGATACAGTAACAAGAGAAACCATTGCACAGCTTTTGTGCGGTGGTTTCTTTTTTTGCAACTTATTGCAAAAGTGCGTGGGATGTTCTCTTTTGACACCAAAAGAGAACCAGAAAAGTGCATTGCGCTCCGTGGGGTGACTTTCTGCTTGTTTTCAGCGTGCAAAGACGCTCCGCTGGGGGGGGGGGGGGGGGGGGGGGGGGGGGGGGGGGGGGGGGGGGGGGGGGGG
>NZ_JBBMEO010000030.1:0-23907 GCF_040096515.1 Faecalibacterium tardum | reverse complement strand
GCTCATTCCCTCAGTGGGAGATCATCGCATTTGTTACGGACGTGGCTCATCATCACAGGAACGTGACTGAAGAATGCTTGTTCAGTTTTCAAGGGACAGGATAGCTTGAGGGTCGCTTTGAACGCTTGCAGAAGCTATGGCTGTATTGTAACCGATGCGGAACGAAATGAACAGGAACTCAGAGTTCACAATTTTTGAGGGAAATAGGAAGTATCGTTCCTGTTTATCGATGAGCCGTCAAAAATATATTTCTTGACTTTGTGTAAGAAATGAAGTATTATACTCGTAAGAAACTAACTTACGAGTATGGAAATTCGATAAATACACTTTGGGGAGGGAACAAAATGAGCCGATTTTACTGCCGCGATGAGGAACTTCGGAAGTTAAACAAACGATATGAGAATGGAAAGTTTGAATGCGTTGTCATTTACGGCAGACGCCGTGTTGGAAAAACTGCGCTGATCAATGAATTCTGCAAGGATAAACCGACCATTTTTTTCTCTGCCTTGAATACGACCGGAAAAGAAAATCTGGAAGCCTTGTCCAAGGCGATCATGAGTTTTGAACGACCCAATGCAGAATCATCTCCGGAATTTACAACCTACGATGCAGCATTGGACGAACTGACAGCTCTCTCCAAGGAGCAGCGGATCGTATTTGTAATTGATGAGTACCCTTATCTTGCAAAGGCTAAAACCGCTATTTCCGCAATGCTTCAGCACATCATCGACCATAAATGGACAGATTCCCAAATGTACCTGATCCTGTGTGGCTCGTCCATGAGTTTTATGGAAAGTCAGGTCTTGGGCAAAGAAAGCCCTCTGTATGGGCGCAGAACAGCGCAATTCAAGATCATGCCGCTGGATTACAAGGAAACAGCGGTATTCCATCCGAATCTGTCCGAGGAAGATAACGCCTTGATTTATGGCATTACAGGCGGCGTTCCGCATTATATCAACAAATTGGATGTTCGGGACAGCGTAGATGAAGCACTGATGGAAAACTTGTTTGACCGTTCCAGCTACCTCTATGAGGAACCGGCCAACCTGTTAAAGCAGGAGCTGCGTGAGCCGGCAATTTATAATGCAATCATCAAGGCAATTGCAGAGGGGGCTTCTCGCCTGAATGATATCACCACGAAAGTTGGTGAAGAAAACTCTGTGGTGGCGAAGTACCTCAAAACGTTGATAGACCTTGGAATCGTTAAGAAAGAAACACCGATCACTGAGAAACCGGGCAAAAAAACAATCTATCTTCTGGCGGATAATTTTTTCCGATTCTGGTACCGCTTTGTGCCGGTCAATGCAAGTGCCATTGATTCGGGGCGGATCGCAAAGACATACCCTCATGCAGTGAAACAGTATTTTCCGGACTATATGGGTTTGATTTTTGAGAAGATGTGCCAAGACTACTTGCTCTATTATGCGGATGCTCTTCCTATCGAGTTGAGCGAGATCGGGCAGTGGTGGGGAACCGACCCCCAAAAGAAGAAGCAGATACAAATCGACATTGTCGGTACGCCGGTTGAGGGCAATGACTATATCATCGGCTCCTGCAAATACCGCAATGAAAAAATCGGTTTGGACGAACTGGAACTAATTCGGGAATATGCAGCAGTCTTTGGAAAAGGAACAAACTACCACTACTACATTTTCTCGAAAGGCGGATTTACGGACGGACTACTTCAGGCACAGGAACGCGGAGAAGTACAGCTGCTTACCCTTGCCGATATTTTTGAATAACACAAGAAACGCTCTTGTCGTGTGAAACCGGCAGGAGCGTTTCTTATTGAAGTGATTATAAAAGACCTTTGATTTTTTCAAGATGATCTATAGCGGCTTGCAGTTCATTTTGAAACTGAACCTTAGAAGAATCTCGGCCCAGAAGAAGATAATCCATACTGACATGGAAGTATTCTGCAATATCGATCAGGACCTTTACAGAACCGTTGGAACTTCCCCTTTCAAGATCGCCGAGATGACGATATGAAATGCCAAGCCTTTCGGCAAGTTTTTCTTGGGTCAACTTTGCGTTTGTACGCAAAGTGAAAATACGGTTGCCAATAGCATTCGGATCAAAACTCATGTGTAACCTCCAGATTTTCGACAAATCGTGAAAAATCGCAAATTTGGAGTTGCTAAGGATACCGTGCGGCCAGTTCCAACCACGAAGAACGGGCAAAAAGAAACATGAAGCGTCCTTTCCTGCGCCCGACTTGAAAGGACAAAGTTTATCGGAAATTGAAAAGAGGCCGATGTTAAAAACACCGACCTCTTTTATGGAAAGTACGTCTCTGCAGCAAAAGCAGGCCCATCATTCATAGAAAAAGGAAAGGTGTTGTTTAATCGACGAACTTTTTCAGATTGAAAAAATAGTCGATAACCCTTTGCCCAGCTTCTAGAATGGGGCATGTAATTCAAATTGTGGATGCTACGTTTCAATAAAAAAGGGGCTAGTCGCCGCGTGTTGCTTACGCAGTGACTAGCCCCAATTGGCTCTTTGTCGGATCCGATTATCCGACAGCAGTTTCTTTATGTTCATCATGGATTTTGACGATCTTCTTTTCAACTTCATAGACTTTAAGCAGGCCATCGGTTTGAAGCTTTACTTCAGCGCTGTTTCCATGGTCAGTAATTTTGTGAATTGCTTGGATGACACGGAGGTCGTTGCTGGTAATGTGAGGACATTTCTTTTTAGAATTCATGGTAGTAAGCTCCCTTCTCGATGCTTTTTTACGACGCTTTTTACGAAGATACGAAAAGTATGTCCTTTTCGGACTTATATCATATCACGATAACTGTGACGTGTAAATCGCTATAATAACTAATGATGTTTGGTGGAAATATTACAACAAGCACAAAGATTGGTAAAATTTCAATTTAATCTTCCCAAGTCGTAGGAAATGTGATAAACTACCCCTTAGTGTGCTTGAATACAACGTTGTCTATATGAATAAACGTTGCCCCCAAAAGGTCAAAACGATCAAATTGTGAAGATCGTTGTTCACCTTGATGAAAAATTGTCATCTGAAAGCTTGACATAATGGAGATTGAGCATATCTTATTACAACGAAAAAAGGCATCAGAGTCCTCCACTCCTCATGGAAGACTCTGATGCCTTTTTTTGTTACACCAAAAAGAAGCTTTAGTGGATCTCCTGCTCTAACTCATCAAATAGGGGGCCGGAAAAGAATTCTGCCAGTGTAATATCAAGCCCATCACAGAGTTTTTTAACGGTAACAACGGCTATACTCTGCCGGGACGAGTCAAACATACTGTACACCGTAGATGGTGTTACACCGGCGCGGGTCGCCAATTCGTTGGGACATATCCCCCGTTGATCGCAGAGCTGTTCAAAGCGTTTGGCAACGGCATCTTTTACAGTCATGATAAAGTTCACCTCAATATGATGGTACAGAAGTTCGTGCAGTTTTGTATACGCAGCTGCGTATACTGCAAAAGTATTTTATGATATGGCCATTACGCGGCTGCGTAATGGTGAGTAAAGATTTTTTTAACAAAAAAGTATCCTCCATATGGAAAATGGAGGGTTACGGGAAAAATCTGTCGTTATTCCATTATATTTATCGCTTTTCCGCCCCTCATGGACACCTGATGGGAAAATATCCGGTTCATCTCCCGGCGCTTTCGGGTCAGATCAGAATGCACATAGCGTTGCAAAGTGATATTGGCGTTGGTGTGTCCTAACAATTCGCTGAGGGTCTTTACATCGCACCCCGCCTGCAGACAGGTGGTAGCAAAGGTATGGCGCAGCGCGTGCGGACGTACTTGCCGGACAGTTGCCTGTTTCAGATATGCTTTGATGCTTTTCCGGTAGCAGCGGGGTTCGGTAGGCTTAGACTCGTTGCCGGACAGAAACCATGTAGAATTACTGGCGTTTCCGCGCAGCTTTTTCAGCATAATAAGTAACTGTTTCGGGATTGGAATTTCCCGGCGGGAAGTGCGGGTTTTCGGCGTCTGGATAATCACCTTTGTATGCCCATTTCTGCAGGAAATTCGGCAGACAGTCCTGTTGATCTTCAGCGTGCCAAGTTTCAGGTCAAAATCATCCCATTGCAAGCCGCAGATCTCACCAATACGCAGACCCAATTCAAGCCCCAACAGTAGCCCCATCTTGCGTGCTGTTGGGTTCTCCTGCACATATTGATAAAGCCGTTGCTGTTCCGTCGGGGAGAGCGGCGCAGAAATTTTGTCGATAGCCTTTGGCAGTGCCACTTCCAGTTCCATCGGGCGGATTAGGCGTAAGTGCGCGGCATATTTGCAGATACGGCGCAGCATCGAGAGGCATTCCCGGGCAGAAGAATTTCCCAGTGGCTTGTGTGCGGCATCTGTGGGCACGATGATCTGCTGCATGGCCTGTTCGAGGAAGCTCTCGTCAAGGGATGCAACGGACACTTTGCTCAAAACCGGAAGAAGATACTTGTGCAGCGTGTACGAATAATGCGCATAGGTGGATTCTTTTATGCTGTTCCGCTGGGAGTGCAGCCACACCTCGGCCAGTGCTTCAAAGGTCAGGTCAGTTCTTTTCAGGTTGTAGAAGCCTGCCTCGGCTTTCTTTTGAATCAGCACACGTTTGACCTCAGCATAGACCGTGCCATAGACGTAGCCCCACTGGATTTTCCCCTCCGGTGTACGCGCTTTGATGTAGCGGCCTTCCCACCGACCATCTTTGCGTTTGTGAATGTTTTCTCCCCGTCGTGCCATTTCTGTTTCCTCCTGCGTCTTGGACACCCTTCTGACCACTTATTCTGTCTACCTTCGTTTTTAGCTAGATTTTTCATGCGAAACTGGGCAATGTGCAAAAAAGTTTTGGCTTCTGCGATGTTTTTTCTAAGGTCAGGTGGGATACATTTGTAAGGATTTCTATTGATTCCCAGATATAACCATGATAAAATAAGAAAAGAATTCAAACAACGATGTCGAAAGATCGGTATCCTCCATTTTCCATATGGGGGATACCCCTTTGTGCGGGAAGGGGTGAACAAGGTGGCACTGCGTCTGTTTGAGCACAACGAGAAAGCATATCATGCGGCAGTCCGGATGATGGACCAGTATGGCAAAGCTGCCATTGTCCATCCCACCGGCACCGGAAAGAGCTACATTGCGTTCAAGCTGATCGAGGACAACCCGGAGAAGGTCGTGATCTGGCTTTCTCCCAGTGAATACATTTTCAAAACCCAGTTGGAAAGCTTGAAAAAGAACGACCCGGGCTTTCCATTGTCAAATGTTCACTTTTATACCTATGCCAAACTGATGTGCTGTACACAGGCGCAGCTGGAGAAAATTGCAGCGCAGAAGCCTGCCTATATTATACTCGATGAATTCCACCGTGCCGGTGCGGAATGCTGGGGCGAAAGCACGGTGGCTTTATTAAAGTTATGCCCGGAGGCAAAGCTTCTGGGGCTGACGGCAACAAACATCCGGTATCTGGATAATAACCGTGACATGGCCGAAGAGCTCTTTGATGGGCATACGGCGAGCGACATGACCCTTGGCGAAGCAGTCGTCAGGGGCATTTTGCCTGCCCCGAAATATGTGACCACGGTTTATCAGTACCAGAAAGCCCTTGCAAAGTATCAGGCGCGGGTGGATAACCTGCGGACACCGGGCATTCAGGATGTGAATCAGAAATATCTGGATGCCTTGCGCCGCGCCTTGGAACAAGCAGATGGATTAGATAAGGTTTTCGCTCATCATATCACGAACAAGTCTGGAAAGTACATCGTGTTCTGCGCCAATAAGGAGCACATGGACGAAATGATCTCTCATGTGCCGGAGTGGTTTGCAAAGGTGAATGCGGAAGTGGCGGTCTACGAAGCCTACTCGGATGACCCCGGTACAGACAAGGCTTTTGCCGACTTCAAGGCCGATGAAAGTGACCGGCTGAAGCTGCTGTTCTGCATCGACATGCTGAACGAGGGCGTCCATGTGGAGGGGATTTCCGGTGTCATCCTGTTCCGACCTACTATTTCGCCCATTATCTACAAGCAGCAGATCGGCCGGGCTCTGACCGCTGGGGATAATTCCGCTCCACTTATCCTCGATGTTGTCAACAACTTCGAGGGTCTATGCAGCATTGCGGGTCTGCAAGGCGAGATGCAGGAGGCAGTCTACCGCCTGAATGCCAATGGTGAGGGCGATAAGATCGTCACCGAGCGGTTCGAGGTTGTTGAGCAGGTGCATGACTGCCGGGTGCTGTTTGAGCGGCTGCAAGCAAGCTTGTCCTCTAGTTGGGACCATTATTTTTCGGAAGCAAGCATTTACTATGCGGAGCATGGCAGCCTGAATATTCCAAAACGTTATACCACACCGGCGGGATTGAGCCTTGGTGTATGGCTGGTCACCCAGCGCCGGGTGCGAGAGGGACAAATTCAAGGCATCCTGACCGAACAACAGATTCAACGGCTGGACAGCATCGGCATGGTCTGGGGCAACCGGAAGGAAATTGCGTGGCAGCACGGATTTGAGGTCGCAAAGAAATACCACGACACCTACGGAAACCTGATGGTGCCCGGAAAGTATGTGGATCCGGACGGCTATCCCTTAGGACAGTGGATCATCAAGACCCGGCAGCAAAAGCTGAACGGCCGACTGAAGGAAGAACGCATCGCACAGCTTGATGAGATCGGCATGGTGTGGAACATTTTCGATGCCAAGTGGGAAAAGGCTTATGCGCTGGCTGCGGCTTATTATGAGGAAAACGGCAACCTGAATATCCCACGTTCCTATGTGACAGCGGCCGGCGAACGGCTGGGACAATGGGTCGAAAGCCAGCAATGGGCGTACCCGAAAGGAAAACTGACGGAGGAACAGGTCGAGCGGCTCAGCCGGATCGGGATGTACTGGGGCAATCGCAATGACCGCAAGTGGAACGAGGGGTATCAGGAGGCAAAGCGCTATTTTGATGCCCACGGCGACCTGAACGTCCCAGCAGAATATGTGTCACCGGGCGGTTACAACCTCGGAAATTGGGTCAAACGGCAGCGGTATACCCGCCAGAATTCTGAAAAAAGCGGCGCTGTTTTGACAGAGGAACGGATCGCAAAGCTGGATGCCATCGGGATGCGGTGGGGGAACCGGAAACGTGCCGTAGGCGCACCGGAGCAAAATGAACTGATTTTCACCAGACCGGACAAGGCTGGTTAAGCCGATGGGTATGTGCCCAGAAAGCGACTGCTGCAAGGTTGGTCGGAAAAAGATGAGTGAAGTGCAAAAAGAAAAGCTAAAGGAGTTATTGGGGGATTATGTCAAAATTTCAGCATGATGTGATGTTGCGGGTCGTGAAGATTCTGAATGTTCTGATGATCGAGCTGCCGTTTGCGGCCTGCTGGTTCCTGTACTACTCGCACCAGACCTATGCCAATCTGGCATGGAAGGGTCATTTTGCGATATTAGGTCTGTTTTTTATCCTGTACATTGCACTGGGTAAGGTCTACGATGCGTTCTGGATGTCCATGCAGCGGGTCTCGGAGCTGGTGTACGGCCAGATCCTTGGCGCTATGGCAACCGATGGTATTTTGTATATTGTAATCTGCCTGATGTCGGCAAAGCTCTGCAATCTGCTGCCGGGTATTGCGGCAATTGTAGGGCAACTGGTGATGGCTGCAATCTGGGCATCCTGCGCACATAAATGGTACTACACGACCTTCCCACCGCAGAAGACCGCTGTGGTCTACGATGTGCGGCACGGCATGGAAAAGCTCATTAACGAGTACGGTCTGAGTCAGAAATACGACGTGCAGGTCACCCTGAGCGTGTCGGAGTGCTTGGCAGACCTGAGCATTCTGGACGGTATGGAAGCGGTTTTTGTTAGCGGCGTCCACAGCCATGAACGCAACATTATTCTGAAGCACTGCGTAGGGAAAGGCATCAATATGTTCGTCATCCCCCGTGTGGGCGATGTTATCATGAGCGGCGCATGGCCGATGCATATGTTCCATCTGCCGATGCTGCGCGTCGGTCGTTACATGGCTAGCCCGGAGTTCCTGCTCGTTAAGCGCGCGATGGACATTGTGATCTCGCTGGTGGCACTGATCATCCTGAGCCCGCTGTTCTTGATCACAGCTATTGCAGTCAAGTCCGATGGTGGCCCTGCCTTCTACAAGCAGGTGCGTCTGACCAAGGACGGCAAGCAGTTCGAGATTTTGAAGTTCCGCTCTATGCGTGTGGATGCAGAAAAGGATGGCGTGGCCCGTCTTTCCACCGGCGACAAGGATGACCGTATTACCAAGGTCGGTCACATTATCCGCGCCTGCCGTCTGGATGAGCTGCCCCAGCTGCTGAACATCCTGAAGGGTGACTTGTCTGTTGTGGGCCCTCGTCCGGAGCGCCCGGAGATCGCCGCCCAGTACTGCGAGGAGATGCCGGAGTTTGCGCTGCGTTTGCAGGCAAAAGCCGGTCTGACCGGTTATGCGCAGGTGTACGGTAAGTACAACACCACCCCCTACGATAAGCTCCAGATGGATTTGATGTATATTGCCCATCCAAGCCTGATCGAGGATCTGAAAATCATGCTGGCAACCGTGAAGATCCTGTTTATGCCGGAGAGCACTGAAGGTGTGGCAGAAGGTGCGACTACAGCCATGGGTGGCGGGAAGCACTGATTTGCCGCCACCTGCCGGATGGAGCAGAAATATTGAAACGGCTCAGATGCGGGGAAACCATGCCGGGGCTGTTTCGTGAAGATGTGGAGAGGAGTAAGGATAAAGGAAGATGCTACACAAGGAGTTCGGTTTGATAAGCATTATCATGGCGGCCTACAATGCGGAAAAAACAATAGAGCTGGCGATTGAATCCGTGCTGAATCAGACCTATTCAAACTTCGAGCTGCTTGTTATCAATGACTGCTCAAAGGATAGAACAGCAAAGCTGGTCGAGGCTTTTTCTGCGAAAGACAACCGAGTGCGTTTGATTTCTAATGAGAAGAACTGCGGCGTATCCTTTACTCGCGAGCACGGCTTGGAAGAGGCAAAGGGCGCATGGATTGCGGTTCTTGATAGCGATGACGCATGGGCACCGGAAAAGCTAGAAAAGCAGATTGAGCTTCAAAATAGAACGAATGCAGATTTGCTTTTTACGGGTTCCGCTTTTATGGATTCGGATGGGCGCCCAATTGATTGGTATCTTCATGCTCCGGAAGAAGTCACTTACCGCCAGCTACTGAAGCAGAATATTCTTTCCAATTCCTCTGCGCTTGTCCGCAAGGAGTTGTATGCGAAGTACTATGCAGTAGGCGATGGAATGCACGAGGATTTTGCCATCTGGCTCAGTATCCTGAAAGAAGGAAAGAAAGCCTATGGTGTGGATGAACCGCTGCTCATCTACCGGATTGCAAAGTCGTCGAAGTCGGGCAACAAGGTCAAGGCTGCGAAGATGAACTGGAATACATATCGGTATATCGGATTGAACCCAGTAGAGGCAGCTTATTATGAGGGCTGGTACATGATTAAAAATGTGATCAAGTATACGAATATTAAAATTTCCGGGGGCAAGATGAGGTAATTTATATTGCTTCGCTTGATATTCTGATTTTCCCTGAGCAACTGCATGAAGAACAACTGGAGGCCGCATAATGGGTTCCAAGTATTCTGTATTAATGTCAGTTTATCACAAAGAAAAACCAGAATATCTGAAGCAGGCAATTGAAAGCATTCAAGCACAGACACTCCAAACGGATGACTTTGTACTGGTTTGTGATGGCCCGCTAAATCCGGAGCTGGATGCCGTGATTGCAGCAAAGCAACAGGAGATGGGCAACACTTTGAATGTTGTCCGGCTGGCGAAGAACGGTGGTCTTGGGAATGCACTGAACGAGGGTATCAAGCACTGCAAAAATGAGCTGGTTGCCCGGATGGACAGTGACGATATTTCGCATTATGACCGTTGTGAGAAACAGCTTGCTGTGTTCAACACACGCCCAAAGGTTAGTATATGCTCCGGTATTGTGGAGGAATTTACTACATCTCCGGAAATTGTCGATGCGAGGCGTGTGCCCCCAGAAACCAATGCTGAGATTGTGGAGTTTGCAAAGGAGCGTACCCCATTCAATCACCCGTGTGTGATGTATAAAAAATCGGCGGTCGAGGCGGCTGGCTCATACCAGGACTTCTATTTGCTAGAGGACTATTATCTTTGGCTGCGGATGCTGATGGCTGGATATCAGGGCTACAACATTCAAGAGCCGCTGCTACATATGCGGGCTGGTTCAGAGATGTATAAACGGCGTGCCGGCTGGAAGTATGCCAAAACGCAGATGAGGTTGTTCAAGTATATGAAGGACAGCGGGTTCATTGGGAATGGCCAGTACATTAAAAGCTGTTTAATCCGCAGTGGTTCGGCGCTGGCTCCAAATTGGTTGCGGAAACTTGTGTTTGAAATAGCGCTGAGAAAATAAAACGGGAACGCAAAACTCAATTTTTAAGTAAGTGAACCATAAAAGAGCAGGAATCTATTATGCAAGAGAAGTATGTGATTATTGTCCCAACACATAGCAGTTATATTGATGTATGCGAAAACTTTATAGAAGTATTGCATAGGAATTGGAATCCGGAAAAATATATTTGCATTTTATCTATTTGTGGTCCACAGTATAAAGGAAAAATCTCGGAAGGATGGAATGTCGTTTATAACGGAGAAAACACTCCATTGCCTACATGTGTGTATAATGCAGCATCTTTATATCCATCAGATTACTACTTTGTTTTTTTGGGAGATGCTTTTATTGATGGAAAAGTTTCTGATAGCTATATTTCCGAATTGCTAAACGAACTGCGCAACGAAAAAATAGGATATTGTAAATTGGAACCACAGGGTCATTGGGCAAAAACCAAATGCGCAGGGAAATTGATTCGCTACATTCAGAAAAGCGAAAGATATGCACATAGTTTTGTTGCGTATGTGGCATCCGGCAAGTTTATTCGTGAGGAATTTTGTGAAAATATTACTGATCGAGAGTTCGAATTAAAATATTTGGAAATAGCGAATGATCCGAAGAGTAAAAATTCTTTTTTTGATGACCGAGTTATTGTGTTAAGAAATGAATTTTCAATAACTGCTGGAATAGAAAAAGGCATGTGGGACAGGGGGGTACTCAATCGGCTAAAAAAGAGATATCCTGATGTTACATTTGCAGAAAGAGATAAGGTCGGAATAGCTCAGCAGCTTTATATGAAAGCGAGATTGAGGTTGTTGCCTTTTGTCCCGAATGGTCTCAGGCGTGTAATAAAGAGCAAGATGATGAGATGCTTTGGGAAATGGATGGATACAAAGATATGAGATTTGCAGCGTGTGTTGTACTATACAATCTTGAAGAGAAAGAGACTGTACGAATAAAGGAATATTCAGCGTCATTCGATGCGGTATATTTGATTGATAATTCAGCGCAAGATGATTCAAAGAGATGGGGCGAAACCGAGAATCTTTTCTATCATTGGAATGGTGGAAATCTAGGGCTTCCGTCATCTTTTAACTGGATACTCGATAAAGAAAAAGAACGATTTGATTATATTTGTTTGCTTGATCAAGATAGTGTTTTTACGAAGGACAGCATTGAAGCGATAAAGAATGATATTGAAACTCATAAAGAGTACATAAGTGCTAATGTGGGTATCGTTGCTCCGTTCGTCAATTACAATGGCGGATTGTACAGCGCAGAAGAAAAGAATGTAAAGGTCAATTGGGCAATCACATCCGGGTCATTTATTAACACCGGAATTGTAAAAAAAGAAAACATTCAATACGACGAGAAATATTTCATTGATCGATGTGAAGTGGATTTCTGTAAACAACTAACATTGAAAAACTATGAAATTTGGATGTATAAAGGAGCAGTACTAAATCAACAACTCGGTGATGACAATGGAACAAAGCATACGAGTCACAGCGTAGAAAGGCACTACTATATCTTTAGAAACCGCTTTTACTTTAATAAGAAATTCTTTCCATTGGCAAAAAGAATTTTTCTGGATTTGCTGCAGAGCCTAAAGCATATTTTGCATATTTTGTTTTATGAGTCTGATAAAGCAAAAAAAATCGGCATGATTTATCCTGCTTATAAGGATTATAAAACTGGGTATCTAGGAAAAAAGATTTTTCTGAAATAGTTGAATGATGGAAGATAACTATTTAACGTTGGAAATGTAGATATGTATATAAGAACAAATCAAAAAAAAATATTCGACTACATTTATTTGATTCTAGGAACAGCTTGGCTTTTACTGATGATGGCTGTTCCCAGAGCCTATACAAGCATAAAAATGGGACTGCTTGCAGTTCTGTGTGGAGTGAGTTTTCTTGAATGCCTTTATCGCAGAACGAGAGTTAGAACTGTATACTACGCTGCCACAATAGGATTCATTGGGTATTTTTTACTTTCGTTGTGCTATGGGATTTTGTCTGGCTATAAATTTGAGAGTGTTGACAATGCGTTGATAAATTACTACTTTGTCACTCCAATTGTTTCCCTATTTCTGGGAATGATATTTGAAAAAGAAAGTCGATGGGGATACGTAGATTCGTTCTTGATTTACGGTGGGACTGCCATTGTGGTTCTGAATATCGGAGCAATTTTAGCCAATTTTGGAGTTATTCCTAAGTTCGCGATTTTTAATCTGATGTATGTATCAAGTGCGGTTATCAAATCCAATGAGCTTTCTCTTAGAATGTCTAATGAACCAGCGCTGATATTTATCCTTCCCTATATGATCACAATGCTTTATAAAGCAAAAGAGTTAAAAAAGCGCAAGCGATTTTGTTTGTATCTTGGTGTAATAGCTGGCTGTTCCTATGCCATTATCAGCGGTCGAAAAACGCTGGAGATTCTAATTGCGGGTGCATTTTTGGTTTTAGCAGCTCGTACGATGAGAAAATGTTCGGCACAGACAGCAGTCAAGAGCATATTTGCGGTAATTATTGGCGGTACTGTATTGTATGGTGTGATGGACTATATTAGCAAAAAGCTTGGCATTGACAATATATTTCAAACGGCAATCAATACAATCTTTTACGGATTGAGTTCAAATGCAGTTGGTGTAAAACAGCGAAATGGAAATATGGGGGCACTTCTCAATGGCTGGCTTGATAATCTACATACGGTGTTTATTGGACATGGCCTGAATTCATACGTAGAAACCAGTTTGGCAAACAAAACTACAATGTGGTCGTATGAGGTATATTATCATGCACTTCTATATCAATGCGGTATTATCGGATTAGGGATTCTTGTGTTTGCATTGTGGTCTTTTGTCAAACCCTTATGGAAAAGGGCGGCACTGGAATACGATAATATATGCTTTAGTTATATAGTTGCCATTTTGGCTTTTGTGGTTGCTGGTGGAACAAATCCAATGTTGTACTATGCATGGTTCTGGACCTTTTTGTGGGGGGCAAAAATACATTATGACAACGAAAAAAATAAAATCGCTGAATTCCAGTAATGCAGCGCAGGTGGTGCGTAAGATCTTATTTCGGGCGAGACTCATCGTTGCAAATCCATCCAATTGGAAATATTTGAACGCATTGGATCTTACTCCGGTACAAAATGGTGTTATTGTATTGACTCATGAGTCCAATCGGCTTGGTGCAAGTATGCTTGCGGAAAATATAGCGAAAGAAGCCAAAAATCAAGGATCGTGTATCTATATTCTGACAAGACAATTTGGGGAGCTAAATCAAGAGTACGCCCAAACTGCACCACTCCGGATCGTCTTTTCAAAGATAAAAATGAAAAGCGTTTTGAAAAAGTTGCATACTGCAGGCTATAATCGTCTTTTGGCCAATACAGTTGTCAACGGAGATTGTATAAGAATCGCAAAAGAATGTGGTTATACCGTGGTCTCACTGATCCATGAAATGCCCAAGGTTATTCAACAGCTGCAAGCAGAAAGTTCACTAAAAGAACTAGAAAAATATTCGGATTGTGTGGTATTTCCGACAAAGGGAATGCAAAAAAAGATAACCGGACAATTTTGTGTGACACCCAACAGCTGGGAAATTAAGCCACAGGGAATTTATCTTCAGGATGTGGATTCTAACACGTTGAATAAGACAACGAGGGATATTTTAGGTAAGTTAAATAAATCTGAAAAAATCAAAATTGCAGTTGGAGTCGGGAATACCACAGAAATAAAAGGATTCGACTATTTCCTTAAAATGGCAAGAAAGGCTCCAACGGATATTTTATTTGTATGGGCGGGAAAAAAAGAAAGCTTCTATGATATATGTCTTTCGAAAGGGAGTGTTCCGACAAATTTTGTTTATCTTGGAAAATTGACAACGGCAGCAGAGATGGCTGCATTATATACCATTGCGGATGTGTTGGCGATGACATCAAGAGTAGACACTTTCCCTTCCGCAGTTCTGGAGGCAATGAAGTTTGGAACGCCTGTAATTGGATTCGCAGAATCCGGTGGAGTATCCGAAGTGGTTCAAAACGGAGTGAATGGCACACTGATAGATAAAATGGGAGACACTGATGCTTTTCTGCAGGCTATTATCAGTATTGTTCAAAACACCAGTCAATATATGTCATTAAGCAAAAATGCAAAGAAAACTGCATTGAATTATAGTTTTGAAAACTATGTTCGTTTTTTGATGGCATTGTTTGATGAGAAATCCGAGGTGTGAAATGAATCTGAAGAGAATTAAATTGTCCCTTAATTTGTGGAGAGTCGCACCGCTTTGGCGGCTATGTCACACATCGAAAGCATGGCCGTTGATTGAAGCAGACTTGAAGCGATGGAAACAAGTCGATAAAAAGAAATGTTCTGATTTTCAATTTTTTGGCAATTCGCTTCTAACAAAAAAGGAGTTCCGCAATTTACTACAATACCGGCTTCATTACGCAAAATCATATGTGGCAGATTTCTTTACAAGATTTTTTTTCCCACTAATGGAAACATTGATGATCCGTCCGGACATGAAAGCGGGTATACAACATGGTTTTGCGACAATTATTGCAGCTGAAGAGATTGGCGAAAACTTCTGGGTGAATCAACAGGTAACGATAGGTTATAAAAATGGTAAAGCGCCTGTCATCAAGGATAATGTAAGTGTATTTGCAGGAGCTATTATAATTGGCGGCATCACGGTGGACTCGGATTCAAAAATCGGAGCGGGCGCAACCGTAGTAGATGATGTTCCTGCAAATGCTGTAGTTATTTCGCCAAAAGCGAACATTTATAGCAGTGGATTTATCAAGGGAACCAAGACATCATGAAAAAAATATTATGTGTTTGCAACACGTACTTCCAGCTGATTGGAATGATACAATTAAAGACCACGTTATTTCAGCAGGACGAGCTCACAGCTGTTTTTACAGACCACTCCAAAGACGCAGAGCAGACCGTTGACCGGTTGAATGCTCGGTCAATTTTTGAACATTGTTATTTGTGGAAAAGTAAAAAACAGCTGGCTTTGCAAACTTCCAGCCGAAGAGAGAATATATCGGTCATTATAAAGGAAATATCCGGACTATCCGGATTCGGCAATCTGTTTGAAAATGAATTTTATGATGAACTGATCTACTATAACCAGTTTGACAATCTTAAAGTTGTTTTCGCAGAACTTTATGAGAAGAATCCTCAAATTAAAGTCTCTCGATTTGAGGAGGGTATCTTCTCTTATGCAGATGGAGAGTATCTAGCAAAAAAAGATAAAATCGTAAACCCACTACGGAAAATTCTAGGAAAGAAAACACTTTTAGAGTGTCAGCAAAATTTCTATTGTTTTTATCCGGAGCTGTACGAGGGTCATTTGAATCCGGTGCAGATTCCCAGAATTGAGGCAGATGGAAAAACAGCGCAAGTTCTTTCAAAGCTGTTTGATACGTCAACGGCGGTTTATCCTCAAAAGTATATTTTCTTTTCCAGTGTATTTGATTTTGAGGGCGGCGCACCGGTCGGCGAACTTGAGGTGATCAAAAAGGCGGCAGCACTGGTTGGCAGCGAAAACCTGATCGTTAAAGTGCACCCGCGCGATTCAATCGACCGATTCGTTTCTGCTGGATTGAACGTGGATAAAAATTCCGCAATTCCTTGGGAAGCAATTCAGCTAGGTCGTGATTTTTCCAATCATGTTTTTTTGACGGTCAATTCTGGAAGTGTTTTGAGTGTCAGTATGTTGCAGGAGAAAAAGCCGAAAATCCATTTCCTCTATAAATTGTGCGATTTGAGTGGGAATCCTTCCGCTGCGGCCAATACAAAGAAAATCAACGAGATTTTAAGCGAAGCCCGTTTGAAAGATAAACTTTCCGATGTGGATGCACCGGAAACGCTGGATGCAATTTTGGATTGAGAAGGTGGCAGGATGGATAATCGCTATAAATACCTGATAAAAAATACAGGAATTCTTACCATCAGCAGTTTCTCAACCAAAATTTTGACATTCCTGATGGTTCCACTCTACACCAGCGTTCTGACGACAGAAGAATATGGAACATATGATTTGGCTGTTTCAACTGTTTCGCTTCTGATTCCAATTCTTTCAGTGAATATTGTCGATGGTGTTATGCGTTACAGCATGGATTCCAGATATGACCGGGCCGATATTTTTTCGATTGGATTGCGGCGCATTTCAGTTGCGACATTCATATTTGCGGCAATTTTAGCATTTAATAGTATTTTTCAAATTACAAGTGTTTTTGCGGGAAAAGAACTGCTGATTCTTTTATATTTTATTTCAACATTGCTTTATTCTCTTCTGACGCAGTTTGCAAAGGGATGCGAAGCTGTGAAACAAATGGCAATTGCCGGAATTATCAGCACGATTTGTCTGGTAGGAACGAATATTTTGCTTCTTCTGGTCTTCAAACTGGGAGTCACTGGATTCTTTATTGCTTCTTGTGCGTCCCAACTGATTCCTGCAATTTATCTGGCAGCTCGGCTGAAAATATGGAATTATACGCATCTTAAAATCAACAAACAGGTACAGGCGGAGGTTCTAAAATACAGTGCACCACTAGTTCTCACGGCAGTCGGTTGGTGGGTCAATAGTGCATCAGACAAATATGTGGTGTCGTTTTTGATTGGTGTTTCTGCAAATGGTATTTTGTCCGTTGCATATAAGATTCCAACGATTCTCAATACGATACAGCAGCTATTTTTGCAGGCGTGGCAGATTTCCGCAGTAAAAGAGTATAACGCAGATTCTAAAGCATTTTATCAAGAAACCTTTCAGATTTTGGATGCGCTAATGTCTCTTTTAGCACTTGGTCTGATATTGACGACTCGCATATTGGCGCATGCTTTATATGCAAAGGATTTCTTCGTTGCATGGAAGTATGTTCCCTTTTTGCTTATCAGTAGCGTGATCAATACGGCCTCTGGTTATTTGGGAGCAATCCTTTCCGCAAAAAAAGATTCCAAAACGATGGGCGAATCGGCTGTGATCAGTGCCATTGCAAATACAGTGATGAACATTGTCTTTGTAAAATTGTTTGGTGTTCAAGGCGCAACAATTGCCACGGCCCTTTCGAGTTTTCTGATTTTTGCAATTCGAGCACATCATACGCAAGATGTGCTACCGAAGAAAAGTATTTTTACATCCTTTTTCGTTTGGCTTATGTTGTGCGTGACAGCGTGGTTATATGTTTATTCTAAACACTATATCTTGATTCTGATTCCGATGGTAGCCGTTTTAATGTGCTATAGAAAAGTGTATTATACACTGCTTTATAGTGCAAAAAGAATTATAAAAAAGAAATAAAGCAGGAGGATTGTATGAAAATTAAAGCACTTGTCGCAGTTCGCTCTGGTTCTATGCGAGTGAAAAATAAAAACATTCGTCCATTTGCAGGGAGCACTCTTCTGGAAGTCAAACTTGCGCAATTAAAACGCATTGATTCGTTGGATGGAATTATTGTCAACTCCAATGATCCTACAATGTTAAATATTGCACAAAACATGGGATGTGAAACAGTGTTGCGTGATCCGTATTTTGCATCCAACACGGTTTCCATGAGCGATGTTTACAAAAATATGGCTGAAAACTGTGACTGTGATGTGATTGCTTACATCAACGCAACAAATCCATTGTTGGAAGATAAGACGATTGTTGATGCAATTACCTCGTATAAAAAAATGGTTGCAGAAGGGGCGTTTGATTCTTTGAATTCTGCCCATCTTGTTAAGGAATTTCTATTCAAGGATAATTTGCCTATCAATTATGATTTGCGCCATCAGCCTAGAAGTCAAGATCTTCCGGATATTGCAGCACTTAATTTTGCAATCAATATTATCTCAAGAGAAAAAATGATTGAGTGCAAGAATGTTGTTGGCTATCACCCCAATATTTATTTGATTGATGAAGTTGAAGCAACTGATATTGATAATCCGATTGACTTTGACTTTGCGGAGTTTGTTTACAGACGTAAGTTGATTTCTGCTGGGGGGGGGCAGCATCTAACTGCTTCCGTCTAAGTGCAGGGCAATATGCTGGCACCGCAAGGAAGGTGGCAGCATGAAAACGGCATGTTTTATTCCGATTAAAGCAAACTCAGAAAGAGTACCCGGTAAGAACCTTCGCATCTTGAATGGGAAGAAACTTTATCAATATATTTGCGAACATGTAAAAACGGCAGCGGTTTTTGATGACGTTTATATTGATACAAATAGTAGCGAAATTGCAGAGTATGCTGATAAAATGGGATTTCATGTATTGGAACGAAAGCCTGAATTGGCACAGAACACTGCAAACGGAAATGATCTTCTGGTCTATCATTACAATCTCTGCCCGGAGTATGATTACTATTTTCAACTCTTTGCAACAGCTCCATATCTTCAACCTGAAACGATTCAAGAGTGTGTTAATCGTTTGACTGCGAGTGAAGTTTATGATTCTGTATTTACTGCAACAGAAAATCATGGCTTTTACTGGCTGAATGGCACACCTATCAATTATCGGCCGGGAATTTTGCCGCGCAGTCAAGATATGCTTCCTGTCGTTGAAGAAAGTACAGGATTGTATGGGATTACGAAGGAATCTTTAGAGAAATATAGATGCAGAATCGGGAGAAAACCTTATATTTATTCTATAAGTAAGTTTGAAGCAGTTGACATTAATACAGAAGAAGATTTGAAGATTGCTGAGTATGTTGGGAGAATGATTTTCAATCTGTAAAGAAAAATTAGGAGGACAACATGAAAAGAACCTTTGATACCGTTGAAGAACGTCTAGATTACATCGAATTTAGAGAAAACCTTCTTTATGCAAAGAGTCCTGTGGATCGAGTGCTTTTTGAAAACGAACTGACGGAACCCGAATATAAGGCGATTATGGATGTGATGGAAGATTGTCGTCAGAAGCTTGCAAATGGAGAGCGTGTTTCTAACGCATCTTTTGAACAGGCCATTTACGCAATTGTTCCGGATGATAAACATGATTATCATATGTGTGAAGCGCTTGCGGAGGCTTTTGCAGCGGAGCATCGGTGGGAAGAGGTTTTCCCTGCATTGTATGGCGATATGGCAAAATATGGCGGCTGATAAAAACTGCCTATTCGCATTGACGGAGATACCTTGCGATTATTTATAGTGGGTGCTATACTGAAGCCATCAAAAAACATTGGAGGTGTCCCCTATGCCCCGTCCCAAAGGAAGCAAGAACAAGCCCAAGACCGTAAAAGCAACCGTTGACTTTGCTACACAGATTGCTGAAAAGCAGGCTGCAAAGGAAGCCGTTGCCGCCGAAATTGCATCGATCACTGCGAATATTGACACTTTGAAAGCAGACCTGAAAACCAAGAAGGCAGAGCTGAAATCTATCGACAAGGAAATCGCCAGAATCGAGGCTAAAAAGATCAAAGCTGAAACCAAAGCGGCGGAATCGGCAAAGAAAGCCGAAGCAGAGGACGTGCTGAAAAAGCTGCTGGCCAGTGGTGTCAGTGCAGACGATATCCTCGCAAAGCTGAAGTGATTTAAAATTTCTGACGCAGTAGTTGACGGGAATATCTACGTCGCAAGCAGTGCATTCGTGCGCACAAATGCAAATTTTGCGTTGCAAAATGCTTGTTGGGAAATCCCAAACCCTTTCTGATCTGCACCGTTCCGGTGCAGGCTACGCGTTCCTTCCGAACGCTTTTGAATGTGTCAATACAAACTCTCTCCAAAAATCCGAGTCGCTTTTTGGTGCAAGCGTCAATGGCATAACTCCGATGTTCGTGGTAGAATAGGTGCGTTGTGTGCCTGACGCATAAAAACGGAAAGGACGATGCAGAAATGGAGCAGCTATATCTGATGCCCGGTGACGAACGCTACACAAAATTTCAGGATGAGAACGGTGTGCCGAAAATCCGTTACACCTACTGCTCCCTGCACGGCAAGCTGTTCAACTGCACCTGCCGAACGAAAGATGAAGCCCAGCGGCTGTGTGAAGATTGGCTCGTTTCGCAGGATCGCTGCTACATAAACTAAAAAAGTCGCCGAGGATTCCGCCCCATGAAAGGGTTAGAATCCTCGGCGACTTTCGTTTATCGGGTCTGCTGCTTTTCCTGTGCGTCTTTTTCTTCTGCGAAGAACAATTCAATATTTTTCTGTGCCTTTACCAACTCCTGCATTTCTTCTCGTACCTTGCGATAGTCCGGGTAGGCTGCTTTCTTTTGGGTCAGAAGATCGGAATACTCTGCATTCAGTGCTTTGACCTTCGGTAGCTTTTTTAAGCCTGTTTCATCGAAAGCGGCCTTGGCTGCTTTGTGCAGTGTGATTTCTTCGCGGTGAGTATCCAGAAACTTTTTGCTATATCCCGCTTTCCGGTAGGCATCGTAGACTGGGTGGGTCTTGGCGTAATTGACGATGTGCGTTTTCAGCACAGCAATTTCCGCCATCCGTGTTTCAGCGGCTTTGATGGAATCTCCCAGCTGGTGGTATTTTTCTGTTGCCGCCGCTGTGCGTTCATTCAGTTCATCTGCGCTGCCAATTTTGTGCTCCTGCAAGAAAATCAGCGTCTTGGACATTTCTTTCAAATTATATTTTTTCGCCCATCGTGCATAGCCTTCGCTTTTTCCCTCGGCCAGCTTTGCCTGAATGTCAACCAGCAATTGGAAGGGCGGCTCTTGGAGCGGCTGTATTTGACGTGGATGGTGTTCAGTTTTTCCCGCAATCACCACTTGCAGTTCATCCTCGCTGTACCCAGCCCCCAGTGTTTTGAAGCGTATGAACCGTTTTTGCCGTGCGCCCTTGACGGAGGTGTATTTTCCACGCTTGACCTCATAACCTTGCTGTTCCAGTTTTTGCAGAAAATCTTCGTAATCCTTGGGCTTTTCTGCAAGGATGCTGTCGATGATTCCACACAGGCGGTCACGGTTGCTCTCCTTGGGCGGATAAAGAACACGCTTCTGTCGCTCCCGGTAGGGCTTCTTTTCAATAACAGACAACTGGTGTTCCAGACAAATCAGATCACTCAACCGTTGCACTGCCAACGCCGAAAAGAAAAAATTCCGGAACTTTTTGGTGCCATCCAATGCTGTGGAGTTGAAGATCACATGGTTGTGGATGTGCTGCCGGTCCGTGTGCGTTGCCACCACAAAGGCGTGTTTGCCCTTGGTAAAGCGCATGGCCAGTTCGTAGCCCACCTTGTTAGCCTCCTCTGCGGTGATTTCCCCCGGACAAAAGGACTGCCGAATCTGGTAGGCGATGATGTCACTTTTCTGTCTGCGCCCGGTGGCAAGTTCATACTGCCGCTTGGTAAGCATAAATTCTTCATCGACTGTCAGAGGACTGCACTCGTGGCAACTCACCAATTCACCTTGCTCGGTCTTATCGGGGTTCTGCACATAGTCTGTGCGGCTTTTCAAACAGGCCGCAACAGTCTTTCCCTTATTCTTGTGCAATGCGATCAATCGTGTCGCAGCCATCCTAAATCACCCCCATAAAAGGAAAATGCCGCCCGAAGGCGGCAAAGGATTAAAACTATTTCTTACAGTTCTGCAAGCCATTCACTAAAACGCCCGATACCCTCGGTGATGGCAGTTGCACCGAAAAAGAGGATGAAGCAGATGAACTCGGCCACCAGCAGGATAAGAAACTGATCCCAAGTTTGACGGCAGGCGGTGTAGATGCCGCAGCCGAAGATGTAGAGCATCAGCGGAGCGACCACATAACTGGACAAAGTGAGCAGCCACTTTGCCATCAGAGCCAAAAACGCCACAAAGAGAGAAATCGGGAAAAGAACAATTTTCTTCAGCATAGACATCATATCAGGCACTTCCTTCCTGTTCGCCCTTATTATAAAGGTATCGACTACTGCGTTGCAAGGATGTCAAGCGTTATATGTACACCCGCAGTCCTCCAACTGCGGGAATTTTTATAGCTCTGCCAGCTTGGAAAGAATCTGCTTGCCGATATCAATCAGTTCATCCAGCCGGGTGCGTAGATCGGCAAGGTCGGCAGCATAGATCTTGCCGCTTTCGTTGACGCGTTTTGCTACCTGATTCAAGTTATTGCTGCAATTCTGGAGCAAATAAGCCATGCGCCGCAGCTGCGGAAGGTCGAGATTCAGGCAGTAGCCATCCAATGCCATTTTGCGGATATAGGCACTCAGGCTGTGGATGCCCATGCCATACATCTTATCTAAAATGCAGCTCCGTTCTTCATCAGTCACACGAATAAAGAGACGGTGTTCCCGCTTTTTCAAATTATCGGCCCTCCTTATCCAGATAGCTTTTGAACGGCTTGACAGGCTCCGGCTGATTGGTCTTTTCCCCCAGTGCAGCCAGCACAGACGGACGAGTTGCAGGTGTTTCGGTTTCCTCGGTTTCTTCGGGAGCATCCTGCGAGGAACGGCGGTCACGGTCGATGTTCAGCAAGGCGTTCAATTCAGCAAGGCGGGCAGACTTTTCGGCCAGTTCTTCCTCCTGTGCAAAGGGCTTTGCCACTTCGACCTCTGCGGCCTGCTTCTGCTGTTCAAGGTTTTGCAGAGCATTTTCGGCATCTGCAATACGGTCAGCAAAATTGTCGATGGCATTGTCCAGACGAGTGATATTGCCGCGCGCATCATCGCCCAGCGACACCGGGTAACTCAACTCTGCCCGGAGTACGGCCTGATGCTCATTTTTGAAGCTGTCGAACCGGATGTTCAGTTCAAAGCCACGGTAGGTGCCCAGCAGCATCATATCGGCATTGGGCATCTCCTGCCGAGCCAGCAGCAGCCGTTCGCCCGCAGCCTTTTTGTCATCGTACACCATACCTTTGATGGTCATACCGCAGAAGTTTTCTTTGTCCTGCGGGTGTGCTGCTGCAATCTGTGAATCCTGCTGCAAAGCAGCAATGCGGGTTTTCTGTTTCTGGATTTCTTCTGGGAATGTTTTGAGCAGCTTATCTTCCAGACGATATTTCTGATTCTGGAAGTCACCGCGCAGAACTTTCAATTTTGCCACCTGCACGTCCAAATCCATCTTTTCCCGGATGCGCGGATCACCGGCACACAAAGCCTTGATTTCGGCGTAAGACAGAGCCTGCTCATCAATATCATCGCAGGAGCGCATAGGCGACTTGCTCGTCATGATCTGCGAAATGAACTTCTGCTTATTCTCTAAGGTCTGGTACAAGTATGCGTCAAATGTCGATTCCGTGACGTAATTATAGACGTACACTTGTTTGTTTTGATTGCCTTGGCGGATGATTCTGCCATTGCGCTGAGTCATATCCGACGGACGCCAGCCTACATCCAGATGATGCACTGCCACAAGAAGCGTCTGGACATTTGTACCGGCTCCCATTTTTGCAGTGCTGCCCAGCAGCACACGCACCTGTCCGCTGCGCACCTTGGAGAAAAGTTCTGCTTTCTTGTTCTCCGTATCTGCGTTGTGGATGAACTCGATTTCCTGTTCGGGCACACCGGCGTTGAGCAGCTTGGTGCGAATATCATCATAGACGTTGAACGAACCGTCCCCCTTGGG
>NZ_JBBMEO010000029.1:0-24830 GCF_040096515.1 Faecalibacterium tardum | reverse complement strand
GCTCTTCCGATCTCCCCAAGGGGGAGCGGGCACGCCCGCAAACTTTGCGCTTCAGCCAGAAACAGTGCCGCCATGCCAAAGACTCCCTCCCAGAGGAAGCTGGCAAAGCCGTCAGGTTTTGACTGAGGGAGTTCGTTCCAATCCCCACTCGTGAAAAAGTCCCCCGGGAAAATCCGCAGATGTTCCCGGGGGACAAATTATAAATCATGATTCCGCTGATAATATCCAAAGCGCAGCGGAGGATATTTCAAATCGTTTTGCGTTATCCTTCAATGCCTCTTGCTTTGGCGCTGAACTCGCAGCCGCAGTAGTCCTGCCGGTACAGGCCGTACTGCTCCGAAAGCTGCAGGCTGCGCAGGTAGCCGTTGTGCTTTTTGAAGTCCGAGGGCAGGTGCTTTACTCCGAACTCTGTCTCCAATTCCTGCCCGATGGCGTTGATGCGGGCAGCGTCCTTGTGGGGGCTGATGGACAGGGTGGTGGTGAACCAGTCAAAGCCGTTGTCCCGGGCGTACTGCGCCGCGCGGCGCATCCGCAGCCGGTAGCAGGCGGTGCAGCGGCTGCCGCGCTCCGGCTCGTTTTCCAGCCCGGCTACGGCGGTGTAGAACTGCTGCGGGTCGTAACTGTCCTCCACCACGGTCACCCCCAGCGGGTGGGCGGCTGCTACAAACTTTTGCAGCTCCTCGCCCCGGCGGTAGTACTCTGCCGCTGGCCATGTGTTGGGGTTATAGTACAGCACCGTGATCTCAAAATACCGGCACAGCTGCTCCAGCACGGCACTGGAACAGGGACCGCAGCAGGCGTGAAGCAAAAGGCGCGGGCGGGTATCGCCAAGCCCCGCCAGCACGGCGTCCATCTGCTGGGCATAGTTGCGTTGTGTTGCCATTGGTATCATCCTTTGCTATAATGGTCTTGCCTACATTATAGCATATTTTACGATGAAATACAGGAGGTTCCCCCATGACGGAAGAAAAAATCGCCCGCATCAATGCGCTGGCCAAAAAGAGCAAGACCACCGGCCTGACCGAGGCCGAAAAAGCCGAGCAGCAGGCGCTGCGGCAGGAGTATCTGGCCGACATCAAGGCCAGCCTGCGCAGCCAGCTGGAGCGCACGTCCATTCAGGAGCCGGACGGCACCATCCACAAGGTGACCCGTCGCACCGACCTGACCGGGGAGCGCAGCTGAGAGCGGAAGAATCGTTTGGATTTCGGGGTACAGAAACGCCTGCGGGCGTTTCTGTACCCCGTTTTTGCAGGCGGTGCCACAAGGCTTCCCCGCACGCATTTCTGCCCGCCCGCATAGGATGGCGCACAGCGGAAAAGGGGAGATGGCAGCATGAAGCAGACAAAGCGGTTTGCGGTGGTGGGCAGTGATGCCCGGCAGGCGGCGGCAGGGCGTGCACTGGCGCGGGTAGGGTATACGGTGGGCGGCGTGCAGCAGCTGCCGCAGGCGGACTACATCCTGCTGCCGCTCCCGCTGGAACAGTCCGGTCTGCCGCTGGCGCAGCTGCTGGGCGCGGCAAAGCCCGGTGCGCTGGCGCTGGGCGGCAAGGTGACGGACGGTGCAATGACCATCGCCCGGGCGGCGGGGGTGGAGCTGGTGGACTACTTTGCCCGCCCGGAGCTGACCGTGTATAATGCCATCCCCACCGCCGAGGGCTGCATCGGCATCCTGCTGGAACGGCGCAGCCGTACCCTGTGGGGCGCGGCGGTGCTGGTGCTGGGCTTTGGGCCGGTGGGGCGGGCGCTGGCGGTGCGTCTGGCGGCGCTGGGGGCGCGGGTGACTGTGGCGGCACGCCGCCCGGTGCAGCGAGCGATGGCGGAGGAGCTTGGGCTGCAGGCAGTGCCGCTGACAGAGCTTGCCGCAGCGGCTGCCGCCTTTGATACGGTGGTGAACACCATCCCCGCACCGGTGCTGACGGCGGCGGTGCTGGCGGCGCTGCCGAAAGGGTGCCTGATTGTGGATCTGGCCTCAAAGCCCGGCGGCACGGACTTTGCTGCCGCCCGGCGGCTGGGGCACACGGCACTGCACGCGCTGAGCCTGCCGACAGTCTGGGCACCGGAAACGGCAGGGGAGGCGCTGGCACGCACGGTGCAGACTATTTTGCAGGAGCGGGAGGGAAGGGTATGACCACAGAGAAAAAGGGCTGTCTTGCCTTTGCGGTGTGCGGCAGCTTTTGCACGCTGGAGGATGCCTTGGGCGCGGCGCAGGCGCTGACGGCACAGGGCTGGAC
Source organism: Faecalibacterium tardum (assembly GCF_040096515.1). Taxonomy (NCBI): domain Bacteria; kingdom Bacillati; phylum Bacillota; class Clostridia; order Eubacteriales; family Oscillospiraceae; genus Faecalibacterium; species Faecalibacterium tardum. The sequence goes on along the minus strand of NZ_JBBMEO010000029.1, from coordinate 22,600 downwards.
GCTGCTGCCCGTTATGAGCTTTGCCGCACAGCTGGATACCCGGTTTGGCACGGGGGAAAGCTGGCGGCAGCGGTTGCAGGCCGTTACCGGGCAACCGGTGCTGGACACCTTGCAGGCGGTGGAGCCGCTGGGACCCCGGCGGCTGGCACAGGCACTGGTGGTCGCCCCCTGCACCGGCGCAACGCTGGCGCGGCTGGCGGCGGGGCTTTCGGATACGCCGGTGACCCTTGCGGCCAAAAGCCTGCTGCGGGTGGGCAGCCCGGTGGTGCTGGCAGTTTCCACCAACGACGGCCTTGGCGCTTCCGGGGAAAACATGGCACGGCTATACCAGCGCAAACACTATTACTTTGTGCCCTACGGGCAGGACGACCCCTTTGCCAAGCCCCAGAGCCTGAAGGCGGACCTTGCCCTGCTGCCCGCCGCCGTGGACGCCGCTTTGCGGGGCGAGCAGCTGCAGCCGGTGCTGCTGGGGCAAAGGAATGCGTAAATCTCTTTTCAGCGGGGAAAAAATGTGGTATACTCCAAATGATGCCTTACTGGCACAAAACTGACAAGCGGAGTATACCAGATGAAAAAATTTACCGCAGCACTGTGCACTGTGCTGCTTTTGATAGGTGCTGTACTGGTGCCCGGCGCGGCAGCAACCGGCCCGGCGCTGGCCAATACCCGGGCATACTGCATCGTGGATGCGGATACCGGCCTTGTGCTGGCGCAGCAGAATATGGACGAGGAGCTGCACCCGGCCTCCATTACCAAGGTGATGACCCTTGGCCTTGCCTGCGAAAAGGCGCAGGGAGACTGGGATGACGTAAAGCTGACCGTGACCCACGAGGATGTCTACTCGCTGGCAGGCACGGATTCCAGCCATATCGCTCTGCTGGAAGGGGAAGAAGTCCCCTTGGTGGATGCGCTGTACGCCACCCAGATGGCCAGCGCCAACGACGGTGCCAACCTGCTGGCGGAGTATTTCGGCGGCGGCACCATCGCGGACGGCGTGGCGGCCATGAATGCACAGGTGGAGGAGTTGGGCCTTGCCCACACCCACTTTTCAAACCCCCACGGCATCAGCGATGAGGACCACTACACCAGCTGCTACGATATGGCGCAGATCCTGCGCTGGGCATTGCAGCAGCCGGGGTTTGAGGAGGTGTTCACCCGCAACCAGATGTACACCATGCAGCCCACCAACATTCAGCCGGTGACCCGTTACTTCTCCCAGCAGGATAAGATCCGCATCGGCTCCAGCCGCTACCACATCGACAGCGTGCTGGGTTCTAAGCTGGGCTACACCAACACTGCCCGGTACAGCTATGTCTGTCTGGCAGAGCAGGACGGGGTACGGCTGATCTGCGTGACCATGCAAAGCCAGCTGAGCACCGATAAATATAACGATATGCGCACTCTGCTGGACTACGCCTTTGCCACCTATAAAAACTACACCCAGCTGCCCGGCGGCACGGTCACCGCACAGCTGGCAGTGGCGGGCGGCGGGCAGAGCCTTGGCACCGTTACTGTGGTCGACCCCGGGGTGAAGCTGCTGCTGGCCGAGGGCTTATCCGCACAGGATGTGACCGTGGACTTGGAGCTGCCGGAGCAGTATCTGCTGGGCGCAGAGCCCGCCGTGTATGCGGTGTACACCCTGAACGGCGGCACAAAGCAGGAGAGCGCCAGCGTGCGGGTAAAGGCCGAGATCACCGGTCTGGCAGAGCTGCTGGAGCAGAGCACCGGCACAACGCTGGAAGCCGCCAGAGACGTGGAGCCGGGCAGCAGCGCATGGCTGCTGGCGGGCATCTCAGTGGGCTGCACCGTGGGCGCGGCGGTGGTCACAGTGCTGGTGCTGCGGGTGTATGCACGCCTGAAAAAGCGCCGCAAAACGGCAAAGCGCCGCAACAAAGCGTAAAAGCCTGTTTTAAACCAGACTTTTCCAGATAAAGAAAAAACTTTCAGAAAAAAAGAGAGGTACAATATCATGGGTAAGTTTATTTTTACGCAGACCGAGATCCCCGGCGTGGTGGTCATTGAGCCGCAGGTGTTCGGCGACGACCGCGGTTATTTTATGGAGACCTACCAGAAGGATCAGTTTGCAGAGGCTGGCATCGACAAGGAATTTGTGCAGGACAACCAGAGCCGCTCCACCCGGGGCGTGCTGCGCGGGCTGCACTTCCAGAAGAACCACACGCAGGGCAAGCTGGTGCGCGTGACCAAGGGCGAGGTGTATGACGTAGCCGTGGACTGCCGCCCCCACAGCGCTACCTTTGGCAAGTGGGTGGGCGTGACCCTTTCCGAGGACAACAAGAAGATGTTCTATATCCCGGAGGGCTTTGCCCACGGTTTTCTGGTGCTGAGCGATGTGGCAGAGTTCTGCTATAAGTGCACCGATGTGTACGACCCCACCAGTGAAGGCGGCATCCCCTACGACGACCCCACCGTCAACGTGCAGTGGCCGGATTGTGGCTGCGAGCACAAGACCAGCGCAAAGGACAAGCTGCACGAGCCCTTTGCCGCCCAGAAGTTCGAGTATTTTGAAAAGTGGTGATCGCCCGTGGCAAAACTCAAAGCAATGTGGAACGGCTTCTGGCGCTACCGCTATCTGCTGTGGAACCTTGTAAGCCGTGATTTCAAGCTGAAGTACCGCCGCAGCGTGCTGGGCGTGGTGTGGAGCGTGCTGAACCCGCTGCTGATGTGCCTTGTGTACTGGGCGGTGTTCAGCAGCCTGATGGATATGCGGGGCAGCGGCATCGACAACTTTGCCGTCTTTCTGATGTGCGGTCAGCTGCTGTTCAACTTCTTCAATGAGGCTACCTCCACCAGCATGAGCAGCGTGCTCAGCGCCGCCCCGCTGCTGAAAAAGGTGTATATCCCCAAGTATATCTTCCCGCTGGAAAAGTGCTGCTTTGCCATGGTGAACTGCATCTTCAGCTTTGTGGCACTGCTGCTGGTCATGATCTTTACCGGTGCGTCTTTCCACCTGACCATTTTCGAGGCACTGTACCCGCTGGTGACCTTGTTCTTCTTCAGTCTGGGCGTCAGTATGTTCTTGGCGGCGGCTACGGTGTTCTTCCGGGATATCATGCATATCTGGAGCGTGTTCGTCACCGCGCTGCTGTATTTCTCCGCCATCTTCTACGACCCCACCCAGATGACCTTTTCCATCGGCGGCTTCAATATGCAGCAGATCATCAAGCTGAACCCCATGTACTGGTATATCACGGGCTTCCGCCGCACGGTGATGTGGGGCATCCCGCTGGATTGGAATATGTTCCTTGTCTGCGGCATCTGCGCGGTAGTGTCCATGGTAGTGGGGCTGCAGGTGTTCCGCAAAACACAGGACCGCTTTGTGCTGCACATTTAAGGAGGGTGAACAATGGAACCGATCATCAAAGTGGACAATGTTTCCATGTGCTTCAACCTTTCCAAGGAAAAGCATGAGAGCCTGAAGGAGTACTTTCTGGCCATGGTGCAGGGGCGGCTGCAATACGACGAGTTCTACGCCCTGAAGGACGTCAGTCTGGACATTATGCCCGGCGATTTTTACGGCCTTGTGGGCTTGAACGGCTCGGGCAAATCCACCCTGCTCAAGACCATTGCCGGGGTGTACAAGCCCAGCAAGGGCAAGGTGACCGTAAACGGCACCATCGCCCCGCTCATTGAGCTGGGCGCGGGCTTTGATATGGATCTGACCGCCCGCGAGAACATCTACCTCAACGGCACGGTGCTGGGCTTCTCGCCCAAGTATCTGGACGAAAAATTTGACGAGATCGTGGAATTCAGCGAACTGGAAAACTTTCTGGATGTGCCGCTGAAAAACTACTCCTCCGGCATGGTGGCACGCATCGGCTTTGCCATTGCCACCATCACCAAGCCCGATATCCTCATTGCGGACGAGGTGCTGTCGGTGGGCGATTTCCTGTTCCAGCAAAAGTGCGAAAAGCGGATGCAGGAGCTGATGGCGGGCGGCACCACGGTCATTCTGGTGTCCCACTCCATCGAGCAGATCGAGCGGATGTGCACCAAGGTGGCATGGCTGAGCCACGGCCACCTGAAAATGAACGGGGATACCGCAACAGTCTGCGCCGCCTACAAGGCGACCCAGCGCGGCGAGGTCTGATATGAATGTACGGTTGAAACGCGCCAAGGAGCTGGTCGGCTACGCCGTGCAGCTGACAAAGGACGAGGGTCTGTCCACCATGGTCAAACGCGGCGCGGGCTTTGTCAAGCGCCGCTGCTTCGGCAAGCGTGCGCGCTACCTGCCCGCCAAAAAGGTGCTGGAAGCCCAGCGCGCAGAGATGGCGGGAAAAACGGCGGCAGACTGCGGCCTGCCCACCATCTCGGTGCTGACCCCGCTGTATAATACCCCGGAAAAGTACCTGCGGGAATTTCTGGATTCCTTCGTGGGGCAGACCGCGCCCAACGGGCAGCTCTGCCTTGCCGATGCTTCGGACGCCGCCCACGGGGACGTGGAACGCATCGTAAAGGAATATCAGCAAAAAAATCAACAGATCGTATACAAAAAAATCGAAAATAAGGGCATTGCCGCCAACACCAACGCCGCCGCGCAGCTGGCAACAGGGGAGTATCTGGCGCTGGCTGACCACGACGACATTCTGGCACCCCATGCCCTGTACACCATGGGCAAGGCCATCTTACAGCTGCGGCAGCGCGGCGAACCGGACGGTTTTCTGTACAGCGATGAAGCCCTGTTCACCAAGAGCATCCGCCGCCCCATGGTGGCGCACTTCAAGCCAGACTACGCCCCGGACTACCTGCTGTGCTGCAACTACATCTGCCATCTGGCGGTGTTCCAAAAAGCGCTGTGGGAACAGCTGGGCGGCGAACGCCCGGAATGCGACGGCAGTCAGGATCATGATCTGTTCCTGCGGCTGTTGGAAAAGACCGGCGGTGCTGCCCATGTGCCGCAGGTGCTCTACTACTGGCGGGTGCACGCGGGGTCTACCTCCGGCGGTGCAGACGCCAAGCCATACGTTGCGGCAGCAGCCAAAAAGGCGCTGGCAGACCACCTGACCCGCACCGGGCGCACCGGCACGGTGGAGGACGGCCTGTTCCCCAGCACCTACCGGGTGAAGTGGGACATTGTGGGCGAACCCAAGGTAAGCATCCTCATCCCCAACAAGGACCACACCGAGGATCTGGAAAAGTGCCTGCACAGCATCTGGACAAAGACCGAATGGGAGCACTTTGAGGTGATCGTGGTGGAGAACAACTCCACCGACCCCGCTACCTTTGCCTACTATAAAAAGGCGCAGCAGCGCTATGACGGCCTGCGGGTGGTCACCTACCCGAAAAAGGGCTTCAACTTTTCCGGCATCAACAACTTTGGCCGCAAGTACGCCACCGGCGAGTATCTGCTGCTGCTGAATAACGATGTGGAGGTGCGCAGCGGCGAATGGCTCACCGAGCTTCTGCGCCAATGCGCCCACCCCGGCGGGGCGGCAGTGTGCGGTGCCATGCTCTTTTACCCGGACGAGACCATCCAGCACGCGGGCGTCATTACCGGGCTGGGGGGCTACGCGGGACACAGCCACAAGTACAAAAAGGCCGGCGGCAGCGGGTATCTGTTCCGCACCGCCACGGTGCAGGACTTTTCTGCCGTTACCGGTGCCTGCCTGCTGGTAAAGACCAGTGTGTGGGACGAGGTAAAGGGGCTGGACGAAGCCTTTGCGGTGGCCTTCAACGATGTGGACTTCTGTCTGCGGGTGCGGGATGCGGGCTATCGCATTGCGTGGACGCCCTACGCCCAGCTGACCCACTACGAGAGCAAGAGCCGCGGCGGGGACGAAAAGGACCCGGTAAAGGCACGGCGCTTTGCCGCCGAGCAGCAGCGCCTGTACGAGGTGCACGGCAAGGCGAACATCCTGCACGACCCCTACTACAACCCCAATCTGACCATGGACCGGGAGGATTTTTCCGAAAGCGATGATCTGCGCGGGCTGAAAGAGGGACGCATCACGGTGCAGTGGAGGGAATAACAGCATGAACATCAAAGGCCATTTCGAGACCATCACCCGGCACAAGCTGCTGGTGATGAAATACTGCTTTGAATGCGGGTTGTATGAGCAGGGCCTTGCCCACGACCTGAGCAAGTATAGCCCCACCGAGTTCATCCCCGGGTGCATCTACTATCAGGGCGACCACAGCCCCAACGAGGCGGAGCGCGCGGCAAAGGGCTACACCTCGGCGTGGCTGCACCACAAGGGGCGCAACAAGCATCATCTGGAATACTGGATCGATTATAGCACCACCAAGACCGGCCTGACCGGCATGAAGATCCCCCTGCGCTACGTCTGCGAGATGGTGTGCGACCGGGTGGCGGCAAGCCAGATCTATCTGGGCGATAAGTACACCGATGCCTCCGCGTGGGAGTACTACCAGCGCAGCAAGGATCACTACCTGATGCACCCGGAGACCCGGGCACTGCTGGAAAAGCTGCTGTGCATGGTGCGGGACCTCGGGCGGGAGCGCACCTTTGCCTACATGAAATTCCTGCTTGGCTGCGAAAACGATTACTAAGACTGAAAGGCTGCCGCACACAGGCTGTGCGGCAGCCTTTTTGCGTGCAGAAAAGCCCGCGTGCAGACGCGCCTGTGAAAAAGCAATTCCGGAAAATCCGCAGATTTTCCGGAATTGTGTTCCTGCTTTTGCACGCTATGCCGAAACTTTCCGGCAAAGTTTGGCGCATCTGCCCATTGACAGCGCACCACGGCAGGGGATAAGATGAAACTGGGGAGCAACGCGCTCTTATAAGAAGAAAGCGAGGGACTACAGATGAAGCTTTGGAAACGATGGACGGCAGCGGTCCTTGCAGCTGCAATGGCGCTGCTGCTTTTAGCAGCCTGCGGGCCCTCCGGCCCTTCCGCGCCGGACGCGCCGGATACGCCGGGCAGCAGTGAGACCGGTAAAGACCCCACCGACCCCGGAACGGGAGAACCCGGCAAAGACCCCGCAGACAAAAAGACCGAGGCGCAGAAGAAGGCCGCAGTGGTGGACACACTGAATGCGGTGCGCAAGAACAACGGCAATAACACCCCGCTGACCATGGATGCCGAGGCCTGCGACAAGGCTGAAAAAATGGCAAAATTGCAGCTGGACTGGCTGCTTGGCAAGTACGGCACCGACCCGAATGGCGAGCGGTATACGAAGGACTGGAACGACATCAGCAAGCTGCCGGTAAAGGGTAAAAAGCTGGTGGGCGTAGGCGGCTACGGCGCGTATCCCACAGAGAGCGTGATCAGCGGCTGGGTAAAGGACACCGGCAAATGGAAACCGGCACTGGTCACGAACACGGAAGCTACCCTTGTGGGCGTGGGCGTTGTGCATAACACCGACCCCAAAACGAAGGATGAATACCCCATTATGGTGGTCGTGATGACCTACTGAGTGCGCGCAAACGCCGCTGACGAAAAGTCGGCGGCGTTTTTGTGTGGTTCGTGCATTGACAGCCGCCGCCTGCGGGTTTACACTGCTTTTATGGCAGACTGCGTGGTCTGCCGGGGTATTTATTATTTACAGGAGGGCAAAACCTATGAAATGTATCAAAAAACTGGTTGCGCTTACGCTGGCTGCTGTGCTGGCACTGACCATGCTCACCGCTTGCGGCAGTACACCGAGCGTGCCGGAGGCAACAGAAGAAACAAAGCAGATCGTGGACAACATCAATGCGGTTCGGACGGAAAATGGTCTGTCGGCACTGGAGATCAACACGGCTGTAACGGATGTGGCCCAAAAATATTTAGCGGTACAGGAAAAGAAGAAGCTGAACCTGATTTCGGAAGAGAACTACCAAAAGGAAATGCGTGAGCTGTACGCCATTAAGGTGGCTGGCAGAAGCTACATCGGATATTTGGCAACGACAACTAATTCCTCGGGCGAGAAGTCTTTGACGAAGGAAGCTTGGCAAAAAACGTATGACTCGAACAAGATGAATTATAGTGATTGTCGGATCGTGCGCAGCGCTGATGCAAAATATGTCGGCGTTGTCATGAAACAGATCAGCAATGGTAAGTATATTACGGTCGTTGTGACTTACTGATCTGTAATTTGAAACCGCGCAAACGCCGCTGACGAAAAGTCGGCGGCGTTTTTGTGTGGTTCGCGCATTGACAGCTGCCGCCCGTGGGGCTACACTGTTTTTATGGCAGACCGCATGGTCTGCCGGGGTATTTATCATTTACAGGAGGGCAAAACCTATGAAATGCATCAAAAAACTGGTTGCGCTTACGCTGGCTGCTGTGCTGGCACTGACCATGCTCACCGCTTGCGGCGGTACACCGAGCGTGCAGGACACAACGGAAGCAACAAAGCAGGTCGTGGACAACATCAATGCGGTTCGGACGGAAAACGGCTTGTCGGCACTGGAGGTCAACACGGACGCAACGGATGTGGCTAGTAAAATTGTAGCGCTACAGGAAAAGAGAGATCTGAAGCTGGTTTCGGATGAGGGCTACACAACGGAAATGAAAACGCTGACTTCCCTTCAGGTGGGTGGCAAAGGGCGCGTTGGCTTTTACACATTGGTATCTACCTCCTCGGGCGAGAAGACTTTGACCAAGGAATACTGGCAGAAATTGTATGATTCGGACAAGATGAATAGTATTTGCCGGATCGTGACATACGCCGATGCAGCGTATATCGGCGCTGTTATGAAACAGATCAGCAATGGTAAGTTTATTACAGTTATTGTGACTTACTGACATATAATTTGAAACCACGCAAACGCCGCTGACGAAAAGTCGGCGGCGTTTTTGTGTGGTTCGTGCATTGACAGCTGCCGCCCGTGGGGTTACACTGTTTTTATGGCAGACTGTGTGGTCTGCCGGGGTATTTATTATTTACAGGAGGGCAAAACCTATGAAATGCATTAAAAAACTGGTTGCGCTTACGCTGGCTGCGGTGCTGGTGCTGGCAATGCTGACCGCCTGCGGCGGCACCGACCCGGAGGCGCATGTGCTGGAGGTGCATGTGCTGGAGGTGCTGAACCAGCTCCGTACAGAAACCTACAACCAGAGTGCACTGACCCGTAGCAGCGAAGCGGATACAAATGCACAGAATGCGGCTGCGGTGCTCAAGAATTACTACGAGGGCAGTGCTACGAAAGATGAGTTGTGGAATAGCACGATGCAGATGCAGCAGACACTGGCAGAAGGCTGTACCTATAAGGGCCAGATGATCTTTCGGGATCCGGACTCGGTCACCAAGGAAAGTTTTGATAACTATAAATCGACGGTTAGCAGGATCGACAGTCAGTATGTGGGTGCCGCTACGTTCTCGGCGTGCGGCTGGACATATACGATCGTTGTCGTGTACTGAGCAAAAACCAAAGGGAGGTCCCTGTTGCGGGACTTCCCTTTTTGCATGGCCGGAAAACGGAAAATGCCATAAAACCACAAATCCCCCAGCCCGGGCAGCGGCGTGCCGCTCAGGCTGGGGGATGCTTTTGTGCAGGATGCGGGGTTACTGCTCGTTCTCGTAGATCTTGATATAGCGCGGGGCGCTTTTATCCTGCCAGAACAGCAGAATGGCGGTCAGGGCGACAGCCAGTGTGGTGAGGACGGCGAGCAGAGCTTTGAGAACTTTCATGGTTTGGTGCCTCCTTGTGAAGTTCGGGAGCGGAGCGGGGGACGTTCCGCCTGTCATGTTAGGTATAGTATAGCATATTCCCGCAGTAAAGGCAAACGGCAGAAGGGGGAGAACAAAGAAGAAAAATACGGTGGTTAGCCAAAACTAATTGGCGAAAACGAATAAGAAAGTTTAGGAAAATTCATCATTTGAGCCGTGATGTCGTTGACTTCCCGCGCCAAAATGATACAATAAGTGTGTTAAGCAGCTGCTGTCCCTGTACCAGTGCGCCTGCATGGGCGAGGGGGATGGCAATTCAAGCAGAATGGGGGATTTGAAATCCATGTTGAACAAGCTGAAACGTGCGGCGCTTGGCGCGCATACGCCGCATGACAAGGCAACTGCTGCAAGCAAACCTATCCCGATGCCTCTGCCCGCGCAGGTACGCATCCTTATGAGCCAGCACATTGGCGCACCCGCCAAGGCACTGGTGAAAAAAGGCGATGAAGTGTTCGTCGGCACCAAGATCGGTGAGGCGGGCGGCTTTGTCTCCGCAAACATCCACTCCAGCGTTTCCGGTACGGTAGCTGCGGTGGAGGCTTTTCGTCTGTCCAATGGCCGTATGTGCGATTCTGTTGTCATCAATACCGATGGCAAGCAGACCGTAGACCCGGCTGTCAAGGCACCGGAAGTCACCGATAAGGCAAGCTTCCTTGCTGCCGTGCGTGAGTGCGGTCTGGTCGGTCTGGGCGGCGCAGGCTTCCCCACCGATGTGAAGCTGCAGCCCAAGCAGTCGGTGGATACTTTACTGATCAACGCCTCCGAGTGCGAGGTGTGGCTGACCAGCGACACGCAGGAGATGCTGGAGTGCAGCGATGATATCATCCGCGGCATCAAGGCTGTGCTGAAGTATACCGGCATCCCCAAGTGCATCATTGGTATTGAGAACAACAAGCCCGAGTGCATCGACCTGCTGTGCAAAAAGACCAAGGACGACAGCGCTATCGAGGTCAAGCCCCTGCCCAGTGTCTACGGCACCGGCGCAGAGCTGATCCTCATCGAGAAGTGCCTCGGCCGCGAGGTGCCCCACGGCGGTCTGCCCGCCGATGCAGGCGCTATCGTGATGAACGTGACCAGCGTTTCCACGCTGGGCAAGTATCTGGCTACCGGTATGCCGGTGGTGCAGCGTACCATCACCGTGGACGGCGATGCCTGCGCAAAGCCCCAGAACGTCGTTGTGCCCGTGGGCACCGCTTATCAGGACATTCTGGACTATGTGGGCGTCAAGGGCGAGCTGGGCAAGGTGGTTGCCGGTGGTGCCATGATGGGCCCCGCTGTGGAGAACCTTTCCTACCCCACCACCAAGACCACTTCCGGTCTGATCCTGCTGAGCAAGGCAGCTGCACAGCCCGCACAGGTCAACCCCTGCATCCGCTGCGGCCGCTGCGTGGAGTACTGCCCCATGGGTCTGGAGCCCGTGGAGGTCAATCAGGCCTACGCCGCCCGCGATGTGCAGGAGCTGGGCAAGCTGCACGCTGACTACTGCTTCAACTGCGGCAGCTGCTCCTTCGTCTGCCCGGCAAAGCGCCCGGTCACCCAGATGATGAGTCTGGCCAAGGCCTTCTATCTTGGCGAAATCAAAAAAGGAGGCAATAAGTAATGGATACGAAGCTTATTGTTTCGGCTTCCCCGCACGTCCGCAGTGACGAGACCACCCAGAGCCTGATGGCTAACGTGATCGTTGCACTGTGCCCCTGCGTGGTTGCCTCTGCGATCATTTTCGGCGTGCGCGCCCTGCTGGTCACCGCCGTTTCCGTGGTGGCCTGTGTGGCCTTTGAGTGGCTGTACTGCAAGCTGCTGAAGCGTGCAAACCCCATCAGCGACCTGTCCGCTGTTGTCACCGGCATCATTCTGGCCATGAACGTGCCCGTGGGCATGCCCATCGGTCAGCTGATCATCGGCGATCTGGTGGCTATCATCGTTGTCAAGCAGCTGTTCGGCGGCATTGGCATGAACTTTGCAAACCCCGCTCTGGTGGGCCGTATCGTGCTGTTTGTCAGCTTTGCCGGTTCCATGAATAAGTGGGTGTTCCCGGATGCAGCGGTGGATCAGCTGTCCAAGGCTACCCCGCTGGCTGTGGCAGATCCCTCCAAGCTGAGCCTGCTGGATCTGTTCATGGGCATCCACGGCGGTGTGCTGGGCGAGACCTGTGCACTGGCCATCGTGCTGGGTCTTGTCTATCTGGTGGCTACCAAGACCATCAGCATCGCTATCCCTGCTTCCTACGTTGGCAGCATGTTCGTGTTCTACCTGATCGCTACTAAGGATCTGCACAGCGCACTGGTTGCCGTGCTGAGCGGCGGCCTGCTGTTCGGCGCTGTGTTCATGGCTACCGACTACGTTACCAGCCCCTTTACCCTGAAGGGTAAGCTGGTGTACGGCGTGTGCCTTGGCATCGTTACCTTTGCCATCCGCTACTGGGGCAGCTACACCGAGGGCGTGTCCTTCGCACTGCTGTTCATGAACCTGTGGGTCCCGTACATCAATGATCTGACCCGTCAGACCCCGTATGGCTATGTGAAGCCTGCAAAGAAAGCGAAGGAGGGTGCTGGCAAATGAGTAAGACTGCAAATTCCAGCTGGGAAACCACCGGTAAGCCGATCGTTGTGCTGACCGTCATCTCTCTGATCGTCAGCCTGCTGCTGGCTCTGGTGAACGGCATGACCGCTCCCGTTATCAAGGAGAACACCCGCCGCACCACGCTGGCTGCTTATGTCAGCGTGATGCCCTCTGTTTCGGACGCAGCTACGCTGGAGGAAGTTACCGACTACACCACCGCCAATGTTACCGGCGTGGTAAAGGCTCCCGATGGCGGCATTGCCATCAAGGCTGAGGAAAAGGGCTTTGACGGCGGCATCCTGACCGTCATCATGGGCTTTGACGCCAACGGTGCCGAGACCGGCATCTGGGTGGACGCTTCTACCCAGACCAAGGGCATCGGCTCCAATGTGTCCACCGATGACTTCCTGGCACAGTTCAACGGCATGGACGGCACCAAGAACATTGTGATGAATCAGGATTTCGATGCGTACAGTGGCGCAACCATTTCGTCCACCGCTCTGTTTGCTGCCATCAATGATTGTATCAACTGCTTCAACGAGCTGGCATAAAAGGAGGTTGGTAAGAAATGGCACAAGAAAATAAGTCCAAGGTAAGCATCCTTACCAACGGCATCATCAAAGAAAACCCTGTTCTGCGTCTGGTTCTGGGCACCTGCTCCATTCTGGCCGTTACCACGGCAGTTTCCAGCGCACTGGGCATGGGCGCCGCCTTCACCTTCGTGCTGGTGTGCTCCAATATCATGATCTCCCTGCTGCGGAAAGTCATCCCCGGCAAGGTGCATCTGCCCTGCTACATCGTTATTATTGCAGGCTTTGTGACCATCGTGCAGATGTTCATGCAGGCCTATATGGAAAGCCTGTACAACGCTCTGGGCGTGTTCCTGCCCCTGATCGTTGTCAACTGTATCATTCTGGGCCGTGCCGAGATGTTCGCCTGCAAGAACAATGTGGTGGATTCCGCACTGGACGGCGTGGGCATGGGCCTCGGCTACACCCTCACCGCTACTCTGATGGCCTCCATCCGTGAGATCCTGGGCAGCGGCACCTGGCTGGGCTTCCAGATCATCCCGGAAAGCGTTGCCAAGGTGTCCATCATGACGCAGGCTCCCGGTGCATTCTTCTGCTTTGGCCTGTTGATGGCCGGCTGTGTGTGGCTGGAAGGCAAGCTGGACGCCCGCATCGAGCGCAAGAGCTGCTGTGATCTTGACAATCTGAAGAAGGAGGCGGAATAAGATGCTCGTCAAACTCGCTGCGATCTTCTTCAGCATGATCCTTGTCAACAACTATGTGCTGGTGAAGTTCTACGGTATCTGCCCGTTCCTGGGCGTTTCCAAAAAGCTGGATTCCGCTGTTGGTATGTCCGGTGCTGTCATCTTCGTCATGTTCATGGCAACGGCCGTTACCTTCCCCATCCAGATCTTCATTCTGGACAAGGCTGGTCTGAGCTACCTGCAGACCATCGTGTTCATTCTGGTCATCGCCGTGCTGGTGCAGTTCATCGAGATCTTCCTCAAGAAGTACGTCGTTGCACTGTATAACTCGCTGGGCGTTTATCTGCCCCTGATCACCACCAACTGCTGCGTGCTGGCCGTTACCATTCTGGTCGTGGGCGACTACGGCGCAGATGTGGCTGCACACGGCTTCGGCTACGCCTACATCGAGGCTCTGATCTGCGCCATCGGCGCAGGCTGCGGCTTTATGCTGGCCATGGTCATGTTCAGCGGCGTGCGTAAGCGCGTGGAAGCCTGCGATCCCCCGGCACCCTTCAAGGGCCTGCCCATCACCCTGATCGCAGCTGCAATCACCAGCCTGTCCTTCATGGGCTTCGGCGGCATCGTCGAAAACCTGTTCAATGTTACGCTGTAAGGGAGGAACAGGACTATGAATATTGTATCTGCTGTTATCCTGTGCACCATCGTGGGCGCTGTGGGTGCCATCGTTCTGGTGGCTGCCGCAAAGTTCATGGCGGTGGAGGAAGACCCCCGCATTGAGGAAGTTTCTGCCTGTCTGGCCGGCGCAAACTGCGGCGGCTGCGGCTACGCCGGCTGTTCCGACTACGCCAAGGCAGTTGTTCTGGACGGCGTGCCCTGCGACAAGTGCGCACCCGGCGGCCCCAAGGCTGCTGCTGCCATTGCCAAGATCATGGGCGGCGAGGCAAGCGCCGTAGAGAAGAAGGCTGTTGTGCAGTGTCAGGGCAGCTCCGAGCACTGCAAGCCTGCCTACGACTACAAGGGCATCCAGACTTGTGCTGCTGCGGCAGCTCTGTACGGCGGCCCCAAGACCTGCTCCTTCGCCTGCATCGGTCTGGGCGACTGCACCAAGGTGTGTAAGTTCGACGCCATCCACATCGTAGACGGTGTGGCAAAGGTGGACAAGGACAAGTGCACCGGCTGTGGTGCCTGCGCTAATATCTGCCCCAAGCAGGTGATCATGATCGACGCTGCCGGCCCTCGCAAGCCGGTGGTCATGTGCTCCAACAAGGATAAGGGTGCTGTGGCAAACAAGCTGTGCACCACTTCCTGCATTGCCTGCGGCATGTGCGAGCGCACCTGTAAGTTCGACGCCATCCATGTTGTGGACGGCGTGGCACGCGTTGATTACGACAAGTGCAAGGGCTGCGGTATGTGCGCCCAGAAGTGCCCCAAGCACATCATCCTGTTCCCGCTGAAGGATGACCCCAATCCCCCGAAGCCCGTGGTGAAGCCCGCCGCTCCCGCTGCTGCCCCCGCAGCAAAGCCGGAAGCCAAGGCTGAGGCAAAGCCCGAGACCAAGGCAGAGTAAACTGTAAACCAAAGCCCGCCGTGCAGAAATGCCCGGCGGGCTTTTTGTACCCGTTTATTCCGTCTTGGTGGGGCGAATGGTCACCTCGCCGCAGCGCAGCGCCTCGGTGCGGCCACCCTCCCGCTGCACCACCAGCCGCCCGGCATCGTCGATGGAAAGCGCCTGCGCGGCATAGGTCTCAGTGCCGGTGCACACGGTCACCCAATGACCGGGCACAAAGCAGCGGGCGCGGTACTCGTCCAGACATTCAAAGCCCGGGCAGAGCGCTAACAGCTCCCGCCCGATGGCACCCGCCAGCGCCGCCCGGCTTACCGGGGCAGGGCCGCCGGGGTACAGACTGCCCGCTTTGGCGGTCAGCTCCGGGGGAAAGTCCTCGGCGGTGGCGGTCAGGTTTAGCCCGATGCCCACCACCAGCCATTCCAGCTGGCCGCTTTCAAGGTCGGTGCCGGCTTCGGTCAGGATGCCGCACACTTTTTTGCCCTTATAGTACAGGTCGTTCACCCACTTGATGGCAAGTTCCAGCCCGCACAGCGCCTGCACCGCCCGGCACACCGCCACTGCCGCGCCGATGGTGGCGGTCTGGGCGTTGGCGGCAGGCAGCGGCGGGCGCAGCACTACCGAGCAGTACACCCCCTTGCCCGCCGGGCTGGCAAAGCTGCGCCCCAGCCGCCCGCGCCCGGCGGTCTGCCCGCCCGCCAGCACCAGCGTGCCGTGGGCAGCGCCTTCCAGCGCCAGCAGCTTTGCGGTGCGGTTGGTGCTTTCCAGCGTGTCGTACAGCTGCACCGGGGCGGGGTAGGGGCCTACCGCCTCGGTGCAGAAGGGGTCGCCGCCCAGCAGGCGGTACCCCCGGCGGGAGGCGGCTTCCAGCGCATAGCCCTGCGCGGTAAGCGCCGCTGCCGCCTTGTGCACGGCAGCGCGGCTGACGCCCAGTTGCTGCGCCAGCTGCTGGCCGGAAATATATGCGCCCTCGGCGGCGCTCAGCGCCTGTAAAAGCGCCTGTCGGGTGGTAGAAGCCATGGCGAAAATCCTCCCTGTGTGCTATACTGCTATTGTACCATATCTGCGGAAGAAGAAAAAGTTTGAAAATATTTTAGTTTTTTGCAGGAACTGCCGCCGCTCCCTCGTATTAAAGACAGAAGGGCGGCGCAGAGCACCGCATCCAAGACCGGAAAGGAGGCCGTGCAGCGCGTTGACAACACAGGAATTCAGCACGATGGTGCAGAAATATCAGGCGCTCGTGTACACGGTCTGCCACCAGCTGGTACCGGATGTACAGGAGGCGCAGGATCTGACGCAGGAGACCTTTCTGGCGGCGTGGCGGGCCATCGACCGCTGCCCGCCCGGCTTTGAAAAGCAATGGCTGGCGCGTATCGCGGCCAACAAAGCCAAGGACTATCTGCGCAGCGCATGGGTGCGCAAGATGAACACCCCCGGCGACGAGGTGCTGGCGCTGGAAGGCGCGCCGCCCGGTATGCAGCCGGAGCAGCAGGTGCTGGAGGCGCTGGGCGAGGAGGAGCTTACCGGGATGATCTTAAACCTGCGCGAGCCCTACTGCACGCCCTGCCGTCTGGTGCTGCTGGAGCAGCACACCATGGCCGAGGCTGCAAGGCTGTGCGGACGTCCGCCTAAAACGGTGGAAGCGCAGGTCTACCGCGCCAAAAAGATGCTGGCGCAGCAGATTTTGCAAAACGACCGCGTACCCTGTGAAAGGAGGAGCGTACATGGAACTGTTTGACGTAAAAGGCTGTCTGAGCGAGGAAGGCTTACAGGCACTGGTCGGTGGACAATTGGACGAAACGCAGCGGCTGGAAGCCGCCGAGCACCTTGCCTACTGCGACCGCTGCATGGACCGCTACACCGCTCTGCTGACCGACGATGTGCTGGAGCAGCCGCCGCGCTCCGCCCGGGGCGCGGTGATGGGCACCATCTGGATACGGCTGATGCAGAACACATGGGGACGCGCCGCTGTGGCCACCGTAGCCGCCGTGCTGGCGCTGACCATGTGGCGTACCGGTACGCTGGAACAGATTTTGCACACCGGGCAGCAGCTGAACACATGGCTGCCGCAGACCACACAGCAGACCGAACCGGAGCTGCTGGGCAAGCCGGTGAACGACAAAGCACCGCAGCAATCCACCGCTCCGCTGGGCAAGCCCATAGAGGACAAAAAGCAGCTGACCGAAAAACTATCCGATGCACTGGACGCGCTTTTGCACCACAGTGCAGACACCACTGAGAAATGAGGGAACTGATTATGAAGAAAAACGGGATCCTGACCCTGCTGTTTGCCTGCATCCCCGGTGCGGGGCAGATGTATCAGGGCTATATGAAGCGGGGGCTCTCGCTCATCACCATGTTCTGCCTGTTTATTATCGTAGGCAGCACCACGGGGCTGGACGCACTGGTAGTCGGCTGCGTCGTTGTGTATATGTACAGCTTTTTCGATACCTTAAACCTCCGCGCACAGCTGGCGGCAGAAAAAGCCCCGGAGGACGATTATCTGGTGCACTTTGACTGGCACGATGCCCGCATGACCCAGTTCATGGGCGAAAGCCACAAGCTGGTGGGCTGGGGGCTGATCGCACTGGGCGCCATCGTGTTCTACAACAACATCATCATGCGGGTGCTGGGCGATGTGATGTGGCGCTGGGGACAGGATAACCCGGTTTTCCGCGCCATCTACCTGATGCTGGACGCTCTGCCGCAGATCGTGGTCTGCGTGGCGCTGATCGTGTGCGGTATGTGGCTGGTGCGCGGCCCGAAAAACAAAAAGGGCAAGCAGCCCCCCGAAGAGGAGACCGAGGAACCCGAGGACTTCCACGCCTACACGGCTGCGCCGCAGGCAGAGGAGGCCGCGGACACCGCGGACACGGACACCCATTTTGCCATGCCGGAGCTTTCGGCACTGCTGGGGGAGCCGGTGACCGGCGCAGAGCAGGACGAGACCCCTGTGGAGGATGACGATGACCGAGCAGAATAAGACCCCTTTGACGGCACAGCCGGGCAGTGCGCCCGCGCCGGAGCAGAAACCGGCAGAAAAACGACCCGCTGAAAAGCCCCTGCGCCGGGTGGGCAGCCTGACCTTGGGCGCGTGCCTCATTGCGGCGGGCGTGTTCTTTCTGCTGTATTTCTTTGTGCCGGGCTTTGATGTGCAGCTGACCCTGAAAATTGCCCCGGCGGTGGCGCTGGTTCTGCTGGGATGCGAGGTGCTGTTCTTTGCCGCCCGCCCCGGCCGCTGGAAGTACGATTTTGTGTCTGTGCTGGTCTGTCTGGTGCTGATGGCGGGCTGCTTTTGCATGGCGATGCTGCCCATGCTGTGGGACGAGTTGAGCGGCGAAAATCAGCAGACCATGAACCGTCTGAGCGCACAGGCCATTGATGAACTGTACACCGCCTGTAAGCGGGACGCGCAGGACATCGCCATCCGGGATATCAGCGGCAGGCTGTACCTGAGCGGCCCGCAGACCGAAACTTTGCAGCAGGCCGCCGCCCTGCCCGCCGGGGATACCTGCCTGACCTTGACCGTGGAGCTGTTCGGTCCCTACGACAGCGCCGCCGCCTTTGCCCGGGATTGCTACACTTTGACCGCACTGGCAAAGCAGTGCACCGTGCCGCCGGAAAGTCTGCACTTTACATGGGATGCCCGCAGCCCGGCAGAAAGCAGCCTGAACACCGGCAGTCTGCTGTACACCGAGGACTATTCGCTGGACCTGAGCGGCGCTGTGCAGCTGGACTGGACAGAGCAGCAGATGGAGCAGCAGACCGAGACCGAGTATCTGCTGGACGCAGAGAATATCCCCGATGAGGAAGAATGAAAAATACCGCCGCACAGCTGTGCGGCGGTATTTCTTTGCAATGCGGCTGAAAGGAAAACAAAAACCGCCCCGAAGTCCTAAGACTTCAGGGCGGTTAAGCTGGAGCTGCTATCCAGATTCGAACTGGAGACCTCATCCTTACCAAGGATGCGCTCTACCAACTGAGCTATAGCAGCACATCACAGCTCAATTAGTATAGCACAGCTTTGCTGGTTTGGCAAGCATTTTTTGCAAAAAAATTGAAATTTCGCAAAAAAGAACCCGGAGCATCCGCAGATGCGCCGGGTTTGGGATAAAAACTGCTTTTATTTTGCCAGACTGCTCAGGATGGGCTCACACTGCTCCACGGTGGAGGAGAGCATCAGGTTGTAGGCGGTGACCATCTCCTGAATGGCGGTGCGGTTCTCCTTGGTCAGGGCGTAGCTCTGGGTGGTGCCGTCCCGGCCAACGAATACGGCGGTGACGCTCTTGGCGTTCAGCCACTCGCTCAGCAGGCTGACCTCCTCGTCACTCAGCTGGAACAGCTCCAGATCGAACCAGCAGCCCAGATCCTGATCGTAGCCGCCGCCGTATTCCTCGTCACAGGTAAAGGTGTACAGCTCGTCATCAGCAGATACGTTGACCGTTTTGATGTCCAGCTTCTTGCTGCCCACATAGGTCAGGATCATATTAAAGGCAATGCTATCGTCCTGCAAGAACATATAGGGGTACAGCCCGCAGGACTTTTTATCCATGCTGGCCTGCTCCTGCGGAGAGGAAAAATCCCAGCCGCCGGCCTCCTCGTCGTAGGTGACGGTGAACTTGGAAAAAGCGGTCTTGAGTTCGGCATCGCTGGGGGCGGCGTTGGTGGCTTCCACCGCAGCGGGGGCGGCGGGCAGTGCGGGTGCAGCAGCCGAAGCGGCCATGCCGCCGCACAGCATGGCGGCAGCGCACAGACCGGCGATGACGCGCCGGAACAAACGGGAAGATCTCATAAGTCGGTACTCCTTTCCATTCTCGAAGGGGATGATGCTGGTTTCAGTATACCGCAGCCCGGCGGAAAAGCAAGAAAACTGACACGAAACGCCCTGACGCAGTCACGAAACGACTTTCGCTTGTCTTTAGTCCACCTGATGCTCTTCCAGCCAGCGGGTCATCTGCTGGGCAATGCCCTTGACGCTGCCTTCGGCAAAGGGCACCTTCAGCCCGGCGGTCTGCAGCAGCTCGGTGTAGCTGGCAAGACCGGCGCGACGCACCAGCTTGAGGTAGCGCTCCCATGCGTCCTTGTGGTCGTCCAGGCTCAGCAGGAAGAACTGCAGCGCTGCCATGGTGGACAGGCAGTAGTCGATATAGTAGAAGGGGCACTCGTAGATGTGCAGCTGGCGCTGCCAACCGGCACCGCGCCCGTAGAAGGGCAGATTGTCAAAATCGATCCACGGGCGGTACTTCTTTTCCAGCTTGAGCCACTCGGCGTTGCGCTGGTCGGGGGTCAGGTCCGGGTTCTGGTACATAATGTGCTGGAACTCGTCCACGGCGCAGCCGTAGGCAAGGAACACAAAGCTGTCCTCGGCGTGGAGCAGGGCGTACTTTTCGGTGTCCTTGCCGAACAGCAGGTGGTGCCACGGCGCGGTGAGGAACTCCATGGCCATGGAGTGGATCTCGGCGCTCTCCATGGCGGGGCATTCCAGATCGGCGGGCACGTTGGGGTCGCGCTCGGCCACATAGCCCTCAAAGGCGTGGCCGCACTCGTGGGTCAGCACGTCCACATCGCCGGAGGTATTGTTCCAGTTGGCAAAGATGAAGGGTGCCTTGTAGCTAGGCAGGCTGGTCATGTAGCCGCCGGACATCTTGCCGGGGCGGCTTTCCACGTCAAACAGCTCGTTGTCCTGCATAAAGTCGATGAACTCCGCTGTTTCGGGGCTGAGCTCGTGGTACATGGTGCGGGCGGCGTCCATGCGTGCCTGATAGCCAGGGATGGGCTTGGGGTTGCCGTCCTTGAAGATGATGGGCAGGTCGGTAAAGGTGGGGTGGGTGATGCCGGTGCGCTTGGCGCGCATAGCCATCACTTTTTGCAGCTCGGGTACAACGTCCCGGGCAACCTGATCCCGGAAGGCCTGAATTTCGGCCTGTCCGTAGCCGATGCGGTTCATGCGCACATAGGAAAGCTCGCTGTAATCCTTGTAGCCCAGCACCTTGGCCTGCTGATTCAGGTTCTTGACGATCTTGGTGTACAATGCGTCCAGCTCGTCCCGGTGGGCGTCAAAGTAACCGGCCTCGGCTTCGTAGGCGGCGCGGCGCACGGCGGGGTCCAGATCCTCCTTGTAGGGGCCCAGCTGGGGGATGGTCAGCTGCTTGCCGTCCAGCTCCACCAGTGCACCGCCGTAGATCTGCTGGTACTGGCTGACCAGCGCGTTGAACTCCTGCTGCAATTCCACGGTACGGTCGTCCATGCCCAGCACGGCGTTCTTCATACCGGCTACGCAGGTGGTGCCAAAGTGCTCGGTAAGGGCATCCACATAGGGGTTTGCCAGAAATGCCCGGCTGATCTCCACACTGGCGTTGGTCACAGCGGGGCCGTTGGCATCAAAAAAGTCCTGCTCAGCCTTCCAGTAGGCATCGCGGGTGTCACAGGTGTAGTGGATGTTGGCCAGCTGGGAGGCGGTGGTGTAGTCCGCAAAGGCGCGGCTCTGCTCGTAGTACACCTGAATGAGGGCATCGCCGTCCTGCGCATCGGCGGCCTTGGCAGCCAGCTGTTTGCACTGTGCCAGCAGGGCATTGATGTCCGGGCGGGTATAGGTCATTTCGCTGAATTTCATGGAAAATTTCCTTTCCGGGGCAGTTTCCCCTTTGGTATCTTGTGTTCATCTTACCACGTTCTGCGCCAAAAGAAAAGAGGGAGACAGGCGGGCAAAAGTCTTACGTTTATACAACACTGCCAAAAATAAAAACGCTCCTTTGGCAAAGATGTCTGTTTGGGCGCTTGCAGTGCGGTAAAAAAAGGATTATAATGGCATCATCAACAGAGTAAGACCCTGCGCGTTAAGTGCCGCATCAACGGGGAGTTGTGCTGCGGACGAAGGTATTGACCGCGGTGCAGGGTCTGCATCCCGCTGCTGCATGGACTTGGGTGCAGGCGAGAGCCGTCTGCGGTTTTTGCCCGGAAGTGAATGTTGTTGGAATTCACGCCCTCCTTTGTGCGGTCTGTCACAGGGGAGGGCGTTTTTGCGTCCTGCCTGCTGTTCCTTTTTAAGGAGGACAACTACAATGAACGACAAAAAAACTTCGGTGCGTACCCTGACCATGCTGGCTTTGCTGGTGGCTATGAGCATCGTGTTCAGCCGGGTGCTCAGCATCTCCACCGGTTTCGTCCGGTTCAATCTGGGCAGCCTGCCGGTGCTGCTGGCGGCGGTGGTGTTCGGCCCCGGCGCAGGCTTTGCGGTGGGCGCGGTAGCCGATATCATCGGCGGTGTGCTGGCGGGCTACGCCATCAACCCGCTTATTACGCTGGGCGCGGGTGCCATCGGCTTGGTGGCAGGTTTTGCGTGGCAGAAGCTGAGCAGCCTTTCCACAAATTTGCGGCTTGCAGCCAGCGTGCTGCTGGGGCATTTTGTAGGCTCTATGGTCATCACCTCGCTGGCGCTGCGTCTGTTCTACGGCTACCCGTGGGCAACGCTGGCAGTGCGCATCCCCAATGCCCTCATCCTGAGCGCCGTGAACGTTGTGCTGCTGCGCATTCTGCTGGAAAACCGTAGCCTGATGAAGCTGGCAAAGAAGTAAGAAAGCTGTGAAAACCCTCTCAGGCGGGGGATGTTCTCTTTTGACACCAAAAGA
>NZ_JBBMEO010000028.1:0-27628 GCF_040096515.1 Faecalibacterium tardum | reverse complement strand
TGGAAAAGGCTCTTGCAGAAGCCCTTGAAGAAGAAAAGACCGCATAACAGCAGACACCTGTAAGCCATCAACGAGCCCCCAGCCGCAAGTGCAGGGCGGAAAGCATCCGCGCCCTTGCGCCTGATAAAAATTGGAACTTTGATTTTCTCGCCCGACTTTGCTGCGGTGGGACGATCAAAGGAGCGTGCGTTTGAACAAAAAGAAAAAGTCCACAAACACTTCCCCCTATCCCGATGAAGTCATCGACCGTCTGGCACGGGCATTCTACCCGGCCATCCTTGCCTGCTGGAACAGCGAGGTAGGACAGCGGGAGTTTGCTGCATGGCAGGCGGAGCAGGCTCATCATGCCCCCAGCAAAGAAAAGCAGAGCGTTCCCGACGGGGAACGCCCTGTTGTACATATCGCTGTTATCTGTGGCTTTAATCGCAAGTTTTACAAGCAGAGCAATTCTCAACGACCTGTTTGCGATATGCAATTCACGGTTGTTGCCAACGAATCAAATCGTGAATTACGCTGGCAGGGTGCGTCCTATTCAGGGACGCACCCTGTTTTTGTTTTGTATTTGATCTTCTAATCCATGGTTCAGACTGTATTCGCTCAAACACCCTCTAGAATGGTATGCCGGAAGCAGATGCCTCAAAGCTGCCGACATCTCCGATTTTTCAAAAAGACTTGACATTCCCGGGTAGTTCTATATAATTATCAATGTTAATTACCTTCGATAATCGTTTGGAGAGGAATTTCATTATGACCATCGAACTGATCAAGCAGCTGCTGGATGCCTGCTATCTGGCAAAGCGGGCACGGGAGATGCTGCCTGCCCTGCCGGAGGGTGTGACATCCTCCTATATCCAGTGTCTGGATGTTATTCAGAAATTGCAGACCCGTGGCATCTGGCCGAAGATCTCTGATCTCAGCGATGCGCTGAATCTGCCCCGCCCCGGTGTGACCCGTACCGTAAAAGAGATGGAGCACAAAGGGTATCTGAGAAAACAGGTGTCCGCTGAAGATGGCCGCGTGACCTATCTGTTCCTCACCGAGAGCGGGCAAGCGCTTTCCCAGAAGTACAATACGGACTACTTCTCGCAACTGCTCCCGTATCTGGACGGCATTTCCGAGGAGGATGCAGCGTGCACCATCCAAACGCTGGAAAAATTCTATGCTATTATGTGCGAAAGGAAAGATTCTCTTGAAAAACGATAAGACCGATTTTACCCAAGGCCGCATTTTGCCAAAGCTCGCCTTTTTCATGCTGCCCATTCTGGGTGCGCTGGTGCTGCAGGCCGCTTACGGCGCAGTAGATCTTCTGGTAGTGGGGCGCTTTGGCTCCACTTCAGGCTTGTCTGCGGTTTCCACCGGTAGTCAGGTACTCAACCTCGTCACCTTTGTTGTCACCCAGCTTGCCATGGGTGTCACAGTGCTCATTGCCCGCTATCTGGGCGAAAAACGACCGCAGTACATCGGGCAAGTCATTGGCGGGGCAGCTGTTGTGTTCACCCTTCTGGCAGCTGCACTGTTCGTGGTGCTGGTGTTTTTTGCACGGCTTATTTCCAGTCTGATGCAGGCTCCTGCCGAAGCCCTGGACCTGACCGCCAGCTATGTGCGCATTTGCGGCAGCGGCATCTTCTTTATTGTAGCCTATAATATGCTCTCGGCTCTTTTCCGCGGTCTGGGCGACAGCCGCTCTCCGCTGATCTTTGTGCTGGTGGCGTGCATTGTGAATGTTATTGGCGATCTGGTGCTGGTGGCTGGTTTTCATCTGGATGCTGCCGGTGCCGCCATTGCTACGGTAGCAGCACAAGCCGTCAGCGTAATCTGTGCAATCGCAATGCTGCTGAAGAAGGAGCTGCCCTTCAAAATCCATCGCTCTGATTTCAAGCCGAACCCCCAGTGCAAAAAATTTCTGGGCATCGGTCTGCCGCTGGCTTTGCAGGAGTTTTTGACCCAGCTTTCCTTTCTGGCGCTCTGCGCCTTCGTCAACCGGTTGGGGCTGGAGGCATCTTCCGGCTACGGTGTGGCGTGCAAGATCGTTAATTTTGCCATGCTGATCCCCAGTTCTCTGATGCAGTCCATGGCATCCTTTGTGTCCCAGAACGTGGGTGCTGGCAATAAAAAACGCGCCGAGCAGTCCATGCTCACCGGCATTGGCATCGGTCTGGTGTTCGGCTGCGTCGTATTTGCACTGGTGTGGTGCAAGGGTGACGTTCTCTCCGGTCTGTTTACGGCAGATGCCGCGGTTATTGCCAACGGCTACGCCTACCTCAAGGGCTTTGCGCCCGAGACCATCGCCACTGCCATCCTGTTCAGCATGGTAGGTTACTTCAATGGCAACGACAAAACCCTCTGGGTCATGGTACAGGGGCTGGTGCAGACTCTGCTGGTGCGTCTCCCCATGGCGTATATTATGAGTATCCAGCCCAACGCCAGCCTGACGATGATCGGTCTGTCCGCACCCACCTCCACCGCAGTGGGCATCTTATTAAACATCTGCTTTTTCCTCTGGCTTAAACGATACGAAAATCAAACGTCTGCATAAGTTTTGAAGGCTGGAGGCCTGCCGATGGTTGTTACCACCTATAAACATGATACGGTCGTGCTTGAAATTTCAAATTCAATCATGAGTCGATAATAGCAAACAAGCCCACAGGATAGACCGCATAAAAATACGGCAGACCTGTGGGCTTGTTCCTTATATCGAGTTAATCTCTAAACGATAAATCCTCTGATCCATGACCTCCGACCACATTCTTAAAATATTCCTCCGGGTTACCATTCAGAATCAAATCCGCGTAGCTCAGCGGATCATTGTAGATGAGGTAATCCAACTCCGACCTCTGCGCCATGGTCACATCCAACGCATCCTCGACCCCAGTGCAGTCGATGGAAATTTTTCTTCCATCCCGGAGCAGCAGCTCCACGCAGCCGGTGTCCATGTTGAATTTGCAGGTTCTTTCATCGTACTTCATACTCGTGTCCTTTCTACCTTACGGCACCTTTACAGTTGTGACCTTCGTGATACGGTCTTTCTTTTGATAAGGTTTCGGACACACGGCCGTCAGGGAAGAGCCTGAATTTTCATTTCCGAAGAAAACAAAAAATCCGAACCCTTCTCCTATCGAGAAAAGGTTCGGATTTTCATGGTTTGGTGCGGATAAGAGGACTTGAACCTCCACCGAGTTGCCCCGATTAGAACCTGAATCTAACGCGTCTGCCAATTCCGCCATATCCGCATATTCTGTTTTGTTCCTACGCCGAAGCGCCGGGGACGATAGTTATTATACCAGATACAAAAGAAATGTCAAGGCTTAATTTCAAAATTATTCGACAAAATTTTGCGGCAAAGTTGGTGCACTCTGGATAGCGGCTGCGGGGCGCTTTTTAGGGCAGATTATGGTACAATAAACGATAGGCAACACCGCACAATTCCCGCCTGACGGCTTAAGCACCGTTCCGGCGGCTGCGGTACGGCATCTGCGTTGCCAAAATGCTCGATAATACACAAAGTATTATCTGCGCTTTTGGCTTAGCATCTGCCGCACCTCGCGCGCCGTATCGGCACTTAGAATTATGCGGTACTGTCTATACGTCCGGGCACTGCCCGGCGATTACGGAAAAACGAGGGAAAACGATGCTGAATGTGATGATTTTTCTGGTCGGCGCACTGATCATGTTTTACATGGCGCTGCGCAGCGTGCGGGCGCGGCAGCTGCTGCGCACCAAAGGCGTCTGCGTGCAGGCCACGGTAAGCGGTACGGTGCAGAGCCGGGACGGCGCAGCCTATGTGCTGGAGTTTACCACCGCGGGCGGCAGCCACCGGCTGCAGTACCCCAAGCCCGCCAAGGGCAAGCCCTTTGCCGAGGGCAGTGTGGTCACCCTGTACTACGACCCCGATGCCCCGGAAAAGATGTTCGTAGAGGGCGACAAGTCCGTGCTGGGTGCCGAGCTGCTGTACGCCGGTATCGGCGTGGTGCTGCTGGTACTGATGGTCGGCATCATGAACCGCTGAGAAGGAGGGACACCGCATGAAACTGGAACATTTCGGCATGGCAGAGCCGGGGGACTGCCGGTTGGTATTCACGGCAAGCGCGGAGGAGCTGGCCGCTGCGCTGGCAAAGGAGCAGGCTGCCCCGGATGCCCCGCAGGACGAGGAAGAACTGCTGACGGCAGCGGTGAACCGCACCATTCTGGAGGGCTTTGACCCCCTTTACCGGCAGCTGGTGCAGGAGCAGCAACTGGTACCGGTGACCGACCCGGATTTCGAGCTGCTGGCGGTCAATAAGGCCGAGGGCTTCCGGGCTGGCGCGCAGTTCTACGCCCTGCCGCCGCTGGAGCTGGGACGGGACACCGGCTTTGTGCAAGCCATCGAGCCCCACCCACTGCGCCGGTTGACCATTGAACTGGAGATCAACCGCAGCTACGGTGATGAAGAGCGCGCCGCCGATGCCGCAGGCAAGGCCGCGCTGCGCGACCGGGTGACCCGGGAGCTCTACGCAAAGCGCTGCGCACAGGCCAGAGACCGGGCTGAAAAGGAGCTGGTCTGGCAGCTGGGCGATGAGGTGACCGGCCCGGTGCCCAAGCGGCTGGAGGCGGGCAACTACTTTGCCGAGCAGCGGCAGTTCAATCTGGGCTTGCAGGCTAACGGAGTCAATTTTGACCAGTTCTTAGCCGTGCGCGGGCAGACGGTGGAGCAGTTCCGGCAGTGGCTGCACCGGCAGGCGGAGCGCAAGCTGCGCAGCTGGCTGGGGCTTTTGCTGGTGGCCGAGCGGGAGGGCTTACAGCCCACCGAAGCCGAGGTGAACGCCGCCCTTGCCGATTGGGACGAGAAGCTGGACGGAGAGCGCACTTTCCCCGCGAACGACACCCGCAAGGTGCGCCAGCGCCTTGCCCGGGCAAAGGCCACGGCCTTTGTGGTGGAGCATTCCACCCTTACCCCGCCGCCGGCGGAACCCCTTGTGCAGGAACCGGAAGCAAAATAAAAATGATGGATCTCATGTCATGGCGGGCAGTCTGCGGGCTGCCCGCCATGGCATTTTTTGCAAAAAAGAGACAGCCGAGCGCCCGCAGGTGCTCCGCTGTCCCGGATATTGTAGCTTTATTCCAGATGATGCTTCCGGCAGAACCTTTTGCTTACCCAGTACATCCCGCCCCACAGCAGGACTGCGAGCACAAGGTAGACCGGGTTCTTCAGGGAGCTGACCAGCGACTGCCCAAAGACGGCCATCATGGCCACCATCAGCCCCTTGCCTAAAAGGACGGTGCGTAGATAGCGCTTTTCGTCAAAGTCCGACATCCCGAAGGCAAAGTGCATGAAGGAGGTGGGGGTGAAGGGCAGCAGCGACAGCATGAACAGGGACGAGGTGTCGAAGCGGTTCACCCACTGCTGTGCCTTTTCCAGCTTGGGGGAGCGGCTGGCCACTTTCCAGAAAAAGCGCTTGATGAGCCGCCGCCAGAACAAAAACATGATGACGCCGCCCAGCGCTACGCCTGCCCAGCTGTACAAAAAGCCCAGCAGACCGCCGTGTGCGGCTACGTTCAGCGCTACAATGGCAATGAGCGGCAGCGGCGGAAAAAAGGACTCTACCATAGCCAGCAGAATGGGCACAAGGGGGCCCAGCCCTTCAAAGCCCGCCAGCAGCGCTTCCCAGTATTCCAGTGTTCCAAGCTGGTGCACCCAGCCCATCAGTGTGGTTTGCATCCTTTGTTCGATCCCTTTCTGCACAGCCGGTGCCGGGGTGTTCCCGGGCAGACTACGTTAAGCTTAGTATATCCATTCTCTATGACAGAGCCATGAACAGAGTGTGCATTTTTTCGACACGTTATACGCTCTGCTATCAATACTACGAAACGGAAGGGGATTTTCCTGCATTTACTTTTCCGCGGCCTGCTTTTCGGCCTTGGCGCGCATCCGCTCCAGCTGGGCGGTGCGCAGCTTTTCCCAGCGGGCAAGGCTTTCGGCGTCCGGCATCTGGGCGCAGCGGGCAAAGCTCCAGTGCAGGCCGTCCCGGCGGGACAGCTTGTACCGCTGGAACACGCCCTGCCCGGCGGCGTTGCCGCTGCCGGTGCAGCTGGGGCACTGACACAGGGTATACCAGCTGTTGCTACCCTTTTTCAGCCAAATCTCGTCCGGCTGCAGGGTGGTGCCGCACTCCGGGCAGGGCATCTGGCTGATCTTGGGGTCAGCCCGCCATGCGTACTGCTCCACATAGCCGTGAAACACCGTAAAGTCCCGGTAATCACCGGGGTTCTGGCACAGGCTCTGGCGCAGCGCCTCGTCCTCAGTGGGATAGACGGCAAGCCCGGTGCGCAGATCCAACAGACGGCAGACATCGGCGGTGTACAGGGTATCGGAAAGCGCATCGTGGAAGGGGCGCTCCATGGGGATGCCCATGCGGGTGACCACGCTTTCCAGCGTCATGCCCTCGCCCTCCTTGCGGGGATGCTCCCGCAGAAAGACCTGCTGCAAATCGTACCACACGGTGGGCTTGGACTCGTCCAGATTGCACAGGAACAGGTTCTGCTTGAGCACCGGCACATCATCCAGACCCCACTCGGCAAACTCGGCATCCGGGCCGCACCACTGCATAAAACGGCGCAGTCCCTGCACGATGGGTTCGCCCTTGTCCAGATCGGCCTGCGTCAGGCCGGTCACCTTGGCGATATGGTGCTGCAATTTGCGGAAGATGCGGGGACGCAGATGGATGGAAAAGGTGTCCAGCACATTGGCATCCTCGTCGATCTTTACGGCGCCGATCTCCACGATCTCGCCCCGCAGGGTCTGCTGCACCCCATGGTAGTTAAAGGTATACGGCTGGTAGCCGATGTTCCATTCCAGATCAAATAAAACCAAGTTACGCGGCATTGCTTTGTTAGTCCTCTCGTAAAATAAACTTCTCCACGGCCTCGGCCACGCCGTCGTGGTTGTTGTCGGCGGTGGTCACATAGTCGGCGCAGTCCTTTACCGGCTGCTCGGCGTTCTGCATGGCCACACCCACCCCGGCGTAGGCGATCATAGAGCGGTCGTTCAGGCCGTCGCCGCAGGCCATCAGGTTCTCGCGGGTCAGCCCCATGCGGCGCAGAAGCTCTGCCAGACTGCCGTCCTTCGCCACGCCCAACGGCACCGCCTCGATAAAGAAGGGGCTGGAGGGGTACAGGTCGGCGCGGCCTGCAAACTGCTGCTGTCCGGCGGCGCACACTGCGTCCCGGCGGGCGGGGTCCAGCGTGATAAGCATCTTGCACACAGGGTAGTTCACATAGGACGCCAGATCGTCCACATGGATCATGGGCAGCTTGGTGGTAAAGCACTCCTTGTTGGCCCATTCGTCCTTGTCCCGCTCGCACACGATGCCCTCGCGGTTGTAGGTCAGGATGGCAATATCCTGCGCGGCGGCAAAATCGCACAGCTCGGGCACAAGGGCGGGGTCCAGCGTCTTTTCCACCAGCGTTTCGCCGGTGCGGCAGTCCACGATCTTGCCGCCGTTGTAGGACAGGATGCAGCCGCCCTTTTTGTCCAGACCCAGCTCCTCAGCCAGCGGCTGGATGCCGGCGGTGGGCCGGCCGGACGCCAGCACGATGGTCACGCCCTTGGCAATGGCGGCATCCAGCGCGGCGCGGGTGCGCGGGGTGACGAGTTTCTGGTCGTTGGTCAGGGTGCCATCCAGATCCAGCGCCAGCACTTTGATATCAGACATATTTAAAAGATCCTCTCATTATAGAAGTATATCTCAGCTTGCTTTCTCTATTGTACAATGAAAAGCCCCCTGCTTGCAACCCTTGCGGGGCGGTTCAGCGCAAAAAGTGGCTCGGATGCGGGCGTTACAGGCAGATTTTACCTGTTTTGCCCGGATTTTACACCGCCGTTCTTCCGTGCGCCAAAGGTTTACCTAAGTGTTACACGGGGCTGGTTTCGCCGCTGCGGGCGGTGCGCTACAATACAGGTGTTCCCACAAGAAATAGTAGAACCGCCCCCAAGCCGGGCTGAAAAAGAGAGGATATCTGTTATGAAGAACGCGAAAATTTCCCGCCGCAGCTTCCTGAAGGCCGGTGCCGTTGCATCGGCAGTGGGCATGCTGTCGGCTGCCCCCGTAGCCGCTCACGCCGCCGAGACGGATGCTTCTGCCGCAGCAGACGAAGAGAACGGTCTGCTGGACGTGTTCAAAAAGCCCAAGTACGTTTTCCTGTTCATTGGCGACGGCATGGGCACTGCCCAGATCCAATCCGCACGCTTCTACAAGGGCACCGTGGACAACAATGGCGCTGTGACCGAGGCTGACCTGAGCTTTACCAGCTTCCCACAGGTGGGCAGCGTGACCACCTATGACAGCACCTCCTTCTGCCCGGACTCCGCTTCCACCGCCACCTCCATCGCCACCGGCCACAAGACCGAGAGCGGTGTCATCAATATGTGCCCGTGGACCCGCGATGTGCCCTACGAGACCATCGCCGAAAAGCTGCACGCCCAGAAGGGCTATAAGGTGGGCGTCATCTCCACCGTGAACATCGACCACGCCACCCCCGCTGCCTTCTATGCCCACCAGAAAACCCGCAAGAACTACTACGAGATCGGCGTGGAGCTGGCAAATTCCGGCTTTGAGTACTTTGCCGGCGGCGAGTTCCAGAAGGTGAACGGCGACGGTACCGGCCCCGACAACCATACCGTGGCTGCCAACGCCGGTTACAACGTGGTCACTACCCAGGCCGGTGCAGCGGCTCTGACCGCCGGTGCAGGCAAGACCCTGATCATTGCCGAGAATCTGGGCGATGGCAAGGCCATGAACTACGCCATGGACGCTGCCAGCGGCGAGTGGCAGCTGACTGACTATGTCAAGAAGGGCATCGAGCTGCTGAACAACAAGAAGGGCTTCTTTATGATGACCGAGTCCGGCAAGATCGACTGGGCCTGCCACGCCAACGACGCCGCTGCTTCCATCCACGATGTGCTGGAGATGAGCAACGCCGTGCAGGCTGCGGTGGACTTCTATAATGAGCACCCCAACGAGACCCTGATCCTTGTCACCGCCGACCACGAGACCGGCGGCATGGCCATCGGCTACAAGACCACCAACTACGACACCTTCCTGACCAATCTGGCTCACCAGAAGATGTCCTACGCAAAGTTCGATGCCACCTATGTGCAGGGCTACATTGCCAACAAGACCCCCTTCGAGACTGCCATGCAGGATGTGAAGAACGTCTTTGGGCTGACCCTGCCCACCGATCCCGCTGCCGCCAGCGCTGGCAAGCTGCTGCTGACCGACTACGAGGTGGAGAACCTGCGCAAGGCTTACGAGCGCACCCTGCAGGTGGGCTCCTCCAGCCAGAGCAAGATGAGCCAGCAGGACTACGAGCTGTACGGCACCTACATCCCCTTCAGCATGGCTGTCTGCCACACCATCAACCACAAGTCCGGTATGGACCATACCACCTATGCCCACACCGGTGCCATGGTCAACGTGTACGCCATGGGTGTCGGCGCCGAGAAGTTCGGCGGTGTGTACGACAATACCGAGATCTACCACAAGCTGGCTGAGCTGACCAAGGTTCAGTAAGTAATATATCTTGATTTTTCCGCTCCACTTTTCCACAACCAAGCCGCAAAATGTGCAAAACCCTCCCTGCCGGCAACGCAAAGACTGCGCCCGGCGGGGAGGGTTTTGTTGTATTGTCAATGCTGAATGCTTCAGACCTTCATCTCAGGAAAGCCCTCCAGCTTGGAAGTGCAGTGGGGG
The DNA here is from genome assembly GCF_040096515.1 of Faecalibacterium tardum. Taxonomy (NCBI): domain Bacteria; kingdom Bacillati; phylum Bacillota; class Clostridia; order Eubacteriales; family Oscillospiraceae; genus Faecalibacterium; species Faecalibacterium tardum. The sequence goes on along the minus strand of NZ_JBBMEO010000028.1, from coordinate 17,903 downwards.
CAGCGCACAGCCTTGATAGAGATCTCGCTCTGGCAGTAGGGGCACACCTTGGTGGTGGGCTCCTCCGGTGCGGCGGGCTCCTCGGGCTTTTTGTGCAGGGAGTTGACAAACTTGATCACAACAAACAGTACAAAGGCCACGATGAGGAAGTTGATGATGGAGTTGACGAACTCGCCGATCTTGATGCTGGAGCCGCCCAGACCAATGACCACATCGGAAAAATCTGCCTTGAAAAACAGGCCGATCAGCGGGTTGATGATGTCCTCCACCAGCGCGGTGACGATGGCGGTGAAGGCACCGCCGATGACAACGCCCACTGCCATGTCCAGCACGTTGCCGCGCATGGCAAATGCCTTGAACTCTTCAAGGAACTTTTTGATGCCGCTTTTTTTCTCTTCCATAGATAAACCGCTCCTTCTTGTCCCCTTTTTTTACCGCAAGGGGTTCTTTTATTTTTATAATAGCGTATGGCGCGTCGATTTGCAAGAGTAAAGCAGCCCATTTTATAGAAAACAAAAAGCAGCCTCTCCCGTGAAAAAACGATCCCGGAAAATCCGCAGACTTTCCGGGATCGTCCTATTCAAAAATAGTTTTCCGCTGATTTATGCTGCAGGCTGCTCTGCCGCTTGTTCGGCGGGCTGCTCTGCGGCGGGCTGGGGGTCAGCGGTCACTGTAATGGTGCGGCTGATGCTGCCGCAGGAGTAGTTGCCCCCGGCCTTGGCGGTCTGGGTGTAGGTGCCGGGCTCGGTGGGCACGCCGTTTATTTTGCTGCTGAAGCACAGGAAGGTCTTTTTCTTGTAGGTGTAATTCACCTTGCCGTTTTCAGCCACCTGTCCGTCCGAAATGACCTTGGCGGTCAGATCGGCGTTTTGCAGCTGGGAGACGGTCATGCTAGCCGGGGCATCCGCTGCCCAGCTCAGGCTGACGTTTTCAGTCTTGGGCTTGATCTTGAACATGGCAAAACCGGCGGCGTTGATGTCGCTGCTTTCCAGCGCGATGGCACCGGCAAAGTACTTGCCGCTGTCTTTAGGCTGCTCGTCCAGATAGATGCGGCTCAGCGCGCCCTCGGGCAGATACTTGCGGATCAGGCTCAGTGCCAGCTTCATGCCGTTGGAAACGTTCTTCACGGTGGTCAGGTAGCTGGCCGGGACAAAGAAGCTGACGGTGTCCATTACCGACACCACCTCGTCCGCGACCCGCAGCAGCACGCTGACATCGTTGCCATCGATCAGCTGCTTGAGATAGCTGTATACGTTGAATTCCTCGGCCTGATCCGGGGTCTGGGACATCTTTTTGGGCAGGGGGATCAGTTTAAGCAAAGTGCGCAGCTTATCCGAGATCATCAGGGTCACATAGCCGTAGGCTTCGCCGCTGGTGCCCAGCACCACAGCGATATACTGGGTGTTTTCGGGCCGGGTCTCCACCTCCAGCTTATAATCGGAACCATAGACAAGGTTGCCGGTCGCCCGGATGCGGATGTTGACGATATCATTTTCATCCTCTGCCGCGCTCAGCGCTGCGGCATCGGGCAGTTCCTCGCTGACAACAGCGGTGCTTTCCGGCTGCTGCGCTGCCGCCGAGGCGGGCATTGCCAGCACACCAAGCATCATGCTGACCGCGAGCAGGAGCGAGATCCATCGTTTGGCCTTCATACGAAAACCTCCTTTGTTGTTTGGTATCTTACCCACATTTTACCGCAAAATAATCCTAGGGTCAATAACGGGATTCAAGCCGGGCGCATCACTCCCCGATATAGGTAAAGCGGGGCTTTGTAACGCCGTCCCGGGTCACCGTTTCCAGCCACATGGCGGCGGGGCGTACCCACAGCCCGCCCTCGCCGTACAGGGCGCGGTACACCACCATCTCCTCCTCGGTCTCACTGTGGCGTGCTACGCCCAGCACCTGATATTCGTTGCCTTTAAAGTGGCGGTAGCGCCCGGGGCGCACCGGATATTGCAGTTCCTTCATAACGGTTCCCTTCTCTTGCTTCAAAAAAGGGCTGCTGCGCCGGGCGGGTGCAGCAACCCATAAACCTTATTATATTACAGCGTGCTGTCCGTTCCATCGCCGGGGGTCTGCTCGGCAGAGTACAGCAGCATCAGGTGGTTGGCCGAGGCTTCCAACTGGCTCTTAGCCTGCCGCAGGGCGGCTTCCTCGGTCTCGTTCATCTTTTCGGGCTTATCCTTGCGCAGGCAGCGGCGCAGGTTGGCAAGGTCGGCCTTCACGCGGGCCTTTTCGTCCTTGTCCAGCTCTTTTTTGCACTTGGAAAGCGCTTCATCCACCTTGTAGGCCAGCACCTCGGCCTGATTGTGCAGCTCCAAGCGCTCCTTGCGGCGGCTGTCCTCGGCCTCATAGGCGGCGGCATCTGCCATAGCACGCTGGATCTCGTTTTCGGAAAGGTTGGTGCTGCCGGTGATGGTGATGTTCTGCTCCCGCCCGGTGGCAAGGTCTTTCGCAGATACCTTCACCACGCCATTCACGTCGATATCAAAGGTGACCTCGATCTGGGGCTTAGACGAAAAGCTTGCCCGGATGCCGTTCAGTTTGAACTTGCCCAAAGACTTGTTGTCCCGCGCAAAGTGGCGCTCGCCCTGCAAAACGTTGATCTCCACGCTGGTCTGCATGGGACGGGCGGTGGTAAAGATCTGGCTCTTGCGGGTGGGGATCATGCTGTTGCGGGTGATCAGCGGGGTGGCGACACCGCCCAGCGTCTCGATGGACAAGGTCAGCGGGGTCACATCCATCAGCACCAGCCCCTGCGCTGCCGCGCCGGTGGCACCCGCCAGCTTGCCGCCGCCCTGCAGCAGTGCACCCTGCACCGCTGCACCCATGGCGACGCATTCGTCCGGGTTCAGGCTGTGGCTGGGCTCCTTGCCCAGCAGTTCCCGCACCTGCCGCTCCACGGCGGGCATCCGGGTGCTGCCGCCCACCAGCAGCACCTTGCCCAGCTGGCTGGCAGAGATGCCGGCATCCCGCAAAGCGTTCTGCACCGGGGTCACGGTGCGGGACAGCAGATCGCCGGTCATCATCTCGAACTGCGGGCGGGACAAAGCGATATCCAAGTGATGCGGCCCGTCCTTGCCCACCGTGATAAAGGGCAGGTTCAGCTGAGCAGAGGGCGCACTGGAAAGCTCCTTCTTGGCTTTTTCCGCCTCCTCCTTCAGCCGTCCCATGGCGGCGGGGTCGCGGGTCAGGTCGATGCGGTCAGACTTTTTGAACTCTGCCACTGCATACTCCACGATGCGCTGGTCAAAGTCGTCACCGCCCAGATGGGTGTCGCCGCCGGTGGCAAGCACCGTAAAGGTGCCATCCTCGATCTCGATGATGGACACATCAAAGGTGCCGCCGCCAAGGTCGTAGACCAGGATCTTCTGCGCGGCTTCGTTGTCCAGACCATAGGCCACAGCGGCGGCGGTAGGCTCGTTGATGATGCGCAGCACATTCAGCCCCGCAATGCGGCCTGCATCCTGCGTGGCCTTGCGCTGGCTGTCATCAAAATAAGCGGGCACGGTGATGACGGCCTCGGTCACTGGCTCGCCCAGATAGCTCTCGGCGTCCCGGCGGATCTTGGCAAGGATCATGGCGCTGATCTCCTGCGGGGCAAGGTCCTTGCCGTCAATATGCGCCCGGTAGTCCGAACCCATGTACCGCTTGATGCTGGAGATCGTGCGCCCGGAATTCGTGGCGATCTGGCGCTTTGCCGCGCCGCCCACCAGACGCTCGCCGTCCTTGGTAAAGGCCACCACACTAGGGGTGGTGCGCTCGCCCTCTGCATTGGTGATGACCACGGGCTTGCCGCCCTCCACCACCGCCACACAGGAATTGGTCGTACCCAGATCAATGCCGATCACTTTGCTCATACTGTTTCCTCTGTTTCTTGTCCGCCGTGTCTGCGGGCTGTTTTTTCTCCAGTCTATCTTACAGGACGGCTGTGACCATTTTTTAGTCCAATTGTAAAGATTCTATGTTATAGGCCGCCGGAGCCGTGGGCGGCTCGTGGGTCAGCGCATAGAGCAGCTGTTCCGCTTCCTGCAACCAGCGGTCGGCGTCCGGCTCGTGCTCCCGCTGCAAAATGGTAAAGGCCTGCTTTGCCTCGGCCGCCTGCGCCAGCGCCTTTTTGCGGGAGGTGTAGCGCGTTTCAAACTGTGCCAGCCGCAGGCAGACCCGGGGCGTATACTCGATATCCGGCACCGCTGCCGCATTCTGCCGCGCCCGACGGTACCACAACAGCGCCTTGCCGTTGTCGCCCCGGGCGGCGCAGTCATCGCCAAGGTTCAAAAGGGCGATGGGCTCACCGCTTTCGGCAGCAGCTTTCCACATCTTGCGCGCCTGCGCAGCGCTTTTGGGCACGCCGCGCCCTTGATACAGGCACTCGCCCAGCAGCGATAGCCCGGCAGAATTTCCCTGCTCGGCGGCTTTCTGGTAGCACTCTGCCGCTGCCGCCCAGTGTCCGGCGCGGGCGGCTTCCTTACCGGCTTCGGCTTCCTCTGCGCCGGGGCCCTCCGGGGTGTGGCCTGCGTGCAGCAGACCGTTGAGCAGTGCACCGTCCAGCGAGGCGGAATTGCTCCACGGGTCCAGCACCACGCCGTCGATGCCCGGGGTGTCCAGCGCCAGCTGCATGGCCTGTTCCAAGGTGCGGTCAGCCATGGGGCGGCTTGCGGTACTGCGGTCTGCACCGGCCGCTGCCACCGAGGTGAACAGCGGCAGCCAGCAGCGTCCCTTATCGTTGCGCAGCGTCCACAAGGCAAGGCCATCGGCCTTTTCTGCCGGGATGGGGTGCTCCATCCACGGGGCGGGTGCCCCCTGCGCCGAAAGTGCCGTTTGCAGCGGCACAAGCACATGGGTCTCCAGTTCCAGCGCATAGTTCAACGCGCTCATCAAAGACCAGAAGCTTTCCTCGTTCTGGCCTTTATACAGCCCCTGCACGGCCTGCTCGATGGCCGGGCAGCCGGTGCCGTGCGGGCTGTACACCGGTGCGGTGCGGCTGCGGCGGCTGCCCACCGGGCGGAAGCGTACCCCGCCGTCTGTTCGTCTTGCCATTGTGTTCACCATACTTCCCTATCAATCTCAGCTCTAAGGTGTATCTGAAAACAAAGAAAATGACGAATATTTCGCAAGCACAAGCGGGATTTAAGGCAAACAGCCGCAGGAATCCTTTGTGAATTTCAAGGCTGTTTAACGCAAAATCCAGCTGTGTTTGTAGAAATAGACTAAATTTTCGACTTTTCAGATATACCATAGTATAACAGGATTTGGCAGCTTGTACAATGCAAAACGCAGCTGCGGCACTGGATTTTCAGTATACATCGCGTTATAATAAGGTGTATTTTGACCCCGAAGGAGGAATTTTTTTGAACCGGATGCTTGGCTACCTGAAGGGCTACGAGCGCGAAAGTGTGCTTGCACCGCTCTTTAAGATGCTGGAAGCCACCTTTGACCTGTTTGTGCCGCTGGTCATGGCGGATATCGTCAATGTGGGCATTGCAGCACACGACCTGCATTATATTCTGGTACGGTGCGGCCTTTTACTGCTGCTGGCTTTCATCGGCCTTACCTGCAGCCTGACCGCGCAGTATTTTTCCGCCAAGGCGGCGGTGGGCTACTCCACCGCACTGCGGCACGCCCTGTTTGCCCATATCCAGAGCCTGAGCTTTTCAGAGATGGATACGCTGGGCACCAGCACCCTCATTACCCGCATGACCAGCGATGTCAATCAGGTGCAAAGCGGGCTCAACCTGTTTTTGCGCCTGTTCCTGCGCAGCCCCTTTGTGGTTCTGGGCGCTATGGTCATGGCCTTTACGGTCAACGCCCGGGCGGCAATGATCTTTGTGGTCACCATCCCGCTGCTCAGCGTGGTGGTGTTCGGCGTGATGGTGATCACCCGGCCGCTGTATAAGACCGTGCAGACCCGGCTGGACCGGGTGCTGGGTCTGACCCGCGAGAACCTGACCGGCGTGCGCGTGGTGCGCGCCTTTGATAAGGAGCAGAGCGAGATCGACCGCTTTGAGGATGCCAACGCCCTGCTGACCGGGATGCAGCTGCACGTCGGCCATCTTTCAGCGCTGATGAACCCGCTGACCTATGTGCTCATCAACCTTGCCATCGTGGCGCTGCTGTATGTAGGCAGCATCGAGATCAACGTGGGCGGCATGGCCTCCGGCGATGTGATTGCGCTGGTGAACTACATGAACCAGATCCTTGTGGAACTGGTAAAGCTTGCCAACCTCATCGTACAGATCAGCAAGGCACTGGCCTGTGCAGGCCGCGTGCAGGCAGTGCTGGATACAAAGCCCGGCATGACCTTCCCCGCCGAGCTGCTGGGCGAAGTAGATGAGGACAAGACCGGCGATGCCGTGCGCTTTGACCATGTGGGTCTGACCTACGCCGGGGCGGGCGCACCCAGCCTGACCGACATCAGCTTTACCGCCAAAAAGGGCCAGACCATCGGCGTCATCGGCGGCACCGGCAGCGGCAAATCCAGCCTTGTGAACCTCATCCCGCGCTTTTACGATGCCACCGAGGGCAGCGTGGAGATCTTTGGCCGCCCGGTGGCCAGCTACCCCCGGGACGCTTTGCGCGGCAGGGTGGCGATGGTCATGCAGAAGGCGCAGCTCTTCGGCGGCACCATCCGCTCCAATCTGCTGTGGGGCAACAAGGACGCCACCGATGCCGACCTGTGGGCGGCGCTGGAAACGGCACAGGCCGCAGACTTTGTGCGTGCAAAGCCCCTTGGGCTGGACGAGCCGGTGGAACAGGGCGGACGCAATCTTTCCGGCGGACAGAAGCAGCGGCTCACCATCGCCCGTGCGCTGGTGGGCAAGCCGGACATTTTGATTTTGGACGACAGCGCCAGCGCGCTGGACTATGCAACCGACGCCGCCCTGCGCAAGGCACTGGCGGCGCTGCCCGGGGCACTGACCGTGTTCATCGTCAGCCAGCGCGCCGCCAGTTTGCAGCACGCCGACCAGATTCTGGTGCTGGATGACGGCCATCTGGTGGGCATCGGCACCCACAGCGCACTGCGCAGCAGCTGCCCGGTGTACGAGGAGATCTACGAGAGCCAGTTCAAGAAAGGGGAGGCAGAAGCATGAGTGCAAAGGCAAAAAACAAGCTGACCCCGCAGCAGCGCAAAGCCACCCTGAATCGGGTGCTGCACAAGATCCGTCCATACAGCGCCTTTGTGGTGTGCAGCCTGCTGGTGGCGGCGGTCAGCGTAGCCGCCCAGCTGTATATCCCCATCCTGTGCGGCGATGCCATTGATAAGATGCTGGGCAAAGGCAATGTAGACCTTGCCGGGGTGCTGCGCATTGCCGTAAGCATTCTGGTGGTGGCTGCCGTTGCCGCCCTTGCACAGTGGCTTTTGAGCGTGTGCAACAACCGCATTACCTTCTCGGTCAGCCGTGATCTGCGCAACGAGGCGCTGCGCAAAATTCAGACTCTGCCGCTGTCCTATCTGGACAGCCACCCCTCCGGCGATATCGTCAGCCGCATGGTGGCGGATGTGGACACCTTTGCGGACGGTCTGCTGATGGGCTTTACCCAGCTGTTCTCCGGTATCCTGACCATTTTTGGCACGTTGCTGTTCATGCTGCGGGAGAACGTGCCTATCACGCTGGTGGTGGTGTGCATCACCCCGCTGAGCCTTGTGGTGGCGGGCTTTCTGGCAAAGCGCAGCTACGGCTACTTCCAGAGCCAGAGCACCGTCCGCGGCAAGCAGACCGCGCTGGTCAACGAGATGATCGAAGGCCAGAAGGTGGTGCAGGCCTTTGGCCATGAAGCCGAAAGCCTTGCCGCCTTTGATGAAGTGAACGGCCAATTACAGGAGGTGAGCCTGAAGGCCATCTTCTTCTCCAGCCTGACCAACCCCGCCACCCGCTTTGTGAACAACATCGTGTACGCAGGCGTGGGTCTTGTGGGTGCGCTGTACGCCGTGCGCGGCGGCATCACCATCGGCCAGCTGAGCGTTTTTCTGAGCTACGCCAACCAGTACACGAAGCCCTTCAACGAGATCTCCGGCGTTGTCACCGAGCTGCAAAACGCACTGGCTTGTGCCGCCCGGGTGTTCGAACTGCTGGACGCCGAGGATCAGGTGCCGGAGGCCGAAAACGCCGCCGCGTTGCAGCCGGACGGCCATGTGCAGCTGCAGGATGTGTCCTTCCGCTACCTGCCCGACCGTCCGCTCATCGAGGGGCTCTCGCTGGACGTGCAGCCCGGCCAGCGCATTGCCATCGTAGGCCCCACCGGCTGTGGAAAGACCACCCTCATCAACCTGCTCATGCGGTTCTATGATGTAAACAGCGGCAGCATCAAGGTGTCCGGCACCGATATCCGGGATGTGACCCGCGCCTCCCTGCGCGGCAGCTACGGCATGGTATTGCAGGACACATGGCTGCGTGCCGGTACGGTGCGGGAGAACATTGCCTACGGCAAGCCGGACGCCACCATGGACGAGGTGATCGCCGCCGCCAAGGCTGCCCACGCCCACAGCTTTATCCGCCGCCTGCCCGAGGGCTACGATACCGTCATTGCAGAGGACGGCGGCAACATCAGTCAGGGACAAAAGCAGCTGCTCTGCATCGCCCGCGTGATGCTCTGCCTGCCGCCCATGCTGATTCTGGACGAAGCCACCTCCTCCATTGATACCCGCACTGAGGTACGCATCCAGAAGGCCTTTGCCCGCATGATGCAGGGGCGCACCAGCTTTATCGTGGCGCACCGCCTTTCCACCATCCGGGAAGCAGACGTTATCCTTGTCATGAAGGACGGCCACATCGTGGAGCAGGGCAGCCACGACCAGCTGCTGGCACAGGGCGGCTTCTATGCCAAGCTCTACAACAGCCAGTTCGAGGGCGTGGAGACCTGAGGATGCTGTTGTATCCTATCCAGTTCGTAATAACAGCTGTTAAAAATTCGTTTTGTTGATTAAAACAGGTCGAACGGGCACTCGTTCATAAAATGTTAATAATATATTAACATTCAGTACACCACTTTTCGGTATACATAGGGCAACAAAGGCGCGCAGTGCGCCGAACCCCCGCCAAAAAGGGCAAAAAAGCGCAGACCGCTGTGGTGTGCGGCGGTCTTGGAAATGCCCTTGGTACAGGAAAGGAAACGTTACTTATGAAAATTGGTTTTTGGGAACTTATCGTCATCGTCATCGTGGCGTTTGTGTTCATCGGCCCGGACCAGCTGCCTGTCTATGCAAAGAAGATCGGCAAGATGCTCCGCGAGCTGAAAAAATACACCGGCGCTGCTTCTGAGGAGATCCAGAAGAACGTGGTGGAGCCGCTGAATGAAATTCAGGCTCCCCTGAAAGAGGCTGTTGCCCCCCTGACCGATATCAAGAAGGATATCGACAGCAGCATGCGGGACGTGACCAAGAGCTTTACCGGCATTGGCAAGACCAGCAAAGAGGAAGCCGCCAAGAAGCTGGCTGAGACCGAGGAGGTCACCGACCTGACCGAGGATGCTGTGGAGGAGCTGCCCGAGCAGCCCGCCGAAGCCCCTGCTGAAACTGCTGAAACTGTGGAGGCTCCCGCTGAAAAGCTGGAGCAGCCCGCTGCCGAGGCCGCACAGCCCGCCGCTGAGCCGGTGGCTGAGCCGGTGCAGGAAGCCCCTGCCGCAGCCGAAGCGGCTGCCGAAGCTGCACCCGCTGAGGAAGCAAAGGTGTAAGCGCCCCTACTTATTTATGGATGCACCCGCGCCCGCGGTTGCCAGATACATTCTGTAATACGCCCGCCACGCGGCGCGGCAAGAAAAAGGAGATATTTATTATGCGTATTGGTACTAATGAGCTGCTGATCATTCTGGTTGTCGTTCTGCTGATCTTTGGACCCAAGAACCTGCCGAAGCTGGGCAAGATGTTCGGTAAGACCATCAATGGCTTCAAGAAGGGCATGGAGGACGAGGACGCCGAGCAGTCCGAGGAGACTGTGAAGAAGGCTGACAAGAAGGACGAAGACGAGGAGTAATTGTGGCTACAAACAAAAAGCGCAAAAAGAAAGCCGAAGTCATGGCAGAGGACGGCAGCATGACGCTGACCGGCCATCTGAAAGAACTGCGGAACCGGCTCATCATCTGCGCGGTGGTGTTTGTGGTGGGCGTAGTGGTCTCGCTGGCGTATGCAGACCGTCTGATCGATCTGCTTACCGCCATGGGCCGCGACTATTACCAGTTCGTGTCCATTGCCCCGCAGGAAAAACTGATGCAGTATTTCCGGGTGTCCATTCTGGCCGGTGTGGTGGTAACGGTGCCTGTGGCCTTTTACAACATCTACGCCTTTGCAAAGCCGGGTCTGAAAAAGAGCGAGAGCACCTTTTTCAAGCTGGTCATGCTGCTGGGTCTGATCCTGTTCTGCGTGGGCGTGCTGTTCGCCTATAAGCTCATGATGCCGTTCATGCTGCGGTTCCTCAGCACCGGCATCGAGGGTGCAGAGTACATCCAGACCACCACCAGTATCGAGAGCTACGTCAACCTCTGCCTGACCATGTTCATCATCTTTGGCTGTGTGTTTGAGATGCCGCTGATCACCATCATCCTTTCCAAGATGGGCATCATCAACCCGCAGATCCTCAAGCAGGTGCGCGGCGTAGCCATCGTGGTCATCTTCTTCATCGCCGCTGTGGTCACCCCGCCGGACATCGTGTCCCAGTGCATGGTGGCCTTCCCCATGGTGCTGCTGTACTTTGTCAGCATCTTCCTGAGCGGCATCTTCTACAAACCGCACAATACGGATGAGGATGACGAGGAAGAAGAGGAGAGCGAGAACTGATCCCGCTTCCGTTCCGGTTTTCATCAACTGAATCAAACGCCGCTGCACAGCCGTGCAGCGGCGTTTCTTGTTGGCACGGAAACAAAAAAGCTGCCGCACAGCTTTGTGCAGCAGCTTTCGAGAAAATGGGGGAAGAAACGCGGTTTAAGGAACACTTACTTGCCCAGATGCCAGATATCGCGGTCGTACTCGGCAATGGTGCGGTCAGAGGAGAACATGCCCGCCTTGGCAATGTTCACAAGGCACTTGCGCCGCCAGCCCATGGGGTCGCAGGCGTAATCGCTGAGCGCCTGTCCCTTGCGCACAACGTAGGCGTTGAAGTCCGGCAGGGTCTGGAACCAGTCCTTGTGGATCAGCTCGTCATGCAGGCGGGTCAGGTTTTCGGCATGGCCGGCGGCCAGCATCTCCGGCCCGGTGAGGAAGCTGATGGCGCGGCGGATGTTGGCATCGCCCTCCACCCACTGGGCGGGGTCGTAATCGCCCACGGCGTAGCGGTGGATGACCTGATCGGAGGTCTGGCCGAAGATATAGATGTTCTCCTCGCCCACCTGCTGGCTGATCTCCACGTTGGCACCGTCCATGGTGCCCAGCGTCAGCGCACCGTTCAGCATAAACTTCATGTTGCCGGTGCCGGAGGCCTCCTTGGAGGCAAGGCTGATCTGCTCGGACAGGTCGCAGGCCGGGATGAGCTTTTCGGCGGCGGTGACGTTGTAGTTTTCCACGAACACCACCTGCAGCCACTTGGACACCTCCGGGTCTGCGGCAATGACCTTGGAGAGGGTCAGCAGCGCATGGATGATGTCTTTTGCAATGGTGTAGGCGGGAGCGGCTTTGGCGCCGAAGATGCTCACCAGCGGAGCAGCGGGCAGATGCCCTGCCTTGATCTCGTAGTACTGGTGGATGAGGTACAGCAGGTTGAGCTGCTGGCGCTTATACTCGTGCAGGCGCTTGGACTGGATATCGAACACGGCATCGGTGCTCACGGTCACCTTCTGGGTGTGCAGCAGCCAGTCTGCCAGTGCCTCCTTGTTGGCCTTTTTCACGGCGGTCAGCTCGTTCAGCACCGTCTCGTCGTCGGCAAAGGCCAGCAGTTTTTCCAGTTCGGCGGCATCCTTGCGGAAACCGGAGCCGATGTGCTTTTCCAGCGTGGCAGTCAGGCGCGGGTCACATTCCAGCAGCCAGCGGCGGAAGGTGATGCCGTTGGTCTTGTTGTTGAACTTTTCCGGGTACAGCTCGTAGAAGCCGTGCAGCTCAGAGTTTTTCAGGATCTCGGTATGCAGCGCCGCCACGCCGTTGGTGGAGTGGGTAAAGTGGATGTCCATGTGTGCCATGTGCACCCGGTCGTCCTTGTCAATGATGGCAAGGCTCTCGTCCTCGGTGCGGGTGCGTGCCAGCGCATCCAGCTTTTCGATGATGGGCATCAGCTGCGGCACCACGGCATCCAGATAGGCGCGGGGCCACTTTTCCAGTGCCTCGGCCAGAATGGTGTGGTTGGTGTAGGCGCAGGTCTTGGTGACGATCTCCACGGCCTCTTCAAATTCGATGCCGCGCTCGCCCAGCAGACGGATCAGCTCCGGGATGACCATGCTGGGGTGGGTGTCGTTGATCTGGATGGCGGCGTAGTCCGCCAGATCATGGAAGTTGCAGCCCCGGGCGGCGCACTCGGCCAGAATGAGCTGCGCACCGGCGGAGACCATCAGGTACTGCTGATACACCCGCAGACGGCGGCCCGCCTCATCGGAATCATCCGGGTAGAGGAAGAGGGTCAGGTTCTTGTCGATGGCGGTCTTGTCGAAGGCAATACCGTCATGGACGATGCTCTCATCAATGGTATCAAGGTCGAACAGGTTCAGGGTGTTGGTGCGTCCCTCGTAGCCGGTGACCGCCAGCTTGTACAGCCGGGCGGTGTACTCCTTGCCCGCCAGCTCCACCGGATAGGTGGTGTCGGTCTTTTCTGCCCAGCTGTGGGCGGTGAGCCACGGGTCGGGCTTTTCGTTCTGCACACCGTCCTCAAAGGACTGATGGAACAGGCCGAAGTGGTACCGCAGACCCACGCCGTCGCCGGGCAGGTTGAGCGTTGCCAGAGAGTCGAGGAAACAGGCAGCCAGACGCCCCAAGCCGCCGTTGCCCAGAGAAGGCTCCGGCTCTACCTCTTCAATATCGGAAAGGCGCTTTCCCGCAGCAGCCAGTGCAGACCGGGCTTCATCGTACAGCCCCAGATTGATGAGGTTGTTGGACAGCAGCTTGCCAATGAGAAATTCGGCGCTGATATAGTACAGCTTGCGCCCGGTGACCGGCTGCACGCGGTCGGCGCTCTTCTGCCGCACCAGTTCCAGCAGTGCCAGATACAGCTCCTGGTCGGTGCAGTCTGCCAGCAGCTTGCCGGTGATACTCTGTAACGTTTCGGTAAAGCTCATAAAAGCATCCTCCTTTGTCAGGGTGTATCTGAAAAGTCGAAAATTCAGTCTATTTCTTTGTTTTCAGATACACCTTACGGAAAACAGGTTTGACGTCTGTACTTCAAGATATACCACATAGAACGTTCAAAATCTTGCCTAAATAGTGCAAACTATGGTACAATCCTATCATCAGGGGGTGGAACAATGCAAAATCAGGCTTCTTTGCAGGAGACAAAACAGCACGGTGCAGTGCGGTTTCCGTTCAATCTGTACCCCTGCACCATTCCGGGGGATTTTCAGCAGGTAGCACTCCACTGGCACGAGAGCATGGAGCTGGTCTTTGTCAAGCAGGGCATGGGGCTGGTACAGGTGGGCGCTGTGACCTACCCGGCCTACCGGGGAGATATCTTTCTCTTTGCCCCGGGCACGCTCCACGCGCTGCGGCAGGCAGAGGGGCAGCGCATGGAATACGAAAATATCATCTTTGAGCCGGAGCTTCTGGGCGGCGCAGAGGATCTTTGCGCCGAGAAATATCTGCTGCCGCTGCAAAGCGGTCGGCTGTCGCTGCCGGTACGTCTGACCCCGAACGATTTGTGCTATCTGCAAGCCGCCGCCTGCCTGCGGGAGCTGGAGGATGCCAACCGCGCCAAGCGCCCCGGCTACGAGCTGCTGGTAAAAGGGGCGCTGCTGCGCTTTCTTGCCTTGCTCATTGCACAGGGCAGGCAGTGTCTCTCCACCGAAACTGCCGACACCCAGCGGCTGAAAACCGTGCTGCAATGGCTTTCGGCACATTATGCCGAGCCGCTCCGGGTAGCCGATGCCGCCGGGGTCTGTTCCTTCAGTGCCAGCCATTTTATGCGCTGGTTCCGGCAGATGACCGGACAGAGCTTTGTCGCCTTTCTGAACGAGTACCGGCTGAACACCGCCGCCGAGGCGCTGCAAACCACCGATGAGACCGTGCTGACCATCGCCTCCCGGTGCGGGTTTGAGAACCTCTCCTATTTTAACCGGGCGTTCAAGGCGCATTTTGGTATGACCCCGCGGGACTACCGGAAAAAATAAGCAGAGCGCTTGACAGCTGCGGCTGTATGGCGTATGATGTGGGCAGAAGAGCCGCTTTCGGGCGGCTTTTCTTGGAGCGAAAAGTTAGCCAATTCTAACTATTATTTTATAAAATATTCCTGAAAGAAGGTACAAAAATGATCCAGACGACCGTAGAAGTAGGCGGCATGGCATGTTCCATGTGCGAAGCCCATATCAATGACGCCGTGCGCAGTGCGTTCCCTGTGGATAAGGTCTCGTCCTCTCATGCCAAGGGCAAGACCGTGATCCTTTCCAAGGAGCCGCTGGACGAAAACGCGCTCCGCGCCGCCATTGAAGCCACCGGATACCATGTGGGCGCCATCCACAGCGCACCGTATGAAAAGAAGGGGCTGTTCTCCTTCTTCAAAAAGTAAGCACTGTCCCCCGCCGCTGCTAGCTGACTGCAGAGGTACTGCTGTACATCATTCTGCCGCAGGCCCACCGCAACATCATCCCGCAGCTGCATCGTCCGCTCCATGCAGGCGCGGCAGAAGAAGGCCGCATAAAACTGATTTCTACCAACCATTCTTCTTTTCACCTCTTTTTTGTTTTCCACCCACAGAGAAACACCCCCGGCAGCCGTTGCGGTTGCCGGGGGTGTTTCTGTATCTTTAGATTTGCACTCGGTTTTAGTGGACAAAGCCCACGAACACCGGGCAGAGCACGGCGGTCAGCACACCAGCTACGGCAATGGAAAGGCCGCTCATGGCACCTTCCACATCACCCATCTGCAGCGCCTTGCTGGTGCCCACGGCATGGGCTGCCGTGCCGATGCCCACGCCCTTGGCGATGGGGTCGGTGATGTGGAACAGCTTGCATACCGTCTCGGCCAGCAGTGCGCCCACAATGCCGGTGACGATGACGATGGCACCGGTCAGGGCGGCAATGCCGCCCAGCTCAGCTGCCACGTCCATGCTGATGGCGGTGGTCACGGACTTCGGCAGCAGAGTAACGTACTGCTCCTTGGTCAGGTCCATCGCCAGCGCCAGCGCAAAGGCGCTGCCCAGACTGACCAGCGTGCCCACCGAGATGCCTGCAATGATGGCGGGCGCGTTCTCCTTGAGCAGATCCAGCTTTTCATACAGCGGGACGGCCAGCGCCACCGTGGCGGGCAGCAGCAGGTAGCTTACCGGCGCGGCGCTGGTTTTGTAGTCCCCGTAGGGGATATTGCACACCGACAGAAAAATGATGACAAAAATACTGCCCAGCAGCAGCGGGTTAAAGATGGCCTTGCCGGTCACCTTATTGATGAGCACACCCAGCCCAAAAGCTGCCAGTGTAAGCAGCACGCCCCATGCCACAGAGCCGGTCAGAAAGTCGTTCAGAAGCTCAGTCATGGTCGGCCTCCTCTTTTTTATTGCGGGCGGTCAGCGCCTGCGTGGTGCGGCCTGCGGCCGCCATTACCAGCACCGTCACCGGCAGAATGGCGATCAGGATGGGCAGCAGCAGCTGTCCCATCTCTGCCCACAGCTCCATGATGCCCGCAGCGGCGGGCACGAACAGCAGCGGAAAAATACCGGTCAGGTAGGTGCCGGTCTCCTTGACCTGCTCCAGCTTTACGACCCCGGTGGTCAGGGCTGCCAGCAGCAGCACCAGACCGTACACACTGGCAGGCACCGGCAGCGGCAGCACCGCGTGCAGCACCTCGCCCAGAAAACAGAACGCAAGAATGCGCCCGAACTGAAAAATATACTTCGTGTCAGAACTCCCCTTTCTGGTCTTATGGTCTTATAACGAACAGACAACGGGCTTTTCGCCCGGAATTTTCTGTCTCACACAAAGTAAAAGTATACCGCGGACTGCCCGCTCCATCAACCGTAAATCTTGCCAAGAAGTTCTGCACCTTTTGCGCAGAACTGTACAAAAAAACGCACCGGTGCAGTTCCGGTGCGCAAGGGTCAGATCACATAATCGTTGCCGGCCTGATCCGGCAGGGCAAGGTCTGCCAGCGTGATCTTGCCGAAGTAGTCCGAGATCAGGTCGTTGAGCCCCTTCCACATCTCGTAGGTGCGGCAGTTGGCCATCCGGGCGCAGGCAGAGGCGCCGGGGGTCAGGCAGCTTACCGGGGCAAGACTGCCTTCGGTGAGCATCAGGATCTCGCTTACCGTGTACTGATCCGGGCTGCGGGTCAGCCGGTAGCCGCCGCCCTTGCCGCGCAGCCCCTCCAGAAAGCCGTTCTGCACCAGCACCTTGAGGATGTTCTCCAGATACTTTTCCGAGATCTCCTGTCGGGCGGCTACTTCCTTTAAGGGAACATATTTTTCAGACTGATGCTCCGCGAGGTCGATCATCACCCGCAGCGCATAGCGTCCTTTGGTCGAAACGATCATGATCCGTACTTCCTTCCGGTTAAATTTTATTATAACCCATTATACAACAGGGTAAGTCACTTTTCAATCCTACTTTTTTCAAAAAACCCCTTGACAAGCAGGGAAAACAGGGCTATAATGCCATCAAACCCACAAACGATGTTGGTTGAAAGGTTTAGAGGGAATCACAGCCGGGCACCCCGGCACAAGACAGGGTCATGCACCCCGTAACGATATCAGAAAGAGGGACAAGTATTATGAGCAAGATCTATACCGCCGCAGATCAGTTGATCGGTCACACCCCGCTGCTGGAGCTCAGCCATATTGAAAAGGAAGAGCAGCTGCCCGCCCATGTTATCGCCAAGCTGGAGTACTTCAACCCCGCCGGTTCTGTGAAGGACCGCATTGCCAAAAAGATGATCGACGACGCCGAGGCCAAGGGTCTGCTGAAGGAAGGCTCCGTCATCATCGAGCCCACCTCCGGCAACACCGGCATCGGTCTGGCTGCCGTGGCAGCTGCCAAGGGCTACCGCATCATCATCGTGATGCCCGAAACCATGAGCGTAGAGCGCCGCCAGCTGATGAAGGCCTACGGTGCAGAGCTGGTGCTGAGCGAAGGTGCCAAGGGCATGAAGGGTGCCATTGCCAAGGCCGATGAGCTGGCCAAGGAGATCCCCAATTCCTTTATCCCCGGCCAGTTCGTGAACCCCGCCAACCCGCAGGCACACATCGAGACCACCGGCCCCGAGATCTGGGAGGATACCGATGGTAAGGTGGATATCTTTGTGGCAGGCGTTGGCACCGGCGGCACCGTGACCGGCGTAGGCAAGTACCTCAAGAGCAAGAACCCCGCCGTCAAGGTGGTGGCTATTGAACCCGCCTCCTCCCCTGTGCTGAGCAAGGGCACTGCCGGTGCACATAAGATCCAGGGCATCGGCGCAGGCTTTGTGCCGGACGTGCTGGACACCACCGTCTATGACGAGATCATCGCCGTGGAAAACGACGATGCCTTTGCCACCGGCCGTCTGATCGGCCACAAGGAAGGCGTGCTGGTGGGTATTTCCTCCGGTGCTGCCGTCTGGGCTGCCATCCAGCTGGCAAAGCGCCCGGAGAACGCAGGCAAAAACATCGTTGTTCTGCTGCCCGATACCGGCGACCGCTACCTGTCCACCCCGCTGTTTGCGGAATAATCCCCCCAAAAACTCTCCTCTCCCGCTCTGCACCCTGCAGGGCGGGAGTTTTTGTTTGGGGACAAGACGATTTGAAATGGCTTCCGCTGCGGGCGTGCCCGCTCCCCCTTGGGGGAGCTGTCGCGCCGCGACGGAGGGGCGTTTAATGGTG
>NZ_JBBMEO010000027.1:0-27956 GCF_040096515.1 Faecalibacterium tardum | reverse complement strand
CCCCGGAGCGTCCGCAGACGCTCCGGGGCACTGAAATAAAAATCAAATTCCTTGGAGCATGGCCAAAGCGCACGCGGCGGCCATTTCAAATCGTTTTCAGCAGCCTTCTTTTTCAGCCAGCTTGCGCCCCATGAGCACACCCATGACCGAGGCCATCATCAGCCCGCGCGTCCAGCCGGAGGAGTCGCCCAGGCAGTGCAAACCCTGAATGTTGGTGTCGAGGTTCTCGTCCATCTTCACCTTGTTGGAGTAGAACTTCAGCTCCGGGCTGTACAGCAGGGTCTCGTTGGCGGCAAAGCCGGGCACGACCATGTCCAGCATCTTGATGAACTCGATGATGTTGGTCATGGCACGGTAGGGCATGGCGGCGGTGATATCACCGGCCACGGCATCCTTCAACGTGGGCTTCACGTTGGACTGTGCCAGTTCCTTCTGCCAAGTGCGCTTGCCGTCCAGAATATCGCCGTAGCGCTGCACCATAATGTGGCCTGCGCCCAGCATATTGGTCAGCTCGCCCACCTTCTGTGCATAGGCGATGGGCTGGTTGAAGGGCTCGGTAAAGTTGTGGGACACCAGAATGGCAAGGTTGGTATTCGGGCTCTTCTTTTCCTTAAAGCTGTGGCCGTTGACCACCGCAAGGTCGTTGTCGTAGTTCTCCTGCGCCACAAAGCCGCCGGGGTTCTGGCAGAAGGTGCGCACCTTGTTCTTCCACGGTTTCGGGTAGCCGATGAGCTTGGACTCATACAGCACCTTGTTTACCTTTTCCATCACCTCGTTGCGGCACTCCACGCGCACGCCGATGTCCACCGTGCCGGGCTTGTGGGCGATGTGGTGCTCTGCGCAGAGCTTTTCCAGCCAGTCTGCGCCGCGGCGTCCGGTGCCGATGACCACCTCGTCCGCATACACGGGCAGCAGGCTGTCGCCGTCCTTCAGCAGCACGCCCTTGCAGCCTTCCTCTTCCAGAATTATGTTCTCGCACTCGGTATTGAAGCGCATCTCCACGCCGTTGTCTGCCAGATAGTTCTGGATGGCCAGATACAGCTCCTGCGCCTTCTCAGTGCCCAGATGGCGGATAGGGCAATCCACCAGCTTCAGACCCGCGTGGATGGCGTTTTTGCGGATCTCCTTGATGTCCTCACCGGTGTAGATGCCCTCCACATGGGGGTCTGCGCCGAACTCCAGATAGATCTTATCGGTGTAGTCGATCAGCTCCTGCGCAAACTCCTCCCCGATGAGGGTGGGCAGGTCGCCGCCCACCTCATAGGACAGGCTCAGCTTGCCGTCCGAGAACGCGCCCGCACCGGAAAAGCCGGTGGTGATGGCACAGGTGGGGCGGCAGTTGACGCAGTGGCCTACCTCTGCCTTGGGGCAGTGGCGTTTTTCCACCGGCTTGCCCTTTTCCACCAGCAGCATCTTCTTTTTGCTGCCGTGGCGCAGCAGCTCCACAGCGGTAAAGATGCCGGCAGGGCCCGCACCCACGATGATCAGATCGTACTTTTCCATGATTTTGTTCCTTTTTCCTTTCTGTTTTGACAGGAGCTTACTCCCGTTCCTCCTGTTCCACGGTGGCGCTCTCGTCCACATGGTCCAGCTCCACGGCGGTGGCTTCTGCATCGGTGCGGGTCACGTCCGGGGCGACAACGCCATCGCCGTTCAAATCCTCACCGGTAATGCTTTCCAGCACGGACTGGGTCTCCGGGTGCAGCTTGGCAAAGCGGCGCACCGCAAGGATGGTGTACAGGGCGCTGAGCAGGTTGATGGCACCCTCTACGATCAGGATGACGCCGATGGCCATCACCAGCGTTTCCATGGCGCCGAAGGGGTTCAAAATCAGCACCACGCCCAGCACCACGCTGAGCACCGGCAGCAGCAGAAAGCCCTTCCAGCTGTCGTAGCCGCAGCGGCGCAGGTCTAAAGCGTTCTGCACCCGGCCAATGGCGTCAAAGATGACGAACAGGCCGAACACGATGGGCAAAATGCTTACCACGATATCGCTGCGCAGCAGCAGAAAAACGCCCAGCGCAAGGCAGACAAGGCCGGAGATCAGGGTAAGCTGGCTCTGGAACACCCCGCGCTCCACCACAAAGTAGCGGATCAGCTGCACCGCTGCGCAGGCCAGCACTACGCCGCCCAAAGCGTAGCAGACGATGTTCAGCGCCGTGCCGGGCTTCATGACCAGAAAAATGCCCAGTCCGACATACAGCAGGCTCATGAGGATCAGGTTCCACTTCAGCTTTTTTACCATAGAGATCACGTTCCTTTCGTTTGCAGGGCCGCTGCCCGCACCCGGGTCAGTGGTACAGGGGTGCGATGGTGGTCTTGTTGATACGGGCATAGAAGGCCAGACTCATCAGGATGCTGACGACTTCCGCAATGAGGAAGGCCCACCAGACATTGTTGACGCTGCCGGTCTGTGCCAGCAGCCACGCTGCCGGCAGCAGCACGAACAGCTGGCGGCAGACCGAAACGATGAGGCTAAAGACGCCGTTGCCCAGCGCCTGAAACACCGAGCTGAGCACGATGCTGACACCCGCCAGCAGGAAATGCAGGCAGATGATGCGCATGGCCGGGATGCCGATGGCCAGCATGGCGTCGCTGGCGGCAAAGATGCTCAGCACCTGCCCGGGCGCAAACTGGAAAATGCAGAAGCCTGCCAGCATGATACCTTCGGCGTAGCACACCGCCAGCTTGATGGTCTTTTTCACGCGATCCGGTCTGCGGGCACCGTAGTTGTAGCCGATGATGGGCACCATGCCGTTGTTCAGGCCGAAGATGGGCATGAACACAAAGCTTTGCAGCTTGAAGTAGACACCGAACACCGCCACCGCCGTAGCGGAGAAGGCCATCAGGATCAGGTTCATGCCAAAGGTCATCAGGCTGCCCACGCACTGCATGGCGATGCTGGGCAGACCCACGGTGTAGATGCGGCCAATGGCCTTAGCGCTGGGCCGGAAGCCCTTGAAGCTGATCTGGATATCCGGGTTTTTGCGGGTGTTGAAGTACAAGGTCATGCCTGCACCGCAGAACTGGCCGATGACCGTAGCCACCGCCGCGCCGGTGGTGCCGGACAGCGCCTGCCCGCAGTAGCCGAAGATGAAGATGGGGTCCAGAATGATGTTCACCACTGCACCCACCAGCTGGCTGATCATGCTCAGCTGGGTGCGGCCGGTGGCCGCCAGCAGCTTTTCGCCCATGGTCTGAGTGAAAATACCCAGACTGAAGATGCAGCAAACCGACAGATACCGGATGCCCTGCTGCGCGATCACGGGGTCACTGGTCTGGGCGTAGAAGTAGGGCTTCATGCAGGTAAGGCCGATGACAAAGAACACCGCAAAGCTGCACAGGGAAAGGAAGATGCCGTTTTCTGCGGTGGCGTTGGCGCGGCTCTGGTTCTTTTCGCCAAGGCTCTTGCTCAGCAGGGCGTTCACGCCCACGCCGGTGCCCACGCCCACGGCGATCATGACGTTCTGCAGCGAAAAGGCCAGCGATACGGCGGTGAGGGCGCTCTCGCTGACATGGGACACGAACACCGAGTCCACCACGTTGTACAGCGCCTGCACCAGCATGGAGATCATCATCGGGATGCTGAGTTTCAGCAAAAGGGGGTTGATCTCCATGGTGCCCATGATGTTTTCCCGCACCTCGGCGGGTGCGGTCTGCGATTGATTTGTTTTCACGATTTCTCCTTGCCGGAAACATGGGCAGGGCGCAGAAGCGCCCTGCCCACGTTCTGTCGTTGTTTATTGGGTCTGGCTGGGGGTCACAGCGTCTTTTCCTTTGCGGCGGCTGCGTCTAAGATCATCTTCACGCAGGTCTCGCGGCCAAGGGCGGCGTTGATGGCCAGATCATAGTTGTGGGCATCGCCCCAGCGGTTCTGGGTGTAGTAGTTGTAGTAGGCCGAGCGGTTGCGGTCGGTCTTTTCCACCTCGTCTTTGATGCCCTTTTCGTCCTTGGCCTTTACCAAGGGGTTGGTCTTGGCGTACTGCAAGCGCCACTCCTTGGGTGCATACACGAACACCCGCAGCACGTCCTTGCGCTCCCGCAGAATGTAGTCACCGCAGCGGCCAAGGATCACGCAGGGGCCTTCCTCGGCCAGCTGCTTGATGATACGGCTCTGCAGAATGAACACCTGATCGCCCAGCGGCAGCTCATTGCCCATGGTGTACAGACTGTACAGCAGGCTGTGGGTGTGCCGTTTCTCGCTGGCGGCAACAGCCTCCTCCGACAAGCCGGAGTTCTTTGCTGCCATGGTGATCAGCTCCTTGTCGTAAAGCTTGATGCCCAGTGCATTTGCCACGTCCTCTGCGATGTAGCGTCCGCCGGTGCAGTACTCACGGCCCAAAGTGATGATCGTCTTTGCCATAATGTGTTCCTCCTGTTTCATATATCGCCCTGAAAAAGCTTACGGCTGTGCCGGGGCGTCCCCGGTTTGGCCGCTGGCTTGGGGTTCTGTGCTTGCAGGTACAGGGGTCGGCTTCGGCAGCCGTACCTCTGCTACCCGCATGGTGCCGGTCTGATCCACTGCATACACGCTGTAGCGCCCGCCTGCGGCCAGCAGCTCCGGCGGGAACTGTACCCCGCCGTCCTCGGTGCGGGTACAGCGCAAAAAGGTGCGGTGGGCGGTGGTGGCGTGCGCCACGCCATCGTGGGGCGCGCAGGCGATCCAGCCGGAAAAATCCTCCGGCAGGTCTGCGGGCTCTCCCCGCCGTTCAAAGTAGTAAACGCCCGGCTGGGTGCCAGCGTGCAGCTCGCAGCGCAGCCGCCGGGGACGGTCGGCCTCAGTCTCCCGCTGCTTTGGCCGCAGGGCAATGGCTTTGCCGGTAAAGTAACGCATAAAATCCACCAGCGCCATGGTGCAGTTCACTGCGCCGTCGGTATCGGCGGTGGGGTCGTTCAGCAGCACAAAATCTGCCATTACGGCGTCATCGTGGCCAAAACCGCGCAGCCCCATCCACAGCCGCGACGGGTCGCGCTGGCCGCGCACCCGACGCTCCACCTGCACCGCCACCGAGCAGCCGTCGTGGATCTGCTCCCGCAGGTCGGCAAGGTCCATCCACGCCTGCCAGCAGGGGTAGCCGCAGCAGCCTGCGGCGGCTGCAGCAAAGGCGGTGTTGCCGGTAGAGCGGGTGCTGCCGTCCTCCATGGCGTAGGCCACTTCCTCCGGCAGAATATCCTCGCCCCAGCGGTTCATCAGCGCCGCCATGACCAGCGGCAGATCCATCTCCCGCCCAAAGCTGGGGTCGTGGGCGGAAAGGCAGTATTCCGGCAGATAGAGCCGCCGGTTCAGCGGGTGGCCGTTGTGCTTTTCCCACGCAAGAGGACGCACCGCCGCTGCCAGCAGACGCACCGCCGGGCTAACTTTATCGTTGTTGGTGGAAAGGTTCACCTGCAATTGCACGCCGGTGCCGCCGCCCGGGGCGGCTACCGTGACGGTATCGCCCATCAAAAAGATCATGCCGTCCTCGCTCTGGCTGGACACGCTGCACCGGGGGTAATCCGGTGCCCACTTGCCAAAGCTCATCCAGCTTGTCCACGCCCCTGCTGCGTACACCCGGCAGCGCACCTCCACCATGGTGTCCCGGGGTGCATGGGCGTTCCAGCTGACGTTCAGGTTGCAGAAGGCCGGCATGGCAAACTCCGGGGTGGTGTAGCTGCCGTACAAAAGGCTGCGCCCGGCCACGCTGTCCAGCACCAGTGCGCCGTTTTCCAGCGCAAGGTTGTCCAGCTGCCCGCGGGAAAAGGTCTCTGTCCCCTGCAGCACAAGATTATTCCGTTGTTCCATGGGACATCGCTCCTTTCCGCAGTTTTATCGCTTATTCCTCCGGGGTGTCATCGTCGGCGTAGTCCTCCTTGAGGGCTGCTTCCAGTTCGGCATCCTTCATCTTGCGGATGTTCTCCTCAATGTGGAACACCCGGTCAATATCACCGTACACGATCTGGCAGGACACCTCAGTGACGAACCAGAAACCGAAGATCAGCATCAGGAAAAGCCCCAGCGGCATGCACAAGATCACCACGCCCCAGAACAGCACCTGCACGATGGCAGCAGCCAGTGCGTGGGGCAAAAAGGCGATCATGCAGTTGATGCTGTTTTTCAAAGTCAGGCTCAAAGGCTGGTCCAGCAGCACCACCTGCGGCCACATGTAGGCAAACAGCATCTGGAACAGCACCAGATTGAGCACCGTAGCCACCCACAGCGGGACGCCCACGTTGGTACCGTGGTACAGCATATTGAAGCAGAAATAGACGAGGAAAATTTGCAGCGTGACCACCACGGTATACAGCACACCGGGCGCAAGGCTGGCTTTAAAGTTGCGCTTGAAGGCCTTGCGGTAGGTCACCCACCAGTAGCCCGCCTCGTCGCGCAGCGCGCGCAGGACGGTATCGTACATTCCGGCCAGTGCGGGCCCGGCCAGCAGGCCGCCCACGGCGGCGCTGCCCAGCATCACCGGCAGACTGTTCTGCAAAAAGCCGATGTACACCAGACAGATGACCGGTGCAAACCCGATACAGGTCAGCAGGTTTGCAAGGAACATCCCGTTCATATCACGGCCTACAAGCTCAAAAAAGCGGCCGATGCCGGTCTTGCGGGGGGCGTCCTTTTCGACACCCTTACCGGCCTTGAAATCATTGGCAGAAGGAAAAAGACCCATAGTAGCTGCGGTACCTCTCTTGTGTTTTTAACCGGCACCGCAGGCGTTTTGTCTGGAAAGTGCCATTGTGCTAACTTTACAGATATAAATATACCTGTATTTTGTCAACTTTGCAAGATACAACCGGGGCTAATTGTAAAAAAATATTTATCTCTCCCTTTTTTACGCAAAATGTGCTACAATGACAATGGCATTTTTTGCAATAGGAGGAAACCATTATGAGCATTCTTCGCACCATTGCGATGTTTATTTATCTGTTCGGGTACATGATCCTGCATTACAGCATCCTGCGCCGTGCCGAGCGCGCCGCAGCCGCCGGAGATACCGCCACCGTGGAGCAGATCGTGAACCAGCATATCCCCCGCTGGAGCCGGGGCATCTTAAAGGTGACCGGTGTGTCCCTGTCGGTGGAAGGGCTGGAGAATATTCCCAAAGACCGCCCCTGCGTGTTTGTGGCGAACCACCGCAGCTACTACGACATCCCCTTGCTGCTGGCCGGGCTGGAAAAGCCCCACGGCATCCTTGCCAAGGAGGAGCTGGAAAAGATCCCCCTGCTCAACCGCTGGATGAAGCTTCTGGGCTGCGTGTTCGTGCAGCGTGACGATGTGCGCGCCTCGGTGCGGGCACTGAACGATGCTACCGCCATCGTGGAGGGCGGCCGCAGCTTTGTCATCTTCCCCGAAGGCACCCGCTACAAGGGCGAAGAGGGCGGCGCAGGCGAGTTCAAGGCCGGTGCCTTCCGCATTGCCGTCAAGACCGGTGCCCCGGTGGTGCCGGTGGCTGTCACCGGTGCCCGCGCCCTGTTTGAGGCTAACGGCAACCGCTGCCGCCCGGGCAGTGTGCGCATCAAGATCATGTCGCCCATCCAGACCGCCGGCATGAGCAAGGCCGAGCAGAAGCAGCTGCCCGACGCCGTGCGCCAGAGCATTCTGGCTGCGCTGAAGTAACAGCCTTTCCCGCTCGTTTCATCACACAGGAGAACTATTTTATGGCAAGCTACCGTTACGAACGCGACATTGACCCCAAGGATCTCAAGCCCCGCAAACAGCGGCAGTACAGCCGCAAGGAGCGCTGGGCAAACTGGTGGGACTACAACCTGAAATGGGTGCTCATCTTCGGCATTGCGGGTGCGTTCGTGGCGTACTGCTTTATCGGGCAATATTTCCTGACCACCCACCCGGATTACAACATTGCGGTGGTAAGCCCCTACTACCTGCCCGAAGCCACCGTCACCGCCCTGCAACAGCAGCTTGCCGCCTATGGCGAGGACTGCAACGGCGATGGCAAGGTGGTGGTGAAGCTGAACCAGTACACCATGGCCTTCAACAGCGAGGACTCGGACGCTTATCTGGACATGGCGGGCACCACCAAGCTTTCCACCGATATCCAAAGCTCCCTCAGCTCCATCTTTATCCTGTATGACCCCGCAGGCTTCCAGCAGACCACCGGCACGCTGCGGTATCTGGACGGTCATCTACCCAAGTCCGACGCCGACAACGACTGGTGGAACATGGTCTACCGCTGGACGGATTGCCCGGTGCTGACCGGGATGGAGCTGGGCGGCTACACCTCGGACGCAGTGCAGAGCGCCAGCGGAGACAGCCAGCAGCTGCTGGCAGATTACTATATCGGCATCCGGGGCGCATGGCTGAAGGAATCCGCTTCCCTGCTGGAAAACAGCGAGCCCCTTTGGGCAAGCCTGACCGCCGGGGCGGTCTCCACCGCCGGGGAGGGGCACTGAAGATGCGCTTCCGCATCAAAGCCGGCGGCCCCGCTGCCCGGTTCACCTTTGACCGCACTCCAAAGCCCCAGCCGCCCGCGCCGCCTGTCCTCCGCGCCGCAGACCTTGATAATCCCTATGGGCGCTATTACGGTAAAGCCCGCAGCTGGGAGGATATTTTGAAGAATAAAAACAGCGATTGAGAGGCTCTCTGGTCGTCGCCGCAGGCGATGACCAGAGAGCTTCTGTTTTCTATTTTCGTCTTTTTACCCATGGCTGATTTGAAATTTTCTCCACCCTCAAATGGAGGGCGGTTTGTTGTTTCTCTGTCCCGGTTATGGTATACTTACTAGGTATCCCCGCAAAAACCGACCAAAAAGGATGTGACCCCCATGGACGCACTGGAACAAGCCCGTGCCGAGATCGACACGGTGGATGCGCAGCTGGCTGCGCTGTTCGAGCGCCGGATGGCTGCTGTTTTGCAGGTAGCCGAATATAAGCGGGCGCACGGTCTGCCCATCTACGATGCCGCCCGGGAGGCCGCCGTGCTGGAAAAGGCCGCAGCCCGCATTCAGCAGCCTGCGCTGCGCCCTTACTATAAAGACCATGTCCAGCACATGATGGATCTTGCCAAGCAGTACGAAGCCGCTGTGCTGGGGCGCAACCGCGCTGCCTATCAGGGGGTGGAGGGTGCGTTTGCCCACATCGCCCTCAAGGCGCTGTTCCCCCACGCCGAAGCCGTGAGCTATTCCACGTGGGACGAGGTGTTCGAAGCCGTGGCCTCCGGCGAAGCTGCCCACGGCGTAGTGCCCTTTGAAAACAGCCACGCCGGGGACGTTTCCGCCGTGCTGGACCTGTGCTATAACCACCCGGAGCTGTGGGTGGTGGACGTGTACGACCTGCCCATCTCCCAGAACCTTCTGGTGCTGCCGGGCACCCAGCTTTCCCAGCTGCGCACGGTGTACAGCCACCAGCAGGCGATCGCCCAGAGCGAGACCTTTTTAAAACAGTTCCGTCTGCCCGCCACCGCCATGGCCAACACCGCCATGGCCGCAAAGTTCGTGGCCGAAAGCAAAGACCCGACAAAGGCCGCCATTGCCAGCGCCGAGACTGCCGCCCTGTACGGGCTGGAAATTCTGGTGCCCAACATCAACACCGACGGCGACAATACCACCCGGTTCATCGTGCTCAGCCGCGAAAAGCCCACGGCGGGCAACCGGTTCTCCCTGCTGTTCACGGTGGACAACAAGCCCGGCAAGCTGGCGGAGGTGATTCAGGTCATCGGTGCCAGCGGCTTCAATATGGAGTCCATCAAGAGCCGCCCCATGCCGCACGTCCCCTTTGAATATTATTTTTATGTAGAGCTGGTGGGCGATGCCGCCGCCGGCGAGACCGCCGCGCTGCTGCGCGAGCTTGACCGCACCTGCCGGACGGTGCGGCTGTTAGGAGTGTATACAAAATGAGTGATTTTATCGGAACCAAGCTGACCATGAACTTGGGCGAGCGCAGCTACGACATCATCGTCAAGCGCGGCTCGCTGGAAAACCTGTATCAGTTCGCCCGGCTGGACCGCCGGGTGGCGGTGGTCACCGACAACGGTGTGCCCGCACAGTACGCCCAGATGGTAGCCGACCAGTGCAAGGACGCCATCATCATCACCGTGCCGCAGGGCGAGGCCAGCAAGAGTTTTAAAATTCTGGAGACCGTGCTGCGGCAGATGCTGGACTTCGGCATGGGCCGGGGCGACCTTGTGGTAGCCGTGGGCGGCGGCGTGGTGGGCGACCTTGCCGGGTTTGCCGCTTCCATCTATATGCGCGGCATCGACTTTATCAACTGCCCCACCACCACCCTTTCCATGATCGATTCCTCCATCGGCGGCAAGACCGCCGTGGACCTGGGCGACACCAAGAACATCGTGGGTGCCTTCTGGCAGCCCAAGCTGGTCATCGTGGACCCGGACACCCTGTCCACCCTGCCCCGCCGCCACTTCATCAACGGTCTGGCCGAGGCGGTCAAGGCCGGTCTGCTGGCCGACCCAGAGCTGTTCTCCATCTTTGAAAAAGAGGACGTGGACGACCGCATCGGCGAGATCATCTGCCGCAGCCTGCGCTTTAAAAAGAGCATCGTGGAGCAGGACGAGACCGAGCAGGGTATGCGCAAGGCGCTGAACTTCGGCCACACCATCGGTCACGGCATCGAAGCCGTGAAGGGCATCAAGGGACGCCGCACCACCGGCCTGTTCCACGGCGAGTGCGTGGCGCTGGGTATGCTGCCCATGATCGAATCCAAAGCCCTGCAAAAGCGGGTGCGCGGCGTGTACCGCCGCTTAGGCCTGCCCACCCGCACCGCCTACAATAAGGAAAAGGTGCTGGCCGAGATGCTGCACGACAAAAAAGCGCAGGACGGGCAGATCACCATCATCAAAGTGCCCGGCCTTGGCTGCTGGCGCGCCGAGACCATCCCTGTGGAGGGGCTGCGCCCGCTGCTGGGCATGGAGGACTGACCCATGAAAAATACCTTTGGCAGCGACCTTTCGCTGACCATCTTCGGCGAGAGCCATGGCCACGCCGTGGGCGCTGTGCTGGACGGCATGGCCGCCGGTGTGCCGGTGGACGAGAGTTTTCTCGCCGCCTGCATGGATAAGCGCCGCGCCCGGGGCGACGGCCTTTCCACCCCCCGGGTGGAGGCAGATGCGGTGCAGCTGCTTTCCGGTGTGGTAAACGGCCACACCACCGGCACCGCCATTGCCCTGATGATCGAAAATCAGAACACCCGCAGCGGCGACTACGCCAAGACCGCCGACCTTCTGCGCCCCGGCCACGCGGACTTTACCGCCTACGCCAAGTACCACGGCTTTCAGGATGCCCGGGGCGGCGGGCATTTTTCCGGCCGGGTGACCGCCGCCCTCGTAGCGGGCGGCAGCATCGTGCTGGCCGCATTGCAGCGGGCGGGCATTGATATCACCACACACATCGCCCGGTGCGCTGATCTTGCAGATACGCCCTTTGCGCTGGACGACCCCGCCGCCCTTGCGGCACAGGTGGGGACGCTTACCAGTAAGACCGAGGGCTTTGCGGTGCTGGATGCCGCCGTGGAAGAGCCCATGAAAGCCGCCATCCGCGCCGCCGGTGCTGAGGGCGACAGCGTGGGCGGCGTACTGGAAACTGCCATCCTTGGTCTGCCCGCCGGCATCGGCGAGCCTTACTTTGACAGCGTGGAAAGCGAGATCGCTCATCTGGCGTTTTCCATCCCGGCGGTCAAGGGCATCGAGTTCGGCACCGGCTTCGGCTTTGCCGGGCTGCGCGGCTCGGAAGCGAACGACGCCTTCCGCATGACGGCAGAGGGCGCGGTGGTCACCGCCACCAACCACAACGCGGGCATCAACGGCGGCATCGCCAACGGTATGCCGGTGGTGTTCCGCACCGCCGTCAAGCCCACCCCCAGCATCTACAAGCAGCAGAATACGGTGGACTACATCGCCAAAAAGGACGCACAGCTGTCCATTCAGGGACGGCACGACCCCTGCATCGTGCCCCGGGCTGCTATTGTGCAGACCTGCGCTGCCGCCCTTGCGGTGGGCGATCTGCTCACCGCCCGGTACGGTGCCCGGTGGATGACCGACCCCACCGGCTACCGGAAGGAGGACTGAGATGGAATACGGACTGATCGGCGGCAAGCTGGGACACTCCTACTCCAAGACCATCCATGAACTGCTCTGCGGGTACAGCTACGAGCTGTGCCCCCTGCCCACCGAGGCAGACGCCCGCGCCTTTTTGCAGCGGCGGCAGTTCAAGGCCATCAACGTGACCATCCCCTATAAAAAGCTGGTGATGGAGTACTGCTCCTTCATCGACCCCCGCGCCCGCGCCATCGGTGCGGTGAATACGGTGGTGAATAAAAACGGCCTGCTCTACGGCTACAACACCGATTATCTGGGCTTTGCCCACCTGTGCGAAGCCCACGGCGTGGAGCTTGCGGGCAAGACGGTACTCATCTTGGGCACCGGCGGCACCCACAACACCACCCGCGCGGTGGCGCTGGATAAGGGCGCAGCCAAAGTGCTGACGGTCAGCCGCACCCCCGACCCGGAAAAGGGCGAGCTGAGCTACGCCGAAGCCGTGCGCAGCGGTGCACAGGTGGTGTTCAACACCACCCCCGCCGGGATGTACCCCAACGTGGGCGTGTGCAGTCTGGACGTCGCCGCCATGCCCGGGCTGGAAGCCGTGGTGGACGTGGTATATAACCCCAACAAGACTGAACTCATTCTCCGCGCCGAGGACGCCGGTGTGCCGGTGGCCGTAGGCGGGCTGGAGATGCTGGTGGCACAGGCGGTGTACGCCGCCGAATACTTCCTTGGCCGCAAGTTCGAGGACGCCCCGGGCGAGGTGCGGCGCATCACCGCCGCGCTGCGCCGCGAGACGCTGAACATCGCCCTTGTGGGAATGCCCTCCTGCGGCAAATCCACCCTCGGCCGCCTGCTGGCAAAGCAGCTGGGCAGACCCCTTGTGGATCTGGACGAGGAGATCGTCAAGGCAGACGGACGCAGCATCCCGGATATCTTTGCCGCCGAGGGCGAAGAGGGCTTCCGGGCAAAGGAAGCCGCGCAGATCGCCCGTTTCGGCAAGGAAAAAGGGCTTGTGCTCTCCTGCGGCGGCGGCGCGGTGAAGCGGGCAGAGAATGTCCGCGCCCTGCGCCAGAACGGCGTGGTGCTGTTCATCGACCGGCCGGTGGAAGCGCTGGCTGTGGGCGGCGGCCGTCCGCTTTCCTCCAGCGCCGAGGCGCTGCGCACCATGGAAGCCCAGCGCCGCCCGCTGTACCTTGCCGCCGCAGACGCGGTGGTTCCCAACACCGGCACGCTGGCCGAGACGCTGGCGGCTGCACAGGAGGCACTGGATGAAATTTTTGATTCTTAACGGGCCAAACATCAATCTGGCGCGCTGGTCCGAACCCGGCGTGCCGGGCGAAGTGGATTACACCGGCCTGATGGACTATGTGCAGGCGGGCTGCGACCAGCTTGGCATCGAGACGGATATCTGCCAGTCCAACCACGAGGGCGATCTGATCGACGAGATCCAGTCTGCCCCCGGGCGGGTAGATGGCATCGTGCTGAACCCGGGCGGCTACGCCCATTACAGCGTGGCCATTCTGGACGCACTGCGGCTGTGCAGCGTGCCCGCCGTAGAGGTGATGCTGGACGCCCCGGACGAGCGCGAGCCCTTCCGCAAAACAGACGTGGTGTCCTTTGGCTGTCAGGGACATTTTATCGGCGAAGGCCCGCAGGGCTACCTGCACGCCTGCATCTGGCTGGCGCAGCTGCTGCGCACCGACGGCTCCTCTAAGGCGCATATCGTGATGTAAAATAAACAGGAAAGGAACGACCTCCCATGATCATCTCCACCAAAAAAGGCGCTCCCAAAGAGGAGCTGGAAAAGATCGTTGACAAATTCGAAAAGCAGGGTCTGGACGTGACCCTGATCACCGGCAAGGACTACAACGTGTTCGGTCTGGTGGGTGACACCACCAAGATCGACGAGCGGGACGTGCTGGCAAACCCGTGGATCGACAACGTTACCCGCGTGTCTGCGCCCTATAAGCGCGCAAACCGCCTGTTCCACCCCGCAGACTCGGTCATCGACTGCGGCGGCGTGAAGATCGGCAGCAAGGAAAAGATCGCCGTCATGGCGGGCCCCTGCAGCATCGAGAACGCCGAGCAGGCTCTGCGCATCGCGCAGGGGGTCAAGGCGGGCGGCGCAGCGCTGTTCCGCGGCGGTGCCTACAAGCCCCGCACCTCTCCCTACGCCTTTCAGGGTCTGGAGACCGAGGGCATTCTGGATATGGTAAAGGCACGCGAAGCCACCGGTCTGCCCATCGTTTCCGAGCTGATGAGCGAGGACCGCATCCCGGAGTTTGAGGAGTATGTGGACGTGGTGCAGATCGGCGCACGCAATATGCAGAACTTCCAGCTGCTCAAGGCCGTGGGCAAGATGCACAAGCCCGTGCTGCTCAAGCGCGGCCTGTGCAACACCATCGAGGAGTGGATCATGAGCGCCGAGTACATCATGGCAGGCGGCAACGAGCAGGTCATCTTCTGCGAGCGCGGCATCCGCACCTTTGAAAAATACACCCGCAACACGCTGGATCTTTCCGCTGTGCCCATCATCCACGAAAAGACCCATCTGCCCATCGTGGTAGACCCCAGCCACGCCACCGGCAAGGCCAATCTGGTAGAACCGATGATGATCGCCGCTGTGGCCGCCGGTGCGGACGGTCTGGAGGTAGAGGTGCACTATGACCCCCAGCACGCATGGAGCGACGGCGCACAGTGCCTGACCCCGGACGCCTTTGCACAGGCCATGGCAAAGTGCCGTCAGGTGGCTTGGGCCATCGGCCGGGAGATGTAAACCGTTTACCCCCTCAGGCGCTGGCGCGCCAGCTCCCCCAAGGGGACGCCTGAAGCGCCGTCCGGGGGAAATTGCAAAAGGATAACACCGCTATGCTAGTAACCATCAGACCTGCCCCCCGCGGCATCGGGGGCGTGATCGCCGCGCCGCCCAGCAAAAGCATGGCGCACCGCGCCGTGCTGTGCGCCGCGCTGGCCGTGGGACGCTCCCATATCACCCATCTGGAATTCAGCAAGGACATCTCTGCCACCCTGTCCGCTGCCGCACAGCTGTGCGCCGCCGTGGACACCGGCGCGGACGATGCTACTGTGCAGGGGCTGGGGCATTTTCTGCCCCTGACCGCCCCGGTGGACTGCTGCGAAAGCGGCAGCACCCTGCGATTTTTGATCCCCATCGCCAGCCTGACCGGCCAGCCGGTCACCTTTACCGGACGCGGACGGCTGATGGAGCGCCCGCAATCCGTATACGAAACGTTATATTGTGAGCAGAATCTACGGTTTGAGCAGTCCTCCGCCGGGCTGACCGTGGAGGGCGCACTGACCCCCGGGAACTACCGGCTGGCGGGCAACGTGTCCAGCCAGTTCATCAGCGGGCTGCTGTTCGCGCTGCCGCTGCTGCCCGGGGACAGCCAGCTGCACCTTATCCCCCCCGTGGAGAGCCGCAGCTACATCGACATGACCCGCGCCGTACAGGCCGCCTTTGGGGTGCACAGCCGCTGGCTGGACGAAACCACCCTGCTGCTGCCCGGCGGGCAGCAGTACCACCCCTGCGACTACAACGTGGAGGGCGATTACAGTCAGGCCGCTTTCCCGGCGGTGCTGGGTGCGGTATGCGGCGGGGTGACCATCACCGGCCTTGCGCCGGACACCCTGCAGGGCGATGCTGCCATTCTGGACATCCTGCGCCGGTGCGGCGCGGTGTTCACCCGCAAAGGCGACAGCGTCACCTTTGCAAAAGCTCCCTTGCATGGGGTGGACATCGACCTTGCGGACTGCCCCGACCTTGGCCCCGTGCTGATGGTGCTGGGACTGCTGTGCAAGGGCACCACCGTCATCCGCAACGCCCAGCGGCTGCGCCTGAAAGAGAGCGACCGCATCGCGGCTATGGAGGCCGAGCTGCGCGCCTGCGGCGGTGTACTGGAAAGCGACGGCGGCACCATCACGGTGCACGGCTGTGCGGAGCGTCTGCACGCCCCCGCCGCGCCCCTGCACGGCCACAACGACCACCGGGTTGTCATGAGCCTTGCGGTGCTGGCTGCCGCCGCCGGGCTGCCCCTGACCTTGGACGATGCCGAAGCCATCCAGAAGAGCTGGCCCGGCTTTTTTGCAGATGCAGCGCCGCTTGGCGTGGAGGTAGAAGATGCTTGATAAAACAAAACGTTATCTCGTAGTGGGTCTGGGTCTGCTGGGCGGCAAGTACGCGCTGGAGCTGACCCGCGCCGGCTTCCATGTGGACGGCATCAACCGCAGCGAGGGACACTTGCAGTACGCGCTGGAGCACGGCTATATCGCCGGCGGCAAGACCCACGATTTTGAGGACCTTGTCCGGCAGGCCGACCATATCATCTTTGGCCTGTACCCCACCGCGCTGCTGGACTGGTTCCGTACCTACGGTTCCCTGCTCAAGCCCGGGTGCATCTTTACGGATGTTTCCGGCGTCAAGACCGGCCTTGTGGAGCCGGTGCAGGCGCTGTGCCCGGCGGGGGTGGAGTTCATTGCCAGCCACCCCATGGCAGGCCGCGAGACCTCCAGCGTGGAGCACGCTGCCGAGGTGAATTTTGCCCCGGCAAACTTCATCATCACCCCCACCGAGAAAAACACCCCTGCGGGCATCCAGTGGGCTAGGGAGCTTGCCCAGGTGCTGGGCTTCAAGCACATCTGCACCCTGACCGTGCAGGAGCACGACCGGATGATCGGCTATGTCAGCCAGCTGTGCCACGCCATTGCCGTAAGCCTGATGTGCGCCAACGACAACTCCTCGCTGTGCGAATACACCGGCGACTCCTTCCGCGACCTGACCCGCATTGCACGCATCAACGACAAAATGTGGGCAGAACTGTTTTTGTGGAACAAGCAGAACCTGATCAGCGAGATCGACCAGTTCGATTCTGCCCTGCAGGAGATGCGCGCCGCCCTTGTAGCGGACGACCGGGACAAGCTGGAACAGATGTTCCGCCTTTCCACCCAGCGCCGCGCCGCCTTTGACAAAAAGCTGCCGGAATAAACCGTGACGGAGGTATTGCCCCATGCCCAAGCAGGAAGGACAGAAATCCAAGCTGGTAACGCTGCTGCGCATCCTTGAGCAGCGCACCGACGAGAACCACCGCCTGAACGTGCCCCAGCTGGTGCAGCTGCTGGAAAATCAGGGCATTCTGGCCGAGCGCAAGAGCATTTACAGCGACATTGACACCCTGCGCAGTCTGGGCTACGACATCCAGCTGCAACGGGGGCGCGGCGGCGGGTACTGGATGGCCAGCCGTGCATTCGAGCTTTCGGAGCTGAAGCTGCTGGTGGATGCGGTACAGTCCAGCAGTGTCATCTCGGCGCGCACCAGCAAGCGCATCATCCACAAGCTGGAAGCCCTCTGCTCCGACTACGAGGGCACCCAATTGCAGCGTCAGGTCTATGTGGACGGCCGTCCCAAGACCGACAGCCAGACCCTTTTGTACAGCATCGACGCCCTGCACACTGCCATCAACCGGGGGTGTCTGGTGCAGTTCCGCTACAAGGGCAGCAGCGCCGTGCGCACTGTAAGCCCGTGGCAGCTGGCGTGGGAAAACGGCTGCTATTACCTGATCGCCTATCAGGACGAAAAAGCACCCCCGGTGCGCCACTACCGGGTGGACCGGATGGCCGGGGTGCTGGTGCTGGACGAGCCGCGCCGGGGCAAGGAGTTCTTCCGCACTTTCGACCTGCCCGCCTATCTGCGCAAGCACTTCAATATGTTCGGCGGCACCGAGTACCGGGTCACCCTGCGGTGCGCTTCCGACCTTGAGCCGGTCATGCGGGAGCGCTTTGGCCGCGAACCGGTGTTCTGCCCGGAGGAGGATGGCTACTTCCACTTTGACGTACCCATCTGTGTCAGCCAGCAGTTTTTCGGCTGGGTGTGCGGCTTTGGCGGCAAGGTAGAGGTCACCGCCCCCGCTGCCGTCCGCACCCAGCTGCACGAGATGGTGCAGAGCCTTGCGGAGCAGCATGAATAAATAAAAAGGGTTTCGGAAACGCCTGCGGGCGTTTCCGGAACCCTTTTTCATAATAATTTTTCCTTATTCCTCAAATTCCAGATCGCTGGGCTGGATGAGGTCAAGGGGTGCGGCGGGCTCGGCGATAAGGCGGCGGCTCTGGTTGAAGATGGCCTTTTCCAGCGTGTTGCGCGCCAGACGGCCGTTGCCGGCGGTGCGGCTGTCCAGCGCCTGACGGCGCTTATAGTAGCCCAGCAGCGGGAAGGTGCAGCCCTCGGCAAGGCGGTAGCCCTTGCCCTTTGCCAGCACGGCGGTGATGTCCAGCAGCTCGTCTGCGGTGTAGTCCGGGAATTCGATCTTGTTGGGGAAGCGGCTGGCA
Source organism: Faecalibacterium tardum (assembly GCF_040096515.1). Classification (NCBI taxonomy): domain Bacteria; kingdom Bacillati; phylum Bacillota; class Clostridia; order Eubacteriales; family Oscillospiraceae; genus Faecalibacterium; species Faecalibacterium tardum. Next base: position 9,622 of record NZ_JBBMEO010000027.1, on the reverse strand, counting down.
AGGCCGCTGTTGGCGGTGAGGAATACCTCCATCTCCTTGGTGTAGCCCGCAAGGATGACCACCAGCTCGTCCCGGTGATCCTCCATGCCCTTTACAAGGGTGTCAATGGCTTCCAGCCCAAAGCTGTCCTGCTGGCCGCGGTACAGGCTGTACGCCTCGTCAATGAACAGCACACCGCCCAGTGCGCTCTCGATGACGCTGTTGGTCAGCGGGGCAGTGTGGCCGGTGTAGCGCCCCACTAAGTCGGCGCGGGTCACCTCCACCAGCTGCCCGCCTTTGAGCGCACCGATGGCCTTGAGGTACTTTGCCACCAGCCGGGCAATGGTGGTCTTGCCGGTGCCGGGGTTGCCGGTAAAGATCATGTGCATGGACAGGCTTGCGGTCTTGAAGCCCGCCGCTGCGCGGCGCTGCTGCACCTGTAAATTGTCTGCCAGACCGAACACATACTCCTTGACCGGGGCAAGCCCCACCAGCGCATCCAGCTCGGCGCGGATCTGCTCCACTGCGCCGGTGTAGGCCGCCGGAAGCAGGCTGAACAGGTCTGCCGGGGCGGCACCGTTCAGCGCAAATTGCAGCCCTTCGGGCGCGGCGGTCAGCGCCACCGTGCCGGACAGTTTTGCATCGGTCTGTAAGCAATACTCGCTCAGGGCGCGGAAAATGCGCTCGCAGCAGTCTGCCAGCCCCTCTGCGCCCTTTTCCTTGGAGCACTGCGCCGCCACATAGTCCCGCACCTCTGCCCCGGCGGTGAGGGTCAGGCCCAGACGGCTGTGCACCCGCTGTGCCAGCGCGTTCAACTGCTGCGCCGCCAGCGCCGCCAGTGCTTCCGGGGTAAAGGGGGCGGTCTGGCACACATCCCCTACCGCCGCCACAAAGGACGCGCCAAACTTATCTGCCAGCGCCTCCCGTCCCTTGCGGGAGAAGAAGATCAGGTACTTGCCGCAGGGGTCGATGCGGCTCACTGCGCCGGGCGCAAGCGCTGTACCGGCTTCCACCAGAATGCCCTCTTTGTTCACCAGATACCGGCTGGACAAGGGCGCGCTGCCCTTGACCGCAAGGTCGGAGAGGATGCGCAAAAAGCCGGGGTGGCAGCTCTCGTAATGCTCAAACACCACGATCTCGCCCGGGGCGTGCAGGGCGGCGTATAGGTCCTGCAAAAACAGCTTTTCCGCGCCGGGGTCGGGGTAGAGCGTCAAGTCCATCACCGCCATCCGGTCGCTCAGCAAAAGCCCCCGCGCCGCCATGATGCGGGCGGTCTCGGCCAGTGCAAAGTGCCGTCCCGTGCCCGGTGCACCCCACAGCAGGATCACATTGCGGGCGGCTGCGCCCTCGGTGCCCAGCACAAAGGGACGGCGCATGGCCCGCACCACGCTGTCCACAAAGGCGTCCTGACCGAGGACGGTCTTTTTCACCTCGGCGGCAAGGCCTTCAAAGCTGCCCAGCTGCTCCGGCTTTGTGTCTGCCGTGCCCTTGGCCAGCAGGCCGTCCGCTTCCATGTCCCGCAGCATCCGGCGGCTGTCCTCCAGTGCCGTCTGCACCCCGGCATCCTGCGCTTTCAGCCGGGCGTTCTGCTGCTTCAGTAATTCGTCCAGCTGCTTTTGCTGTTCCAGCAGCGCCGCGTTCAGGTCCGGCAGGCCGCTGCCCGCCGGTTTTTCGGGCTGCGGCTTTTCCGGCTGCGGCTGCGCGCCGCCGAACTTCAGTTTGCCGCCCGCGCCGAACACGCCGTTCATCAAGCTTTCCCAATCATCGGTGTATGCCATGGTGCTGCCCCCTCCATCGGTGTTTTTCTTCCAGTATAGTGAACTGCGCGGCATTTTGCAAGCACAAAAAAGCTCCCCCTTTCGGGGGAGCTGATATCCGCGCCTATGCGGGGATCATGCTGTTTTCTCAGCCCTTGCAGCCCTGCTCTTCCCAGTCGCCGAAATCGTTGGCATCGGCGATCTTGGTGGCGTCGATCTTGCCGTTTTCGTCCCTGGGGGCAACGGCGGGGCCGGCCTCCACGGGGTTAGCGTTCGGGGCTTCGGGGTCGTACACCGGGCGCTCTTCGGCGGTCTCCGGCTGGGTCTGGGGTGCGTTCTCAGCAGGGGCGGGTGCTTCCGGTGCGGCTTCCTCGGCAGCTTCTGCGGCGGCATCGGCAGCCTTTGCTTCTTCCTTGGCCTCGGCCTCTTCGTAGGCTTCGGCGGTCTTTTCGGCCTCCTCGGCGTCCTTTTCAGCTTCCTCCGGGAACTCGACCTCCTCCACATGGAGCGGGTCTTTCTGGTTCAGGATCTTGTCCAGCACCACGATGGCAGCGCCGGTGACGACCACGGCAGCAGCCGTGCCAAGAATACGGAACAGAGTTTTCATACCAGAACCTCCTTATTATAAAAAAACGTTAAGAGAACGTTACGACCTCTTCCAAAGGCTTTTCGGCAGGCTCTACCGACACGGCGGTCAGCACCGGGCCTTTGCACCGGTAGATGTTGTGGAACTTGTAGCCCACCTTTGCGGTCACCCGCACCCATGCGCGCTGTTCCAGCGCCTTGTAGCCATCGTAGCTGCAGGGGAAGCCCACGAACTGGATATCCTGCACGCAGCAGGTCATAGCAAAGCGGCCGGGCACAAAGCTGTTTTTGCCGGCGCGGTTGGTCTGGCAGACCTGTGCCAGAAAGCGCACCGTCTTGCCGGTGTACTTCTGGGGCTCGTCCTGACAGTCCATGTACCAGATGCCGAAATCGTCATCCGGGATGTCGATGGGGTCGGCGTTGATATCAAAGGGCAGCGGGTCGGGGATATCGTCGTAGGCTACGCTGCCGTCCTTGAACTCGTAGGCGATATCGCACTTGCGGGAGGCCTGCCGCACCAGCTTGTGCAGCTCCTGCCGGGCGTCATCGTTGTTCACGGCTTCGGCGCGGTTGAACACGATCAGCTCACTGCGGGCGATCTTGTCCAGCATCAGGCTGCGCATGGAGTTGTCGCGGGCGTAGGTCAGGGCGGTGGTGCCGTCGGCGGTGGCGATGCACTGGTACACCAGCCAGTTCTCGGGCAGGGCATCCGCTAAATCCTGCAGCAGCCACATGCCGTTGTACTCGATGACCACGCGGCCTGCGTCTGCTTCCTTGCCCAGCTTTGCAAGGTTCTGGGGGTTCAGCTCGGACTTATCCTCCAGCACCTTCACGGTCACGCCGGGAAAGGCGAACTTCTTCTCGTTGTACTCCTCTTCGCCCTCCTCGCAGATCAGCAGCAGGGTCTTGTCGCCGGAGTCGAAATTGGGGTCTTCAAAGGTCTCCTGAATAAACTTGGTCTTGCCGCTTTCCAGAAAGCCCACAAACAGGTAGACCGGGATCTCTTTTGCCATAAAATGGTTGCTCCTTCTCTCAATGATTTCTGCCGGAAGGGGTTCTCAGCAGCCGAACAGCTGGGCGATGGCGGTCTCGTTCAGCTTGGAGCCGATGACCACCAGCTTGCCGCCCACGTCTGCGCTGCGGCTGCGCACTTCCCACTCGCCGGGCACATAGTCGAACTCCAGCCAGCCGTCTGCGCCGCCGTCCACGATGCCCTTGCTGCGCAGGATCATGCCGTAATTGCCGGTATCCAGCTCGGTGAGGGCGTGCTCCACCTCGGCCTTGGTGAACTTGCGGGCCGTCTCCACGCCCCAGCTGGTGAACACTTCATCGGCGTGGTGGTCGTGATGATGATGACCGCAGCAGCAATGACCGTCATGGTCATGGTGATGCTCGTGCTCCTCGTGATCATGATCGTGGTCATGCTCGTCATGGTCATGGTGATGATGCTCGTGCTCGTCATCATCTTCATCATGATCGTGGTGGTGACCGCAGCAGCAATGGTCATCATGATCGTGCTCATCGTGGTCGTGGTGATGATGCTCGTGCTCATCCTCGTCATCATCATCGTCATGGTCGTGATGATGGCCGCAGCTGCACACACCGTTCTCATCGTCGTGATGATGGTGATGCTCGTGCTCTTCTTCGTCGTCCTCGTGGGCGTGCTCTTCGTTGGCCTTTGCAGCCATGGCGATCAGCTCGGCCTTGAAGTCGTCCTTGGTGGACATGGCCTTCAGGATCTGCTCACCGGTCAGGTGATCCCATGCGGTGGTCACGATAGTGGCAGTGGGGTTCTTTTCCCGCAGCATTGCCACGGCAGCGGCGATCTTTTCCTCGCTGGCGGTCTGGGTGCGGCTGAGCAGGATGCAGCTTGCGTGGCTGATCTGGTCATCGTAGAACTCGCCGAAGTTCTTCATATACATCTTGACCTTGTTCACATCGGCCACGGTGACAAAGCTGTTCAACTGCACGTCCAGATGCTCCGCCACGCCCTCCACGGCGCGGGTCACATCGCTCAGCTTGCCAACGCCGGACGGCTCGATGACGATGCGGTCGGGGTGGTACTGTTCCACCACCTGCTGCAGAGCGGTGCGGAAATCGCCCACCAGAGAGCAGCAGATGCAGCCTGCGTTCAGCTCGTTGATCTGGATGCCGCTTTCCTTCAGGAAGCCGCCGTCAATGCCGATCTCGCCGAACTCGTTCTCGATCAGCACCACCTGCTGGCCTGCAAAGGCCTCGGTGATCAGCTTTTTGATCAGAGTGGTTTTGCCGGCGCCAAGGAAGCCGGAGAAGATATCGATTTTAGTCATGTTCCAAATGCCTCTTTCTTTTTATCGCAATATTCGCAATTGTTAGCGCAAAGGGCCGCAGAGTGCTGACCCATAAAAATACTACACCTCTATTATAACAAGGCTGTCAATGGGAAACCGGCTTTTTTCAAGAAAAAATTGTAACTTTTTTTGCAAATTGACGGCGTTTTGGGGCGTGGACGAACTCCCTCAGTCAAAACCTGACGGTTTTGCCAGCTCCCTCTGGGAGGGAGCCTCTGGCGCACCCGCAAACTTTGCGCTTTAGCCGGAAAGCTCCTGCTTGCCGCAAGCGTGCAGGGACGCTCCGCTGGGCCAGAGGCAGGGAGGGGTGTTCCGACTCCCCCCTCCCTACCTCTGGACTCCACCCACCCCGCAACGGGTCAAGGGCTGCACGCCCTTAACAATCCTAAAGAAGAAGTCGAAGCACAAAAAAGCTAGCGCTGCGCCAGTCGGCGCTATCGCTTTAACGCTTTTTTCGCTTCTCCATTTATAGCCCCTCAGTCGCTGCGCGACAGCTCCCCCCGGGGGAGCGAGCGCGTAGGAAAAGCTTCTCACTTCTCCTAACGCTTAAGTGCTGAACCTTACGGCTTGGCTCCCCCTTCGGGGGAGCTGGCGCGGGAGCGCCTGAGAGGGTTCGCTCCCTCCCCGAGGGAGCTGGCAAAGCCGTCAGGTTTTGACCGAGAGAGTTCAGGCGCCTCCTTGGGGGAGCTGCCGAACGGAGCGAGACTGGAGGGGTCACAAAAAAGGAAAATCCCCCGCAGTTTTCACGAAACTACGAGGGATTTTCTTGGCGGAGTAGGAGGGATTTGAACCCTCGCGCCGTTGTTTAGACGACCTACGCCCTTAGCAGGGGCGCCTCTTCGGCCTCTTGAGTACTACTCCAGAGCAAAGTGCATTACACTTATTCAATAAAAAATGGCGGAGAGAGTGGGATTCGAACCCACGGTACGTTGCCGTACGGCAGTTTTCAAGACTGCTTCCTTAAACCACTCGGACATCTCTCCTTGTGGACACTCGCGTTACGCCGTGTCGAATGCCTACTTACTTTACCAGATTTACGCCGTTCTGTCAAGCCCTTATGCAAATTTTTTCTTTTTTCTGTACGGCAGCTGTACAACGGACGCATTTATCACAACCTTTATTCGAAGTTTTTTTGGAATTTCTCTTTACAGAAACACCTTTTTGTTGTATAATAAAACCAACATAAACCACCCATCGGGAAAAGGAGCATCATCATGTCGTTTTCAGAGCTATTGAAGCAGTGCCGCAAAAAGCAGGGCGTCAGCCAAGCGGAGCTTGCCTCCAGACTGGGGGTCACACAGCAGGCTGTCGGCAAGTGGGAAAGCGGCAAGTCCTCCCCCGACCCCTCCACCGTGGCCCGCATTGCGGAGCTGTTGAACACCACGGCGGACTATCTGCTGGGGTTGTACCGCCCGGTCAGCAATGTTTCTGCCCCCGAGGAGCGCTTTTTCGGCAGCTATACCGAGAGCCTGATCCCGGTCATCGGCACGGTAAAGGCCGGTTACGGCGCACTGGCCTTTGAGGAGGACTACGGGCAGGAGTACGCCCGGGTGAAAGACCCCGCCAACTATTTTTATCTGGTGGTGCGCGGTGACAGCATGGAGCCCCGCATTCAGGACGGCGACCTTGCGCTGGTGCACAAGCAGGACACGCTGGAAAACGGCGACTTGGGCGTGCTGATCTACGGCGACGAGGGCGAGGGCACCCTGAAGCGCTATATCCAGCGCGGCAACTGCGTGGTGCTGCAGCCCTTCAACCCTGCCTATCATGAAATGGTCATCAAGGGCGAGGACCTGAACCACCTGCACATTGCAGGCCGCGTGGTAGAGACCAAGGCCAAGTGGTAAGCGGAACCCTCTCAGTCATCGCTACGCGATGACTGAGAGGGTTCGCGGCCAGACGCCCCCTGTTTTTCATAAAGCCATCTGCTGTTTTGCGCATGGCTTTATTTTTTGACCCTTTTTCCCGGTTTTATCCCCTTTGGAGGTGTTTTTTGCATGGAACAGACCCTGATGGACAAGCTGACCATTCTGGCCGACAGCGCCAAATATGACGTTGCCTGCACCTCCAGTGGGGCGTCCCGCACCGCGCGCCCGGGCACGATGGGCAGCTGCTACGCGCCGGGCTGCTGCCACGCCTTTACCGCCGATGGCCGCTGCGTCAGCCTGCTCAAGGTGCTGATGACCAACTGCTGCTCCTTCGACTGCGGCTACTGCGTCAACCGCCGCTCCAACGATATCCCCCGCGCCACCTTTGCGCCCCGGGAGCTGGCAGAGCTGACCATGGAGTTCTACCGCCGCAACTACATCGAGGGGCTGTTTTTGTCCAGCGCGGTGCTGGGCACCCCGGACTACACCACCGAGCGGATGCTGGCGGTGCTGCGGCTGCTGCGGGGCGAATACCGCTTTGGGGGCTACATCCACGCCAAGGCTATTCCGGGCACAAGCCCGGAGCTTTTGCAGCAGCTGGGGTATCTGGCCGACCGTCTGAGCGTGAACGTGGAATTGCCCAGCGAGCGCAGCCTGAACCTGCTGGCCCCGGACAAGGGGCGGCACTCCATCTTTCGCCCCATGAAGCAGATCGCGGTGTCCGGCGCTGCCAGCCGGGAGGAGCTTACCCTCTACCGCCACGCGCCCAAATTCGCCCCCGCCGGGCAGAGCACCCAGATGATCGTAGGTGCTTCGCCGGAGACGGACTACCACATCTTAAAACTGACCGAGGGGATGTACCAGAAATACGGGCTGAAGCGGGTGTTCTACTCCGCCTACATTCCGGTAGCCGAGGACACCCGCCTGCCCGCATTGGACACAAAGCCGCCCCTTCTGCGGGAGCACCGGCTGTATCAGGCAGACTGGCTGCTGCGGTTCTACCAGTTCGAGGCGGACGAGATTTTAGATAAAGACAACCCCAACTTCAACCCCTATCTGGACCCCAAATGCAACTGGGCGGTGCAGCACTACGGGCTGTTCCCGGTGGACGTGAACCGCGCCCCCTTCGAGATGCTGCTGCGGGTGCCGGGCATCGGCCCCAAAAGCGCCCGGCGCATCTGGCGCGCCCGCAAACAGGCGGCGCTGGGGCTGGACGAGCTCAAGCGCATGGGTGTGGTGCTTAAGCGGGCGCAGTACTTCATCACCTGCCGGGGCTTTTCCGGGTCGCACCCGGGGCGCGGCAGTGCCGGGCGGGAGCTCATTACCCGGGCGCTCATCGACCCCAACGTATTCAGCGGCAGCTGCGAGCAGCTGAGCCTGTTCAGCCCGCCTGCCGTGGACAACCTCATCGGGCAGGGCGTGCCGCCCCGGGCGGCTGTCCGCATGGTACGGGAGGAGGCAGTGCAATGTCTTGCCAAGGCGCTGTAAGCCCCAAGGGGGCGCGCAAGCTGCACGATGCCGACGTGGTCTACCTGTACGACGGCAGCTTTGAGGGCTTTCTGTGCTGCGTATACGAAAGCTTTGCCCAGCACGAACTTCCCTTTGCGGTGTGGACGCCCCAGCGGGAGACTGCCACCCTCTACCCGGTCAAGGACATTGCCACCGACCCCGCCGTTGCCCGGCGGGTGTTCGCCAGCTTTGGCAAAAAGCTGGGCGCAGAGACCGAGTACCTCGTCAGCCGGGATTTTCTCTCCGGGCAGGAGGACAAGGAGCTGCTGTTGCTCCGCTTTCTGCATCTGGCCTTTGCGCTGGGCCCGGGCACGGTCAAGCGGGAGGGGCACCCGGTGGTCGCGCCCCTCTACGCCATGAAAAAAAGTCTGGACTGGGAGGTAGACAAGTTTCAGGGCTTTGTGCGTTTCGAGGAGCACGATGGCATGCTGGGCGCGGTCATCCACCCCAAAAATTATATCCTCCCCCTGCTGCGCCCGCACTTCTGCGGACGCTTTCCGGAGGAGGATTTCATGATCTATGATGCCGTCCATCAGGCGGTGCTGCTGCACGAGGGGCGCAGCACCCGGCTGCTGGAGTTGGCAGCGCCCTTGGAGCTGCCGCCGCCCAGTGCGCGGGAGCAGCAGTTTCAGGCGCTGTGGACGCAGTTCTACAAAACGCTGGAGATCAAAGCGCGCCACAACGAAAAAGGCCGCATGACCCATTGCCCCAAGCGCTTCTGGGCGGATATGGTGGAGATGCAGGGGGAGTTGTAATTATTTTTTGTGGCACGATTCTAGCACAAAAGCCCGGTTGCGTCCACCAACCAGAGCGCAAACTCCGGTTGCGGCGCGTATTTTTAGCCTATTGGGGCAGATAATTCACAAAAACGTTGCATCTGCATCGTTGCAACGGGCAAAACCTATGGTATACTATAAGGGATATCCGGGCAGTCATTTCTGCCACCAACACCCCCGCTGCGGGGTCAACACAAAAGGAGTATTGTAGCGTTATGGTTCGCATTACTATGGAAGACGGCGGCATCATCGACATCGAGCTGAACGAGGAAGTTGCCCCCATCACCTGTGAGAATTTCAAAAAGCTGGTCAAAGAAGGCTTTTACAACGGCCTGACCTTCCACCGTGTCATCCCCGGTTTTATGATCCAGGGCGGCTGCCCGCTGGGCACCGGCACCGGCGGCCCGGGCTGGAACATCAAGGGTGAGTTTGCCGCTAACGGCGTCAACAACCCCCTCAAGCACACCCGCGGTGTGATCAGCATGGCCCGCAGCATGAACCCCAACAGCGCAGGCAGCCAGTTCTTCATCATGCACAAGGATGCACCTCATCTGGACGGCCAGTACGCCGCCTTTGGCAAGGTGGTTGCCGGCATGGACGTTGTGGATAAGATCGCTTCTGTCCGCACCGACTGGAACGACAAGCCCACCACCCCGGTCAAGATGAAGACCGTGGAGCTCATCGAGGGCTAATTTTAAATGCAAAATAGCGGAACACCCTGCGGGTGTTCCGCTATTTTTTTGCTAAAAACGATTTGAAATGGCCGCCGCGTGCGCTTTGGCCATGCTCCAAGGAATTTGATTTTTATTTCAGTGCCC